>JBOHQX010000212.1:0-49247 GCA_050732395.1 bacterium
AGGCCGATTATCGCACGTTGGCCGCGGATCACGCCGCTGCCGGGGTCCAGGGCAAAGACGCTCAGTATTTCGTTGACGTCGGAAATTTTGCAAACGTGGAAGACTATAACCAATCCCGCTTGCAAAACCGCGACCCGCAGTCGCTATACGATCCCGCCACTCATTTCTGGCGTTGGGACACGCAGGGGAATCAGCAGCGCTTTCGGCAATTGCGCGTGGACAGCGATCGTGCAAATTCCAACGCAGAGTTGGTGGTCGCCGCAATTTTGGCGAATCATATTATCAGCGGTATCCACGCGGCCTGGCTGGCGCATCGTTCCAATGCCGTAAAGCCTGCCGAACCAGGCTCGGTTTATGTGCCGAAAGTTGGTGTGTCCCCCGCTTCGGGCCGGGGCTTGAAGCTGACCATGCGATGGAAGTTTTGATCGGATTACGGAATCTTGATGCTCGCGAATACTTGAAGACGACTTGAAATAACGCCGGCCAAGGCCCTGCAAACACAGGGTTAGGATTTTCCCACCGTACGCACGTCTCGTCACGCGCTTAGGTCGGGTCTCGCATGAAAGACATGCTCATCTGGGCCCTTAGCCACGCCCGACAACAGACCCTCTCACTGGCTGCGGATGTGCCGCCCGATCGGGCGTGCCTGCAATCGGCGCCGGGGGAACAGCACGCCGTCTGGGTTCTTGGACATTTGTTGCTGGGCGATACCTACCTTCTGTCATTGCTCGGAGTAGAAGACCTCTCGGCTGATTTCCCATCCCTCCTGAGTCGCTACGGACCTGGAGCGGCACCGCTGCCGTCGCCCGTGCAATATGATTCCTCACCGGCGCTCGTCCAGCGTTTGGAATCCACCGGCTCTCGTCGACTGCATGCCATCAGGCAAATGACGTTTGATGACTTGCGGCGGCCAACTCCGGATGCGGTTCTCGCTCAGGCGCAACCGACCATCGGTCATCATCTTCTGGCGTTAGTGTGCCATGAAGGGTATCATGCCGGGCAACTTGCGGCCTGGCGTCGGGTTCACGGCTTCGGTCCGGTCCGATGGGCTTTTGCCCCACCCGGAATGTGAACGGAGCGTTATTCGAGGTGCTGGCCAACCTGTGCCTTCATCTTTCAAAACCGCGCTCTTATCGTGCTGGCCCGCACCGAAACGGCAGCGACACAGCAAGTTGAGGGCCTTTTGAGTGCATTCCGCTGCGAGATGCTTGCCAGTTGCCATTGCGATCCTCGCAAGAGCTTTTTATTTCCCGCCATTACTCTGATGCGGCACCTCAAAAATTTTTGAACATGACCTTCCTAAGCTTGCAAATCAGCGGTTTTTCCGCTATATTTTAACTATATTCATTCTGCAACAACCCGGGGTTATCATCCAGGGATTACTTTATAATGCCAGGCGAAGAGGTTCATTACTTTTTCGGAAAATCTGCTATGGCAGTGTCAATTCGTCCTGCCATGAGCTTTAATTCTTGAGGAGGAAACTTTTGAAAATTCATGAATACCAGGGCAAGGAGATCTTGCGTAAATTCGGCGTCGCCGTACCCAAAGGGAAGGTAGCGCACACGCCGGAGGAAGTGGGTGTGTTGGCGCACGAGTTGGGCGGTAAAGTGGTGGTAAAGGCGCAGATTCACACAGGCGGCCGCGGCAAAGGCGGCGGCGTAAAGCTCGCCAAGAGCGCACACGAAGCCTACGAAATCGCGCAGAAGATGATTGGCATGCAGCTCGTCACGCACCAAACCGGCCCAGAAGGCAAGCGCGTCAACTTGGTGTTGGTGGAGCAAGCGTTGAACATTGCGCGCGAGTTGTACGCGGGAATTATCTTGGATCGCTCCGTATCACAATTGGTATTCATGGCAAGCACCGCCGGCGGCGTGGAAATCGAGAAAGTCGCAGAAGAAACGCCGGAATTGATTTTGAAAGAGCATATCGACCCGCTTACGGGTTTGCGCGGCGCCCAGGCTCGCAAGCTCGCTTACGGCCTCGGGCTCGAGGGAGAGGCTTTCAAGAACGCAGTAAAGTTTTTTCTGGCTTTGTATCGCGCCTATATTGAATCTGATTGCTCACTCGCGGAGATCAATCCCCTGATTGTCACCGCGGAAGGTCAGGTGCTCGCGCTCGACGCGAAAATCAATTTTGACGACAACGCCCTCATGCGCCACCCCGAATACCTCGCGCTGCGCGATTTGAGCGAAGAGGACCCGTTGGAGGTGGAAGCTTCGAAATACAATCTCAACTACGTCCGCCTGGATGGTAACGTCGGTTGTATGGTCAACGGCGCGGGCTTGGCCATGGCGACGATGGACATCATCAAGCTCGCCGGCGGCACACCCGCAAATTTTCTCGACGTCGGCGGCGGTGCAAATCCGCAAACCGTGGAGAATGGTTTTCGCATCATTCTGGCTGATCCAAATGTGAAGGCGATCCTCATTAACGTTTTCGGTGGCATAGTGCGCTGCGACCGTATCGCTCAGGGCGTGATCCAAGCGGCGCAAAACGTTCGCATTCACGCACCTCTGGTGGTACGCTTGGAAGGGACGAATGCGAAAGAAGCTGGCGAATTGTTGGCGGGATCGGGGCTGCCGATCATCGTCGCCGGCAGCATTAAAGACGCGGCCGAGAAGGTGGTCTCCGCGATTCAAGCGTGAATAATGAGCGGCGAAAAACGCTATTTCCTCTGATCGGTAGGTTGAGGCCAACGCCTCACTACGAGAAGGCACCGGAGAAGTCGCCAGCATTCGCATGAGAGCTTGGTAAAAAACAAAAACCAAGAGAAAACGTATGGGCGTAGTGACAAAATCTCTATGAAAATGATGATGTTTGAATTGAATGACGATTTGCGATTTTAGGGGTTGATAGATCCTTCGCAAATCGGGCATCGCTAATCGTCAACCGGAAATCGAAATAAGGAGGAAGTGCTTGAGCGTTCTGGTGGATAAAAAGACGCGCGTGCTGGTACAGGGCATCACCGGCAGCGAGGGGTCATTTCATACCTCGCAAATGATTGAATACGGCACGCAAGTCGTTGCCGGGGTCGTCCCCGGGAAGGGCGGCCAAAAGTTCAATGACCGTGTGCCCGTTTTCAATACGGTCGCTGATGCCATGAAGGAGACCGGAGCGAATGCGGCGGTGATTTTTGTTCCGCCGGCACTGGCTGCGGATGCGATCATGGAAGCCGCCGCCGAAGAGCTGCCCTTAATTGTGACCATCACCGAAGGCATTCCTGCCCTGGACATGCTGACGGTCAAACAATTCTTGATCAAGCAGAAGGTGCGCATGGTCGGCCCGAACTGCCCAGGCGTGATTTCTCCGGGAAAATGCAAAATCGGCATTATGCCGGGATTTATTCACCAACCGGGCCGCGTTGGCGTGATCTCGCGCAGCGGCACATTGACCTATGAAGCCGTGAAACAGCTTTCTGATCTCGGCATCGGACAAAGCACGTGTATCGGCATTGGGGGAGATCCGATCAGCGGCACTAATTTTGTCGATGCTCTACGGCTTTTCGCGGAAGACGAAGACACCGACGCCGTGGTTCTGATCGGCGAAATTGGCGGCACAGGCGAAGATGAAGCGGCAGAATACCTCGAAGATTATTTCAATAAGCCGGTCGTAGGCTTTATCGCCGGTCGCACCGCCCCGCCCGGACGCCGCATGGGGCATGCCGGCGCGATTATCGCCGGCGGACAAGGCACAGCACCAGAAAAGATGGCTCGTTTGAAACAAGCCGGTGCACATGTTTGCGAAAGCCCGGCTGAAATCGGTGTAACCATGCAACGGGTGTTGCAGCAAGCCAACAAGGGAACAAGAACCAAAACGGCTCTGAAAACGGCACCACGCACGACCAGGAAAGCGACAACTGGCAGCGCGAGAAAAGCAAGGGCCAAATGAGGGCAGTGGGGACGTCTTCTGCAGTCAGATTCAACAGCACTGCACGATTAGGAAACTTTCGCCCGGCCGCTATGAATCTTCCAGGTCATGCGTTCAGCTTTGTAATGCATTGCTCCAATTTCAGAAAAAGTAAGAGCGCCCGGACGGTGATCTGACGGTTACAAATCTTCATCAGAAAGGAGAAAGCTTTGGAATGCACGCTTGCGATTCTCAAACCCGACGCAGTTTCTGCACATAAGATCGGAAAAGTGCTCGATCGCATAGAAAATGCAGGTTTTCGTATTCTGGGGCTGAAAATGGTTCGCCTCACGCCGGAAACCGCAGGCAAGTTTTACGAAGTACATAGAGAACGGCCCTTTTATAAAGATTTATGTGCCTTCATGTCCAGCGAACGCGTCGTGGTGATGGCGTTGGCGAAAAACAACGCCGTTGCGGATTTCCGCAAGTTGATCGGATCAACGGATCCAGCAGAAGCCGCGGCCGGCACGATTCGCAAGGAATTCGCGACCAGCAAGCAGAACAACATCGTGCATGGCTCGGATTCGCCCGAAAATGCGATCACTGAGATCGCTTTCTATTTTTCCGAAAAGGAACTGCTTGAAACAAGGTAGGAGAGATGCTATTATGGATTTCAGCGCGAAAAAAATAGCCATAGCCGTGGCGACGATCCTTCTGTGCATTGTCGCCGCTTTGTTTTGGCCGGCCAGTCGTCGGCAAGAACAAAAAGACAACACGATCGGTGCGGCCGTCTTGCTGGCGCCGTCAAAAAAAGATACCCTGCAGACCGCAATGACGCCCGCCTCAATCCAGCCTCAAAAACCGGCTCAAGAAGCGCCGGGCCCGACGATTGTGGCGACGGAAGACGGCGCATACACCGTACAAGTTTCTGCCTGGCGCAGCCAGAGAAAGGCCAATTTGGATATGGGCCGCTATCAAGAGCAGGGCTTTGATGCTTACATTCAGCGGGTGAATATTCCGGAGAAAGGCGGAATCTGGTATCGCGTCCGGCTCGGCCGCTTCAGTACCCGTGAAATTGCTGCGCGGCAGGCCGAAGCCGTTGAAGACATGTTGCAGGCCGGATATTGGATCGCAACACGTTGAGCGCAAGCTCTGCTCCCGGCAGTTGCGAGCACCAAAAATGCCATTGCTAAGCCTTTCAAAAAGCAGGATTTTTAGCTTGACTTCTTAGGGGTAGTTTTATAAATTCGAAACTAATTTTGTGTGCAATTTATATGAAAATTTCAATTGCTGCTTTGCGTCTGGGAGTGCACGAGTTCGAGTTCGACGAGCCTCCGGAAAAATGGGGGCTGGAGAATCACCCCCATCTGCGCGCTCTCGTGCATTTGACCGTGCAGTTGGAAAAAGGGCCGACTGCAATCTACGTGCGTAATCATATCCGCACTATTGGCCACTTTACTTGCGACCGCTGTTTGGAAGAATTTGATCAAGTTGTTGAAGATACGGGACGAGCCGTTTTTTCAAGTGATCAGAATTTGGTTGGGCCGCATGAGGACGAAATACGCGTGCATGACCCACGTGCGCAGGAAATCGATCTGACCGAGGATATTCGTGATTTGTTATTGCTGTCGCTTCCGGGCAAGCTGTTGTGCCAAGAAGATTGTCAAGGGCTGTGCGCGGGATGCGGCGCGAATTTGAACGTTGAAAAATGCCGCTGCACGGCAAAGCAAGCTGATCCGCGCTGGCAGCCGCTGCAAACACTGTTGCATCATTGAAAGAGAGGTTTGTTGTGCCAAATCCAAAACGACGTCATACACGCACTCGCCGTGACAAGCGGCGCACACATTGGAAATTGACTGCACTCAACGTGGTCAGTTGCAGTCATTGCCATCAGCCCAAATTGCCGCATCGCGTATGTCCGAACTGCGGCTATTATGCTGATCGCTCTGTTTTCTTGCCACGCGAGTCCTAACCGAATATCCTTCCGATTGCAATTGAGGAACCAAGTCGGTGTCTTTCTTCGTCATCCACCATTCACGTTTTGAATCGGAACGCCTGCTGCAGGCCTCTTGCTCGCGCGCGGTGAGTAGAGAGTTTCTTCGCTGAGAGGAGTTTATGCGAATTGCGTTGGATGCTATGGGCGGTGATTATGCGCCGGCGGCCATCGTGCAAGGAGGATTGGAAGCGGCCAAATTGTTCGCCGGACAATGCGAAGTCGTTTTTGTCGGCGATCAGATGCAAATCGAGCAGGAAATTGCTCGGCATCCCATCCTGTTGCGTGGCCAGAGTATCAGCTATTCGATCGAGCAGGCCTCCGAGAAGATCGAGATGACTGATCAGCCCATGGTGGCGCTCAAGCGGAAGAAAAATACCTCGATTCAGGTGGCGAATCGGCTGGTGCACGAGCGCAAAGCCGATGCGGTCATTTCCGCCGGCCATACCGGCGCGGCGATGGCCGCGGCTCTTCTGATCCTGGGAAGAATCGAAGGTGTCAGCCGGCCCGGGATTGGTACGCTGATTCCCAATGGCAGCGGCGTGACGATGATGATCGACGTCGGCGCGAATGTCGACGCCAAGGCGCAGCACTTGATGCAATACGGCATGATGGGCAGCATTTTCATGCAACGCGTCGTCGGCCTGGAAAATCCGAAAGTCGCTTTGCTTAGCATTGGTGAAGAGCGCACCAAAGGCACGGAAGTGACGCGCGAAGCCTACGGTTTGCTCGAAAAGAGCAATGTCAATTTCATCGGTAACGTGGAAGGTCGCGATATTCTGCAGGCCAAAGCCGACGTGGTCATTTGTGACGGGTTCGTTGGAAACGTGATTCTCAAATTTACGGAAAGCTTGGGCAGCGTCTTCCGCCGCCATATTAAACGCCAGATCGGTAAGAAGATCTTTGTGAATCTCGGCGCGTTTTTAATGCAGCCCACGTTCCAGCGTTTGCGCAAAGTCTTCGACTACGAAGAATATGGCGGTGCACCTTTGCTGGGGGTCGATGGCGTATGCATCATCTGTCACGGCTCCTCTTCGCCGAAGGCCATTCGCAATGCCGTCAAGGAGGCGATTGCGATGGTTTCAGAAAAAATCAACCTGATCATTGAGCGGGAATTACAGATGCAAAACGGAGTGAAGCTCGTTGAAGAAAACGCCTAATAGCATGGTGCTGGGCACGGGCCGAGCCACACCCGAGCGCGTGTTGACCAATGCCGAGCTGGAAAAAATCGTCGACACCACGGACGAGTGGATTCGCGAGCGCACGGGCATCACACGTCGCTATATCGCTGCTCCGGAGGATCGTAATTCCAAAATCGCGGCGCGCGCCTGCCAGCACGCGCTTGCCGCCGCCAAGATTTCCGCCGAGCAGATCGATGTGGTTGTTTTGGGTACGGTCACGGGCGACGTGGTTTTTCCCAGTACGGCCTGTTACGTGCAGGAATTGATCGGTGCGACCAATGCCGGGGCTTTCGATCTCTCCGCAGCTTGTTCCGGTTTTGTCTACGGCCTGTCCATGGCCGACAGCTTGATTGCGAATGGCAAGGCGAAGTATGCACTCGTGGCCGGATCCGAGGTGCTCAGTCGCATCACCGATTGGACCGATCGCTCGACTTGCGTGTTGTTCGGAGATGGCGCGGGCGCGGTGGTTTTGGGCCCGGCGCAGGGCGAGCGCGGCGTGATGGATACGTACATCAAAAGCGACGGGCGGCTCACGCATCTGCTCTGCATGCCCGGCGGCGGCACGAACATGCCGTTGGAAATTGCCATAGCCGAGCGCAAAAACTTCTTGTACATGGAAGGTCGCGAAGTATTCAAATACGCCGTCATGGCCATGGCGGATGCCTCCGAGCATATTCTGGCACAAAACGGCTTGACCGGCGCGGACATCGATGTGCTCATTCCTCATCAAGCCAACATGCGCATTATCTCGGCGACGGCCAAACGCTTGGGCGTACCCATGGAGAAGGTCTATCTGAATTTGCAGGATTATGGCAACACTTCCGCCGCCTCGATTCCGATTGCGCTCGACGAAGCCCTAGAAAAAGGCGTCTTGAAGAGCGGCCAGTTGTGCTTGATGGTGGCCTTTGGCGGCGGATTTACGTGGGGCTCTGCATTGGTGCGATTTTAGATTATGAATGAAAAGCGCGCATTTTTGTTTCCCGGCCAGGCCTCGCAATTTGTGGGTATGGCGAAAGATCTGTGCCAAGATTTCGCTGTCGCGCGAGAGCTGTTTCAAGCCGCGAATGATGAGCTCGGCTTCGATCTCCAAAAAATCTGCTTCGAAGGACCACTCGAAGAGCTGACCAAGACCTCCATTACGCAACCAGCCATTTGGATTCACAGCACCATTGTTACCCGTATCCTCAAGCAAGAAAAAGGCATTGTACCTGCCGCGGCCGCCGGCCATAGTCTCGGCGAGTATTCGGCGCTGTTTGCCGTTGAAGCTTTAACCTTTGAGGAAGCCTTGCGCCTGGTGAAATTACGCGGCGAGTTAATGCATCGCGCGGGCGTGGAGAAGCCGGGCACCATGGCAGCGATCATTGGGATATCACCTCAGGAAGTCGAAGCGGTATGTGATGAAGTCACGAAGCAGTTGGAGACGCAAGCGCTCGTAGTACAGCCCGCCAATTTCAATTCGCACGAACAGACCGTCATATCCGGTTCAATCGCCGCCGTTGATCTGGCCATGAAACGAGCCAAAGAACGCGGAGCGAAACTCGTGAAAAAGCTAGTCGTGGGCGGCGCATTTCATTCGCCTCTAATGGCCGCGGCGCGCGCCGGTTTGAGAAATACATTAGACGCCACGACGTTCCATGAGGCGAAATTTCCAATCTATGCGAATGTCACTGGCAGGCCGGAAATCAAAGCCGAACGATTGCGTGAGCTGTTGGAACAACAGCTCACAAGCCCGGTACGCTGGCTGGCCACGATCGAAAACATGATTGCCGATGGCGTGCAATCCTTCTGGGAGATCGGCCCAGGTAACGTGCTTGCGGGCTTGCTCAAACGTATCAACAAGAGCTACGCCGCGACTACAGTGGGCACCATGGAAGAAGTGCATGAGGCTTTGCGCTCGTGAACGCCCTCGGACGCAAGCTGTAGATGGGCTTTTGTATCCCTGAAGAAACGGCCATAAGCTTTCTGGATCAAGAACAAATCATGAAGCGTCTCGAAAACAAAGTTGCCGTTGTCACCGGTGCGTCGCGCGGCATTGGCAGAGCCATTGCTTTGCAACTCGCAGCCGAAGGCGCGCGGGTGGTTTTGACGGCAAGAAATGTTGCCAGTGCCGAACCTGCTGCTGAAGAAATTCGCCGGCAAGGCGGAGAAGCCCTGGCGTTGGCGGTCGATGTTTCCGTCGTTGCAGACGTTGAATCTTTGATGAAGAAAACTGCGGAGGCGTTTGGCGCACTGCACATTCTGGTCAACAATGCAGGCGTGAGACACGACAATCTCATCATGCGTATGAGTGAGGAGGAATGGCAAACGGTGCTGGGCACGAATTTGACGGGCACGTACCATTGCATCCGCGCTGCCAGCAAGATCATGATGAAACAGAGAGAAGGTAAAATCATCAACATCAGCTCGGTGGTGGCTGAAATGGGTAACAAGGGCCAGGCCAATTATTGCGCCGCCAAGGCGGGCGTCATCGGCTTGACCAAATCCGTGGCGCGTGAACTGGCAAGCCGCAACATTCAATGCAATGCGGTTGCACCCGGGTTTATTGATACGGATATGACCTCGTCGCTTCCTGAGAGTGCCAAAGAGGCCTTGTTGCAATCCATTCCACTGGGCCGTGTGGGCACACCCGAAGAGGTAGCATATCTTGTCGCATTTCTCGCGTCTCGTGAAGCGGATTACATCACCGGACAAGTGCTGAATGTCGACGGCGGTTTGGTGATGGCTTAAAAGTCTTTGGCGGCAATTGCTCATCGCCTTTGCCAACGCGTGATTTGAATTTGAGAGTAACCCAAAAATTATCCTACCGCGTATCAACCAAGGAGTACGAACGAATGGCAAACAATATCGAAGCGAAAGTGAAACAGATCATCGTCGATCAACTCGGCGTGGATGCAGGCGAGGTCACCGCCGAAGCGAGCTTTGTCGAAGATCTGGGAGCAGATTCTTTGGACACAGTCGAGCTAGTCATGGCTTTTGAGGAAGAATTCGACATCGAAATTCCAGACGAAGAAGCGGAAAAGCTTCAAACCGTCGGCCAGGCCATGGCCTATCTGCAGTCGAAGATCGGGTCATAACCAGAGCGCGAACCGGTTTTTTCCCGGAGGCTTTTTGCGTGAGGGAGAGGCAAGCAGACCATGGATCATAGCATGACGTCTGCACGAGCGCAAACGGCAACGCCTTTGCACGTTTGCAGGCCGCGACGACTGCTACAGTAGCCTGGCCCGTGCATGCGGTCATGCGATTTACATTCGCCGGTTTCACGACCGGTTGTATGAAAGGGGCTAAATTTACCCCGGAGGAGGGTGGATGCTTAGCCCTTTTTTGTGTTTAGTAAAATGAACATCAAAAGCCATACGCCGACTCTGGCCGTCCCGCCTGCGCCTACGCTTATGCTGAAGTGGTTACAACATCTTCGTAGACTGCTTAAACGGCGAGAACAACAGCCGAACATTTTATGGGGCAATGATATTGCCAAGACGATCGGCTATCGCTTCCGCCGCAAAGATTTACTGGTGCAAGCACTCAAACATCGCTCTTATTTGCCGCAAGTAAACGAGCACCGCGCTTGCTCGAACGAACGCCTGGAATTGCTGGGCGATGCGGTCCTGGGGCTGGTGGTGACGGAGTTTCTCTACCGCAAATTCCCCGAAAAGGAAGAAGGGGACATTACCGCGGCGAAATCGCTGCTGGTCAGCCGCAAGATCTTGACGCGTATCGCGCGCAACCTCAATCTGGGGCGGTTTATCTTCATGAGCGATTCCGAAGATCACGCTGGCGGCCGTACCCGACCTTCCATTTTGGCGGATACTTTTGAAGCGCTCATCGGCGCCATGTTTCTCGACGGCGGCTTGCTGGTGGCGCGTGTATTTATCGAACACACCCTGCTCTTGGAAATGGACGCCATCTTGAGCGAAGAGCAGCATCGCAATTTCAAGAGCCTGTTGCTCGAGTTTTCGCAGAGCCATAATCTGGGCACACCTTACTACAGCGTCGTTGCTGAAGAAGGTCCGGATCACGAAAAAATTTTTACCGTGGAAGTCAAAATCCAAAACCGCACCATGGGCGTCGGCACGGGCTATTCCAAGAAACGCGCCGAGCAGGAAGCCGCGCAGCAGGCGCTCGCGCAACTCGCTTATTCCGAAGAAACATGAGGGGCATCCTTTGGACTTCTCTTGCAGTATTTCTCGCTTGATTCTGCCGCCCGCTGGCCAGAAGCCTGCCTTTTTCGATCCCCAACTTTAAATCTTGTTGCAAATGCCGGAGGATTTATGAAGACTTTCGGACCGCTGTTGGGATCGCTGTATTTGTTGGCGCTTCAAACATTTGTCGGGGCCCAACCAATTCCAGATTACTACGAGCGGTATAATTTCTTGTATGCTTCGCCCGGCGCTTTTCAAGAAGGCTTGGTTGGATTCGCCAACCCTGCGAACTTGAAAATGTTGCACGCCCCCGAAGCACGCTTTTATTGGTCGACGGATGGCACCGACGTGATTTCATTCGACGATTGGGGCCTGTTCGCTGGCACCAGCGGATTGGGCTTCGCCATGCAGCGCCAGCATTTCGGACCGGAGCACGTGACCGATTATCGCCTATCGACCGCCTCGGGGAATGACGGATTCGCACTGGGGCTCTCCTACGGTTGGTCTTCCGGTGACCAAGATGCCTTTGCGCGCGAGAAACAATTTACCGCCGGTATGCTGCTGAGGCCCTCGCGATATTTCTCACTCGGTATGATTGGAAGCTTTTCCGTGGAAAGCTCGGCACGCGAAGGTGTCGGCGAGCTCGGGATTCGTCCGCTCGGAACGCCACGACTCACATTGTTCGGGGACCTCGCTATGCAAAAAAACACTCAGCGCAAGCAGGCTCCTTGGAGCGCAGGCGCCGTTTGGCAAATCGCCCCAGGGTTGAATTTCATCGGCCGGGCCTTCAAGAATGATGCATTTACACTGGGCGTTTTTTTGAATTTTGGACGCGACGGTATTGGAGCGCAGACGCATTTCAATGACGAACGCGAACATGCCTATAACAGCTACATGATGCGCCTCGGCGGTATGCGCCCGAGCTTCTTCCAGACTGCTCTTGGCAAGGGCAAACGCTATTTGCCGGTCAGTTTGAAAGGAAGGGTGGATTATCAAAAGTACGTTTGGTTTGATAACGACACCCATCGCTTGCTGGACATTTTGACTGACATTCGTGCGGCAGCCGAAGACGCGCGCGTTGGTGCCATAGCCCTCAATCTTTCAACCATGCGCATCTTGCCCGAACACGCCTGGGAAGTCCGGGAAGCGTTGCGCCAGGCGCGCAATGCCGGGAAGAAAATCCTCGCTTTCCTCGACAATGCCGACATGACCTCTTATCACCTCGCCAGCGTTGCCGATGAAATCGTCTTGGATCCGGAAGGCATGTTGATGCTCGAAGGATACGTGTTGGGCCGCACGTTCTTCAAAGGCACCCTGGAAAAGCTCGGCCTGGGCTTCGATGAATGGCGCTTCTTCAAGTATAAATCTGCGGCAGAGGTGTTGAGCCAGGAGGAAATGTCCGCAGCAGACCGCGAGCAGCGGCAGGCTTTCGTGGATGATTGGTATGAGACCGTGCGCGCCGAGATTTGCGCTTCGCGCAAGCTGGAAGCATCACAATTCGATCAATTGATTGATGAAGAAGTTGTGCTGCTGGCGGAGCGTGCAATGTCGGCGGGGCTGGTCGACACACTCGCGCGCTGGTCGGCGTTGCAGGAGACGATCAAAGCCGTGAACGGTCGGAGCATGAGAAAGATTGCCGCCCCGGATCTGTACAAGAATGCCGTAAAGTCGGAGCGCTGGGGCAGGCCCGCGCACATTGCCGTGGTCTATGGTCTGGGCGAATGCGCTTTGGATACCGGTATTCGTGCACGCTGGCTGGAACGCGTTTTTCTGCGCTTGGCAACCGATTCCAATATCAAAGCCGTTGTGTTTCGCGTTGATTCTCCCGGCGGCGACGGTTTGGCGAGCGATCTCGTCGCAGAAGCGATCAAAAAGTGCAAGAAAGAAAAACCGGTGATCGTCAGCCAAGGGCAGGTTGCCGGCTCTGGGGGCTATTGGATTTCAATGTATGGTGATACGATTGTCGCTGCGCCGCAAACTGTCACCGGCTCTATTGGCGTGATCGGCGGCTGGCTGTATGACAAAGGCGTGGGAGAAAAACTGGGGATGACGTCCGATCACGTCCAGCGCGGCAAGCATGCCGATCTTGGTTTTGGCATCACCCTGCCCATTCTCGGCGCGCAGATTCCCGCGCGCAATTTGACGGTTGCCGAGCGCGAGCGCGTCGAGATTTTAATCAAGAAGTTTTATGAGAACTTTTTGAATAAAGTTGCAGCAGGAAGACGACTGCCGGTTGAAGAGGTCAAGAGAATTGCCGAAGGGCATTTTTATTCCGGGCTTGAGGGAAAAGCGAATGGATTGGTCGATGAGCTCGGCGGACTGTTCACGGCATTGGCGCTGGCAAAACAGCGCGCGGGGCTCGATGAGTCTGACGAGGTCGAAATCGTCGAAATCCCCCGCTATAAAGGCTGGTTCGATTTGCATTCGCGATTTTCGCCTTTGGGAGCCCGGCTGGACAACGATCCGGTTTTGCAATACCTCAAAATGGCCAGCACGCGCAACGGCCAGCCCCTGCCGATGATGTTGCCGGGGACATACCCCACGTTGTACTGAGCCGGCCACTTTTATGTGGACCAGGTCAGATTTGAATTTTCGTCCTTTTCAAGAAATCGGCGATGGATGGAGTTCCGGCAACTTTGCCCGCCTTGCAACGCGCTGCGCGTCTGCAGCAGAAAGCAAATGTGCCGGCCTCTTCTTGGGAAGAGATTGACGCAGCCTATCATCGCTTCAAGGCTTTGGCGATGCCAGTTGAGAGAGAAAATACAGCAGAACGTGACCAGTTCCATGAAGCTATCGGCAAATTGCTTTTTTTATTGGTAGGCATCAGCAGAACGAAGGCCGTCAATCCGGAAGACGCACTGCGTGAAGCTTGCGAACGATTTCAGCTGAAATTCTACTCCGCGGCCAGTTGATCTTCAAGCAGGAGTTCAGCAAAATTTGATTTGCAAAATTGAGCTGCGATTGGTATTCTTGCCGAAATCACGTGGGGCGGAGAAATACCAATGCTTATTCATTGAGTTTAGGGGAGATCACAATGGCAGCAAACATGATGGATGAAAACAAAATTATGTTGAATGACATTCTTCAGCGAATGGAGGATGGCTTTAACATAACCGCGCTGGAGTTGAAAGCAATTCGTGCAGAGGTGGAAACGGGCTTTCGCTCAGCAGCGAAGGAAAGGAGAGTATTAGACCAGGACTTGCAAAGTTTTCGTGCGGATACACAAAGGGAAATAGGAGGATTGACCCAGGACTTGCAAAGTTTTCGCGCGGATACACAAAGGGAAATAGGAGGATTGACCGAGGGCTTGCAAAGTTTTCGCGCGGATACACAAAGGGAAATAGGAGGATTGACCCAAGACTTGCAAAGTTTTCGCTCAGAGACCCAAGCAAGATTTGCTCGCTCAACCGGCGAGGTAGGAGAAGTTATCCGGGAGGTTGGCGACTATCTCGAGAAGAAAATTGTCGCGTTGCACAATAGGTTCTTGAGTTTACTCCGGATTGCGCTTAGCACTGCCCAAAAGGGCAAAGAAAGCTTTGCTGAACAAGAAGCAAAGCTTTTATTGTTGGAGCAAGAAGAAAAATAATTGCATATCCTCGCGGGAATATCGCCTTACGCTTCCAATTGGATCCACTCTTATCTTGCCTCGCAGCGTAATCACTCTGTCCACGCGCGCGCGCGCGCAACGGCCTTTTTCCAGCCTTGATATAGCCGCGCGCGTTCTCCCGCTGCCATCATCGGAAGAAATCTTTTTTCCTCCCGCCAGCATGCGGCAATCTCATCCAAATCCTTCCAATAGCCGACGGTCAATCCAGCCAAATAGGCGGCACCGAGCGCTGTCGTTTCGGTTGTGCACGGACGGACGACCGGAACATTGAGGGTATCGGCCTGGAATTGCATCAACAGGTTGTTGGGGACCGCACCGCCGTCCACGCGCAGTTCGGACAACTCCGCGCCCAAATCTTGCTTCATCGCCTCCGCCAAATCGCATGATTGATAGGCAATGGCTTCCAACACCGCACGCGCCAAATGGCCGCGATTCGCACCGCGGGTAAGGCCGACAATCGTCCCGCGCGCGGTTGCATCCCAATACGGTGATCCCAATCCCACGAACGCCGGAACAAAATAAACTCCGCCATTGTTGTCCACGCGCTTTGCCAGTTCTTCAATCTCTGGAGATGTTTTGATTAGGCCCATTTCATCACGCAACCATTGCACGGCCGCACCGGCAATGAATACCGAGCCTTCCAGTGCATATTGCACTTTTTCTTTGCCGATTTGCCACGCTATGGTCGTGAGCAAGCCGTTCTTCGAATGCCGTGGCTGCGCGCCCGTATTCATCACCATAAAGCAGCCCGTGCCATACGTGTTTTTCAGCATGCCGGATTTGAAGCAAGCCTGGCCGAAGAGCGCAGCTTGTTGATCGCCGGCAATGCCGGTGAGCGGAATACTTTCACCGAATAATTCCGGCACGGTTGCGCCAAAGGTGTGACTGCTCGGCTGCACTTGAGGCAGGAGCGCAGCGGGAATATCGAAATGCGACAGGAGATCGGGGTCCCATTTAAGTTCATGAATATTGAATAATAGGGTGCGCGAAGCATTGGAGCAATCGGTGGCGTGAACTTTTCCACCGGTCAATTTCCACAGCAACCAAGAATCAACTGTGCCGAAAGCGACCTCTCCTTGCTGTGCGCGGGCGCGCAAGTCGGGAACTTGTTCGAGCAACCATTTGATTTTCGTGCCGGAGAAATAGGGATCGGCCACCAATCCGGTTCGTTCAGGTATTAGCGCGGCCCAAGACTGCCGCCGAATTTCTTCGCAAAAGGGGGCCGTGCGCCGATCCTGCCATACGATCGCAGGATGGAACGGCTTGCCTGTGCTGCGCTCCCACAAGATTGTAGTCTCGCGTTGGTTCGTGATGCCGATGGCCGCGATATCCTGCGCTGTTAATTTGGCTTGTGCGAGTGCAGCCTTGGCTGTTGCCAATTGCGTTTGCCAAATTTCTTCAGGATCATGCTCCACCCAGGCCGGTTGTGGATAATATTGTTTGAATTCCTGCTGCGCCATGCCGCAAATGCGGCCTTCACGGTCAAAGACGATGCTGCGGCTACTGGTGGTGCCTTGATCCAGGGCCAGAATGTGTTTCATGACAATCGCCCTCCTCAATTAAGCGAATAGAAATGTCTTGCTGGACGAATTGATCTATTACCGGGCGTCAAAGGTTATCAAAGGTTAGCTCCAGCGAGCATTCAAGGTCTTGCAGAGCCAGCGCCTGGCAGCGTTGGTTTCATCATTCATCAGCCTCGTTTTTGGAGCCGCTTGGATCCTCCAACAATTTTAGCATAGTCTTTGCCTCGACGGTAGGGAGTTGGCACGCATAATTCTCACAAACGTAGGCCGTGGCCTTGCCTTCCAGCTTTGTCATCGCTTGCAATTCAGGTAAAGCCCTGCCGAGATATGTTTGACCCGCGCCGCCGTCGGCAAGTAGAAGAATCTTGCCGGGAATGAAGCGGCTGTGCACCACGCGCAGCAATGCCTTGGTGTCCGTGGCCTCGGGCATTCCTGCAATGATGATTTGCTTGGGCCTGGCCAGGCCGAAATCGATTGCCGACAGCATTTGCGGCATGACGTGTGGCGCATTTTTCAAGCGCTGTGCGAATACGTGCGAAGTTCGCTCTGCTCTCTGCCACCATTCCGGCCGATTCAGCATTTGCGACAAGCGCATCAAATTCCATGCAGCAATCGAATTGCCCGCGGGCTCGGCACCGTCGTAGTCTTCCTTGGTACGCAATAAGATGGAACTGTCTTCACCGGAAAAATCGAAAAAACCGCCGTCTTTGTCATCGGCAAAAAGCCGGACTTGCGTTTCCGTCAGTGCGGCAGCGTGCTGCAAGCATTGAATGTCGAAGCCGGCTTCGTACAAATCCAGCAAACCGAGCACGAAGAAAGCATAATCATCCAAATGCGCAGGAAATTTCGCTTCGCCGTCGCGGTAGCGCCGTTTGAGCGTTTGGGAATTGGAATCATAATTTTTTGCGAGGATGAATGCCGCTGCCTGTGAAGCGGCAGCAAGATATTCCTGCGCTTCAAATACTTGATAGGCGCGTGCAAACGCCGAAATCATCAAGCCGTTCCAGGCCGTGATGATTTTGTCGTCCAAATGCGGCCGGGGCCGCTGGCCGCGCACGACCAACAGTTTGGCTTTCGCACGCGCCAGGATCGTAATGATTTCGTCCTCGGAAAGCTTGAAGCGTTCGGCGGCCTCAGCCGGCGTATTGGCCGCGTACAGGACGTTGCGATCTTCGAATTCCCCTTGCGGATCGCTGATGGTGTTGCTGGAATCACTCGCCCCAAAGACATAATTGAAGATTTCCGCATCACGCTCACCCAAAATGGTGACGATCTCGGCTTTGCGCCACATGTAAAATGCACCCTCGACTTTGTGCTCGGGATGATGCGGATCGAGAGCGCTATCGGCGTCTTCGGCAGAGTAGAATCCTCCCTGGGCATGCGTCATGTCGCGCAAGACATAGTCGAGCACGGCCCGCGCCACCTGTGCGTAGAAATCATCATGCGTGATTTGGTAGGCTTCCACATAGGCCCAAGCCAGTTGCGCCTGATCGTAAAGCATCTTTTCGAAGTGCGGTACGCGCCAATAGGCGTCCACGGCATAGCGATGAAAACCGCCACCGAGGTGATCGTACATACCGCCGGCCCACATGCGCCGCAGCGTGTTCAAAGTCATGTCCAGAGCGCCGCGCTCATTTTGGTGCGCATGATAGCGCAGCAAAAAACTGAACACGGAAGGACGTGGAAATTTCGGCGCCTGCCCAAAACCGCCAAGCTTTTCGTCATAAGATTGATAGAACTGGGCATAAGCGGTGCGCAGAACCGGCGCCATGAGAATGGAGGTTGCATGGGCCGGAGTATCCAAGTGTTTTTTGATTTCAGCAACGATGTTGTCCCCGGAAGCTAGAATCTCTTCGCGTCGTTCCTGCCAGGCGCTGCTCAATTGGCGGAGCAGATCGGGAAAGCCGGGGCGGCCATAGCGTGAATCGGGTGGGAAATACGTGCCACCGAAAAACGGCTTCAAATCCGGCGTCAGCCAAACCGAGAGCGGCCAGCCGCCGTGTCCCGTCAGCGCTTGCACGACGGTCATGTAAACTTTGTCGACATCAGGCCGTTCTTCGCGATCGACTTTAATGCAGACGAAGTTTTCGTTCATGATCCGTGCGATGCTGTCGTTTTCGAATGATTCATGCTCCATCACGTGGCACCAATGGCAGGTCGAGTAGCCGATCGAAAGAAAGATCGGCTTGTTATCTTTCTTCGCCATTGCAAAGGCCTCTTCACTCCAGGGTTGCCATGCCACTGGATTGAAAGCATGCTGCAACAGATAAGGGCTTTTCTCGTGAATCAAGCGATTCGGCTTTTTGCCCTCCGCCAGATGGCGCGCGAATGTATCTGAAAACGAATTCATTTTGTCCTCAACGATTTTCTGAGCGACCTGTGTGGTCTCAGGAGGCTTGAAATGGAGATCGATCTTAAACTGTGTCGCCGCCAAGCCCGCAATGCCGAGCACGACTAAGGTGGCGACGACGAGGTGGCCGCTGGAGATTTTCATGTTCTCAGGTTGCGGGTTTGCTGCCAGCTTCTGATCCGCAAGTTCAGGGAATAGGCAAACGAGCAGAATACTTCAAATGAGGCTGCGAAATTATTCCAGAATCCTTAACACCGCCTCGACTTCAGAAAAGTCTCTGAACAAATAATCCGGCGCATGTGCGCGCAATTCTTCTGCAGAATACTCGCCCGTAGCAACAGCTACGGCAACAGCGGCATGCGGGCGCGCACATTCAATGTCGCGCGGGGTGTCCCCGATGACGTAGACACGATCGCGAGCAACCGTGATATCGAATTTCTCCTGCGCGCGACGAATCGCGTGCGGCACGAGCTGGTTGCGATCACTTTCGTCGTCGGCAAAGGCACCAAACTCGAAATACTTCCACAAATCGAAATACGCCAGCTTGATTTCCGCGCTTTTGATCCAGTTGCCGGTGAGCAGGCCGATGTGAATGCCATCTTTTCGCTGTAAATGCTCGAGCACCTCCGGAAAGCCCGGCATGAGTCGACGCGCGGGACGCGGATGTTTCATATCTGCCGCGAGGTGAACAAAGTATCTGCTCTTGAAATGCTCGACTAGCTCGGCATTCCCGGTGAGCTGATGGCGGTCCAAGGCATCTTGCAAAATCAAGCTATCGGTCCGGCCAGAGAGCTGCAGGCCTTGCAATGCATTCGCAATGCCCCAGGTATCTGCGAAAGCGAGGTTCATGCCGTGCAACCCCGAGCCGCCCGAGTGAATCAGCGTGCCGTCAATGTCGAACAGGAGGATTTTCACAAAAAATAATATAACACGCCATCGTCAAAAAGCCAAACCGGCTTTTAAAAAAGTTTTCTTAATCGTTGCGATTCATGGAGTAAAATGGTAATTTATGTTTTGTTTTTTCAGAACCTGAGCACATTTGGACAATCGTACTTGGAATAGAAGAAATATCATGATCGAACCCAAAATTTTTTATCGCAAATTGGATGCTTTATTGCGCAAAATTGGCAAGGAGAAAACCGGCAAAAAGTTTTTGTTTTCCATTCTCGCAGAACTGGAAGCTTCGTTTGGCAGCGATCTGCATCTGACGAACGGCAAGCTTTTTCAAGAAAATCAAGATGAGTTTGTGTTGCTGACGTCGCCTGGACAACCGCGCAGTAAGCAGACCGTCACGAAGCTGTCGCTGGCTTCCGATGCGATTCAGCGCGTGTTGCAATTCGGCAGTTATATCTATGACCAGCAGGTACTGGCCGCGGCGTTCGGCGTCGATGGCAAAGGTGAATACGCGATTCCGGCGGCTTTTACGGTCATCAAGAACCCGGAAGAACGCTGGCTGTTTGTGTTTGAGTTGCACGATGGTTGGGTGCGTGAAGAAGTCGAGTTTTGTATGAATGCCGTGCGCGCCGCGCTGAATTATCGACTTTTTTCCGATGCCGTCAAGAATGATTTGCAACAAGCGGCGCACATTCAACAAAGCTTGTTGCCGGCGAGTGCACCTGCCATGCGGGGTTTTGAAATGGCGGCCCGTTCACAGCCCGCGGAGCTGGTCGGTGGAGATTTGTTCGACTACCTTACTTTTGATGATGAGATGTTCGGTGTGGCGGTCGGCGATGCCAGCGGTCACGGTTTGCCGGCGGCTTTGTTGGTGCGAGATGTCGTCACCGGATTGCGCATGGGTATGGAAAAACACATGAAAATAGTGGCGACGCTCAAGAAATTAAACCGTGTCATTCATCGCAGCACGTATTCGAGCCTCTTCGTGTCGCTCTTTTATGCCGAAATCGAAAGCAACGGCAACATCATTTATGCGAATGCCGGCCATCCCATGCCGTTGTTGATTCAGGGAAAGAATTTACAGGAGCTCAAAGCCAGCAGCATGATTCTGGGCGCATTACCAGAAATCACGCTGCAGCGGGGCTTTGCCTACTTCGAGCCGGGTGCGGTGTTGCTACTGTTCAGCGATGGTATTTTCGAGCGCCAGGATCGCGAAGGCCATCAATTCGGCCTTGAGCGTCTTAAAGCGTTGGCGATCCAGGAGCAGGAAAAAAGTGCCCAGGGTATTCTCGACGCGATGTTCAATGCCGTGTTCGAATTTGGCGGAGGGGAGAAATGGGAAGATGATGCGACGCTAGTAGTGGTGAAGCGATTGCCAGTTGCCACCTCCTAGCTTCTTACACGTTACACATTACACGTTACACGAGTCGTGTAACGTGTAATGTGTAACGTGTAAAGTGATCTACTCGGAGATCCTACGCCATGTCTGCTATTGACTTTATACTCAAAAATACCTAAGATTATTGAAGTATAAACAGCTTTGAGCCTGGCATGCCCAATGTCGAGTTTCCTGCCTTGCGTGATTGGTACGTTTTGAGCGGTTTTACAGCCCTCATCTCAGCTTTGTTGTTCGGAACGGAGAAATTGTTTCATCTTCACCGCATCAACGCGAACAACAGCCGAAAAATTGTGCATTTTTTTACCGGCATCTTGATGCTGGCCTCGCCGTTTCTCTTTGATTCTTCCCTGCCATTGTTGCTCATCTCCTTCTTATTCATCATCGCCAATATTCTGGCGATTCGGTTCGGCTTTTTCCCTTCAATTTTACCCACGACGCGCCGGAGCTGGGGCACGGTGTTTTATCCTCTGGCTTTTTTTCTTTTGATTGCACTCTTCTGGAAACGCGATCGGTTGGCATTGATGGTAGGAATGAGCGTGCTGGCCATCGCCGATGTCTGTGCGGCCTTCGTGGGCGAACGCTCACTGCGGCCCATAAAGCTGCCTCTGCCGGGTGATGCAAAATCTCTGCAAGGCTGTCTGGGAATGTTTACCATCTCGTCGGTTTTGATTGCGACTGGCATCATGTTCTTCGGCCCGGCACAAGGCTTCAAACCGGCCTGGCCGCTGCTCCTGATGATTGTGATTGCTCTCGCGTTGCTGGCCACCGCCGCCGAGGCCTTGTCGTGGCGTGGCTCGGATAATTTATCCATCTCTTTGTTGAGCGCGTCCGCCATGCACTTTTTTGTACAAGCCGCTCCGGCGGCGATGCAACAGTTTTTATGGGGCGAAGCATTGGCAATGCTCGTTGCTGTGATATCCTATCGGCTGCGTTTTCTCGACATGGGCGGCGCCCTCATGTCCTTTATGCTCGGTACTTTGATTTTTGGCCTTGGTGGGTGGCCATTCAGTTTGCCGATTCTGGCTTTTTTTGTCTTGTCGAGCTTGCTCTCGCGTGCTGGCGCTATGAAGAAGATGGCAGTCAATGAAAACTTCCAAAAGGGCCATCGCCGTGATCTTGGCCAAGTGCTGGCGAACGGTGGCATTCCCGCCCTCATCGTAGTGTTCTGGCATTTTTCGCCCCAACCGATTTGGTATTTTCTCTATCTCGGGGCCGTTGCCGCCGTGACGGCCGATACCTGGGCCACGGAAATCGGGCTCTTGTCACAAGAACCCCCGCGTTCGATCACTTCCAGGCAATTTGTGGCCAAGGGCACTTCCGGTGCGATTTCCAGCCTGGGCATGCTCGGCGCTTTCTTGGGCGCTTTGGGTATCGCAGCCGTTGGCTGGGCAGTCCGGTACGATGATCCGATTTACGCATTCGGTTGGCAACGGGTGGTGCTGATCGTGTCGGGCGGCATGGCAGCGAGTTTGTTTGACAGCTTTTTAGGTGCCACGATTCAGGTGCAACAAGCCTGTATGGTTTGTCACAAGGTCAGCGAGAAGAAGGGAACGTGTTGCGGCGTCGAGCGGCGACACTATTCTGGCTGGCGAGGCGTGGATAATGACATTGTAAACGGCTTGTGTAGCTTGAGCGGTGTGTTTTTCGTTTTTGGGGGAACGAGAGTAATGTTGTAAGGCCTGCGCATTGAGAAATGAGCTTTTTAACTCTTACCCGCAAAACGCGTGGAAGACGCAAAGAATTTTCTGCCAGCCTGGAGTTCTCTCGGCGAACCTGGTAGCCTTAGGCTTGACCCCGGAGTTTTGGGAGCGGCGGCTCAGGCGCGACGATTGTTGAAACAAAGCGGAAGACCCATCTCATGATTTCACCACGAAGACTTGGCCTAAATGGAAGCTCGACTAAATTGAATCCACGGCAGCGCAAATGGTCGGACGCGCGGCGGAACCGCATGCGTCAGCACAACATTTGGCGCTGGCTGGCCTGGTTGGCATGCGTGGCGTTGGCGTACGTGGCTTATTCCTATCTCGGCGGCAGTGCGGGTTTGATTCAATATGGCAGGCTGCAGTTGCGCCGGTTGAAGGTCGAAAAGGAGATCAGCCAGTTGCAAGCGCGTCAAGACAGCCTGGAACAAGTGATTTTTCGCCTGCAGAACGATACGACCTACATTGAAAAAATAGCACGCGAACGCTATTATATGGGGCGACCCGGCGAAACCATTTACACCGTCGTGCGCCAGCCGCAGGCAAATGAGAAATCCAAGTGAGCATGACGAACACCGTACTGTCCAATCCGCAGCAGAGCCTTGCCGCCAAAATCAAAGGTTATTTTTTTGCCGGATTGCTGGTTTTGGTTCCCATCAGCCTCACCGTATATATCATTTATGAGCTGTTTTTGGCCATCGACGGTATTTTGAGGCAAGTTGTTTTCGTCTTGTTGCGTGAATCTTTTGGAGGTATTTTTAAGACGCAGCCCATTCCGGGCATGGGCTTTATAACCTTGCTGCTTCTGATTCTCGGCACAGGGATGGCCGCGCGCAGTTATTTCGGTAAGAAGATCATGGAAGTGGGGGATCGCGCCGTCAACCGTATTCCGTTCATCAGCCGTATCTATAGCACCGTTCGCCAAATTAGCCAGGCGCTGTTCGGGGAGCAGCGCGAATTTTTCAAGAAGACCGTGCTGGTGCCTTTTCCCAGCCCGGGCATGTGGCGCCTGGGTTTTTACGTACAAGAAGTGCGTGGCGAAATTCAGGACGTATTGCAACAGGACGTCGTCAGCGTTTTTGTTCCGCACACACCCAATCCCACCGGCGGTTTTCTGGTGTTTTTTCCCAAGAGTGACGTCATCGAATTGGACCTGCCAGTGGAGGATGCGCTGCATTTGATCATCTCCGGTGGCACGGCCGTGCCTCGCCGCTGGCCGCCCAAGCACATGATGCTCACGCGCGATCATTTAGAAACGCTGCAAAAAAAGGCGGAATAGTCATCGTTATGGAGCCGGGAGCGCGAAAAGGAAAAGCTGCTCGCGCAAGCAATGGTAGTCGCCGGTTTCAGATTTTCTTTATTTTTTATTCCTGCCTCCATGCCGCGATCGGCTTGCAGAATCACGCCCTGATGTTCGCCCAAGAAAGCAGCACGATGGCGGCAGCCGTGACCGATTCCCTGCCGGATATTTCCGTTCAAAGCGCAACGGTTACGTCCGGAGGGTATTCACCCAAGCTACTCGCACAAACGTGGTTCGGGCATGATCTCCAGCTTTACACGTGGCAGTCACAAATTCGATTTCATCAGGCGCTGCCCAGCCGCTGGCAGCTTCAGGTTTTGGGGAATCTGAACTCCCTTTTGCAGCCGCAAGGCTCGGGGGATTTGTGGAAAGACGACCACCAGGCTGGCGTTCAGCTCGGCAGGCCGTTGCCGGGAAGCGGGCGCTTGGAGTTTTTGTCGGAAACGCGAATCTTCCGTGACGCCTTGACCGGGAGCCCCGCCAGTGATTTCGGGAATAGTGACTTCAGCTCCTCACGAGTGCGTTTCGATCCGGAATGGCTTGTCGCCTCCCGGCTGCGTCTGGCGCCGTCTTTAGGTTATCGCTGGGAAGAGATCTTGAATCGCCGCGAACATGGTCCGGCGGCCGGCTTGAATGTGGCGTTGGCGCCGACGGCATGGGCCGACTATACGCATCAATTCGATGCTGCTGCGTTTGTGGAGAGCTTGCCCGAACGGCGCAATGAAGATGCCTCTTTGCTCTACGGCGTGTCACGGCAGTTTGAAGGCAACACCACCGACTCTCTGTTTGCACGCTTCAATCATTTGCGCCGTGAGAATTACTTCACCACAGCATACGTTGATTTGGTGCAGCGCAATCGCCGGGCGCTCGAAAATCGCCTGCACTACCGGCTGCAACGGAATTGGCACTTCTTCATTTACTCCGAAATTGGTGAGGCGGAGGTTGAAGTTGCCCGCCGGACGCTGCCCGGCACGAATGCGCCGGCGGCAGAAATCAGCCGCTTTAGCTACGATGATTTGGAATCCAGCCATGTTGCCTCTTTGTTCTTTGAAAAGTTTCCGACCGTAAACGAAGTGTCATGGTATTATCGCTCGCGCCGCCGTGCTTACCAGATGCCGGACTCATTGCGCGCTTCGCCGTTAATTCGCCGCTACGCCAGCGAAGGCTATGATTCCGATTGGTGGGATTTCGCGCTCTTGCACCGCCTGCAATGGCGCATCGGAAAGAAGGACTCATTGCGCTGGTTCGGCCGCTTCGCGCGTTATGCGCTCACCACGGCCAATTTGGAAGATCCGAACGACCATGATCGCTTACATCTGCAAGCCAATTTGCTGTACGTGCACCGTTTCAGCGATTCTTTTAGCATGGGCTGGGAAGCACGCAGTTATCTCGAGCATCAGATCTATTTGAAAAAAAATCTTTCCGGCGACAACCGCTGGATGCGCATCTGGCAGTTGCTGCCTTATCTTCTGTTTGAACCGTTCGCCGCTGTAAGATTCAAGCAAAGCTTCGGCGTGCGCGCAACCTATATTGACTACGATTTTCCGGAGACTTTGTCGCAGCGCAAGAGTGTGATCTTTCGCGACTTTTTGCTCGCTGATTCCCTGTCATATGCGTTGAGCCCGCGCACGACGGCAACGTTACAATACCGGCTGGCTCTGGAAGAACGCGGCTTGTTGGATTGGGAGCGCTGGCGGCAAAGCCCGCAGACGGAAGTGCGCCGACACTGGGCGGTGGTCTCTTTCTGGCATCGTTGGCTGTCGCATTGGGAAGTCTCGCCGGGCGTAAGCTTTTATCGGGAATCCCATTGGCAGTACCAAGCGCAGCCCTTGCAGGGTTTGCAAAGAATTTTCACCGGCACGCAAACGATCATACGGCCCATGCTGCAAATCAGCTACGTGCGGCCGCCGGCAATCCTCTTGCTCTTCAACTGGCGCCGGCAGATGAGCTTTCGCACGCTCGCAGATAACCGCTTGCTTCGTGATCGAAATATTGATACATTCAACTTGACCGTGCAATGGGGCATATGACGAGGTGCTGAAGACTTTTTCGCCGAACCATGCTGATGGTGAGATTTAACTTGAGCCGGTGCAGTCGCCAAGAACGAACGGATGAGAAGAGGTGAAAATGGCACAAATCCCCGTGAAAACCTTTGCCCTCGTCGCACCCAGCAATCAGCATGGTTTGATTCAGGAAATCGAAAGCCTTACGGAACAGGCTGCTGCTCATGCCGGCCTGGCCGAGGACGAGCGCGACAGCCTGGCTATCGCCGTTACCGAAGTCGGAAACAATGCCATCATTCACGGTAACAAGCGTGACCCGAACAAGAAAGTTCATTTGACCATTCATGCCGGCCCCAGCGGCGTGGAAGTTATCGTGCGCGATGAAGGCACGGGCTTCAATCCCGACAAGCTCAGCAATCCGCTCGATCCTGAAAACCTCCTGCGGGAAAGCGGCCGCGGTGTGTTCATCATGCGCTCGTTGATGGATGAAGTGAAATTCAACTTTTCCACCGGCGGCACGGAGGTCACGATCATCAAACGCAAAAAAAATTGAACGCCATCTTCCTGTCTTCGCATAAGTCCGCATCCGAGCATGAAATCCGACTCACCGCTTCGCCATTTACCTGCCATTGAGAAAATCCTGCAACACGAACGCCTCCAAAGCTTGCGCGAGTCACTTGCACTTGAAATTCTGAAGAACTGTGCGCGGCTCGCCGTCGAAGAATTGCGCGCGCACTGGCTGAATTCGCCGCATACGCACGCCGATACGGCCGCGGCCCTCGAGCAGGCAGTGGACATGACTGTGCGCCAAGCCACCAAACTGCTGCAGCCCAGCCTCAAAAAAGTGATCAACGCCACGGGCGTGATCCTGCACACCGGCCTGGGACGTGCCCTCTTATCCGGCGCGGCGAAAACCGCATTATTGGAAAGGCTGTTGGGCTACTGTAATCTTGAGCTCGATCTGACAACCGGCAAGCGCGGTGACCGCCATCAGCATGTCGAGGGCTTGCTGCGTGAATTGACCGGTGCCGAATCCGCCTGCGTCGTCAACAACAACGCCGCTGCAGTTCTGCTCACGCTCAACACCGTTGCAAATAAAAAGGAAATGATTGTTTCGCGCGGGCAGTTGGTGGAAATCGGCGGCGCTTTTCGCATGCCGGAGGTGGTGAAAAAAAGCGGCGCAAAATTGGTGGAGGTAGGTACGACGAATAAAACGAAACTGAGCGATTATGTGCAGGCGATCACACCCCGAACGGCCGGGTTTCTCATCGCGCATGCGAGCAACTATCGCATTCTCGGCTTCACCCACGAGGTCGAGATCAAGTCCCTGGCCCGGCAGGCACATGAGCACAAATTGATTTTGGTGCATGATCTGGGCGGCGGTGTTTTGGTTGACTTACGGCGCTGGGGATTGCCGTATGAGCCAGTGGTGTCGGAAAGCATTGCCGCAGGCGCGCATGTGGTGACCTTCAGCGGAGACAAAGTGCTAGGGGGGCCGCAGTCCGGCTTGATCGTGGGCCAGCGCGAGCTCATACAGCGCATCAAAAAAAACCCCTTAATGCGTGCACTGCGTTGCGACAAGCTCACGCTCGGTATTTTGGAGAATACCCTGCGACTCTTTCTACAGCCGCAGAAGTTGCCGCAGCGGCACGAAGTTTTTCGTAAGCTGACAGAGAGCCTGGAGGCCGTGCAGCAACGCGCGCAGCGATTGCACGCCGGATTGCAGCAGGCCTGTGGCGCCTGGCTCGAGACCCACGTGACTGCTTCCGAGAGCGAGGTCGGCAGCGGCGCGATGCCATTGGAGAAGATTCCGAGTTATGCCGTGGTGTTGCGCAGCAGGCAAAAGCCGGCCGCCCTGGCCGGACGCTTGCGATTATCTGATCCGCCGATCCTGGGCTACATTCGTGATGATTGTCTGTGGTTGGATTGCCGTACAATTGACGAGGAAGAGATCTTCCCGATCGTTGGCGTCTTACAGCAAGCGAAAGAATCGGAGGGAGCATGAACGAACGGCTACAAAATCACAAAACTGAAAAAAACCTTGACAAATCCTCTTTCATTTCTTATTATGACTGCGTTTTGGAAGGGCTTCCATCATCGTCAATTCGCGCGTGAATTTGTCAGGGCCTGCAAATGGAGATACTGCCGGTCTGCATGGAATACCTTCAGGACAGCCTCACCATTCTCTATTTAAACCCTCGATATTTCATACAATAACGCCTCGGTTTTGCCGTAAACGTTAGTTCAGTAAGCATGGATTTCCTCAAATTGCTGCGATTACGTTTTGATTGAAGCCGGCCTGATGGGCTGGTTGCTAGTCTCGGCGGTTCCGGCAGGCAGATTTTCCCTCCGATACTATTTGTTGTGTGCTGTTTTGTGAATAGCAAGTGCCGCAAATGCGCCAAGGCCAGAGGTCAGCAGAGCATTGCTACCGAGACGGAGTTGCGCCGGCGTGAGCTCACGAGGAGGCCAAATGGCCGTGACCATTTATGAAGTCGCGAAAAAGGCGGGCGTCGGCATCGGCACGGTTTCGCGCGTGTTGAACGACAGTCCGCAAATTTCTCCAGCGACGCGCACCAAAGTGCTGAGGGTTATCAAGGAGCTCAATTTCCAACCGCATGCGCTGGCGCAAAGCCTGGCGCGCCAGAAAACACATACAATTGGCGTTATTGTTCCCTTCTTCACCGGTTATTTCTACGTCGAGTTGTTGCGCGGCATTCAACGCGCGTTGTCGCTGCACAAATTTGATTTGATTCTGTACGGCGTTGACGATCTCCAAAAGAAGGATGCCAGCTTGAAACGCGCTTTGCAGCAACGCCGCGTGGATGGTGTGTTGCTCGTCTCGATGAGACTTTCCGACAATTTTGTGTCAGAATTCAAACGCCGCCGCCTGCCGCTGGTATTGGTCGACGCCTTTCACGACCAATTTGATTCCATTACGGTCAACAATCAAGAAGGCGCATACTCTGCGACGCGCCATTTGATTCGCCTGGGCTATCATCACATAGCGATGCTCACCGGCCATTTCGAAAGCATTCCCGCGCAAACGCGACTGGACGGTTGCCAACGCGCGCTCAAAGAAGCCGGTATGACGTTGCCTGAAGACATGCTCATTACGAGCGATTCTTTGCCCGGTGAGGCCGCCCGGGTGAATGACGGCTTCAATCAAGAGGCAGGCTATCTTGCCATGCGCAATTTTTTGGCAACCCGCCCTCGCAACGGCAGCCCCACGGCCGTTTTCGTCAATTGCGATATTCAAGCAATCGGCGTCATCAAAGCCGTGAAGGAATCCGGCCTGCGCATACCGGAAGATATAGCCCTTATCGGTTTCGACGACATCGAATTGGCGGAATACGTCGGCTTGACCACAGTGCGACAGCCGATGTCCGAAATGGGACAGAAGGCGGTGGAACGGATGATGGCATTGCTGGAGCACCCCGATCTGCCGCGGCAGCATTTGCGCTTGGAAACGCAACTCGTCGTGCGCGAGAGCTGCGGTGCCACGAAATTGCGGCCTGGCCTTGCGTCGGGCGGTTCTCAATTGAATTAGCCTTTTTCCCTGGGTTGCGTGTCCACGATATAAACGCATGGACGCAGAGATGAATTGCGAATTCAATTCCCTGCAACTCGAAGTTCGAAGGTAAGACCCCAGAGCACGAGCGGTGCGAGATTATAGATACGTGAAAACCGGATCCTTGGGCTGCGTGATTTTGTCCGCAGCATTTATTGGAGTTCTGCTGAGTTGTAAGCAACAACCCGGCGCTGATCCGGATACGCTCGCCGTCGTGGGCGAGCGTGTGATCGATCAAGACGATTTCGTCAAGAGATATCAAGACTTTCGCCGGCGTGTGGGCGGCGGGGTGCCGGATCACGGCGAAGCGCGGCGGCAGGTTTTGCAGAATTACATCGATGAAGAATTGCTGATTGCCGCGGCAATCCAACGCGGCTACGCCGAAGACGCCGCCGGCCGCCTCGAGCACAAACGCCTCGAGATCCAGGAATTGCTGAATGCCTTTAATCGCGACCGGATCGCCGCCAAAGTGCGTGTACACGAAGCCGAGCTGAAGCAACTTTTTGTGAGATTGAATACGCAAGTCCAAGCGCGGCATTTGTATGCGCCCACACGGCCGCAGGCCGATTCCTTGTTCGCCGCTCTGCAAAACGGCGCGAGTTTTGAGGCGCTGGCCGCCTCGACCTTTAAAGACCCAGTTCTGCGCGATTCCGGAGGCTTGCTCGGATATTTTACCGTTGATGAAATGGACCCGAGCTTCGAGGAAGCTGCATTTGCGCTCAAGATCGGCGAGATCTCCCGGCCCGTGCGCACGATCGACGGCTACAGCATCATTCGCGTGGAGCAGCGCGTGACGAAGCCGCTTTTGACCGAGACCGAATACGCCCGGCACCGCGACAAGTTGCAGGGCTATTGGAAGAAACGCAAGGCCGAAGCCGCGGTGCAGGCTTATGTGGATTCTATGCGGCAGGAGCTGAATATCTCTTTCAATGAAACGACGGTTGCGGAACTCTTTGCGCGCTTGCAGGAGGATGCGCGCCGGGAGGTCTTTGTGGAATCGCCACAGCAGGCACGGGGTGATGATCTCGACAACGAGGAACTGGTGCGTAGCACGCTCGGCGCCTGGGACGTGGCGAAATTCCGCGCCGCCGCTCGCTTTACTTCTGCAAAACAACAGAATTGGATTCGCAGCACGGAGAGTTTCAAAGATTTCATCGCGGGCCTGGTGATACGTTCACACATTTTGGCGCAAGCCAAGGCGGAGAAACTGGACCGGCAGCCGGGATACCGGGACAAGGTCGCGGAGAACTTCGACGCGTATTTGCTGGCGCGGATGGAAGAGGCGCTATATCGCGAAATGCAAGTTCCTGAAGATTCGTTGCGCCGGTATTTCGAAAAAGATCCCCAACGTTATGCCGCGCCGGCGCAGGTGCATTTGCGCGAGATCGTGGTGCGCGAGCGCGCGCTGGCCGAGACCCTGGCGAGGCGCCTGAAGGGAGGAGCCTCGTTCGCAGAGTTGGCCAAAAAACATTCCGAGCGCCGGCGTACGGCGGAGCAGGGAGGAGACCTGGGTTTTCTCACCCCGCAGGATTTGGGCCGTTGGTCTGATCTGGCATTCGCTCTGAAACCCGGTGAGCGCCGCGGCCCCGTGCAAATGGATTCGATGTTCGTGTTGCTGGAGTGCTTGGCTCAAAAGCCGGCGCAGCCACGCAGCTTCGAACAAGCACGCCTGGAAGTTGAGGAGGCCGTGCGCCAAATAAAGCGAGATGAAACGCGGCGTGCTTTCATCAATCAAATTCGACAAAGCGTGCCGGTTGCGACGTATGTGGAGCGGTTGAATGAGGTCAGACTGAACTAGCCCCGCCATACTCATGCGATCGGACTTTAGCAGAATGCATGCCGTGAAAATGCTTTTGGTGGTTGGAAAAATCAAGGGAGCGGAAAGCGAACATGGCGATCAACCGTTACAAAAATTGGATTCAGCTCTTTGGCATACTGCTGTTGGCAAGCACGGCTTCGCCGCAAACCACCGGTAAAATTTCGGGCAGAGTAACGGACGCCGACACCGGCGAGCCTTTGCCCGGCGCCAATGTGCTGGTGGAAGGCACGACTCTGGGCGCGGCCACCGGGCTGGACGGCGGGTTCATCATTCTGCGCGTGCCGCCCGGCAAACACACCGTACGCGTAGATTACATCGGCTATCAGCGTCAAGTGATGCAAGAGCTGGAGGTGCTGACCGACTTGACTTCCAAAGCAGATTTCAAATTGAAATCGCAAACCGTGGAGCTGGGTGAAGAAGTCGTGGTGGTTGCCGAGCGGCCCCTCATTCGCAAAGATTTGACTTCGGCGGAATCGCGCGTGCAGTCGGAGGAAATTAGCCGTTTGGCCGTTCAGGACGTCGGCGACGTGATCAACCTCCAGGCCGGCATCACCCGTGACGCCGGCGGCGGTTTGCACATTCGTGGCGGGCGTTCGACCGAGGTGGCCTACGTGGTCGATGGTATTCGCATCACGGATGATTTCACGCGTACGCAGTCTTTGCAAGTGGAAAATGAGTCCGTCCAAGAATTGCAGGTGATCAGCGGCACGTTCAACGCCGAATACGGCCAGGCCATGAGCGGGATCATCAATATCGTCACCAAGGGCGGCACCAATGATTGGCACGGCAATTTCGAAACCTGGGCGGGCGACTATGCGAGCAGCCGCGACGAGGTCTTCTGGGATATCGATGATCTGAGCCCGGCTGCAAATTACAATTTACAGGGCTCATTGAGCGGCCCAATTCTCAAAGACCGCTTGACCTTCTTCGCCACGGCGCGGCGCTGGAATAACGACGGTTTTGTATATGGACCACGCGCGTACATTCCTCAAATGCAATATGCCGGCGTCAGCGGCGATTCACTGGTGGCCGTCCCCGCCGACAGCAGCCCGGTTTCCATGAATTACAGACGCCGCTGGAGCGGACAAGGGACACTTGATTTGCGCATCTCCGGGCCGATGCGTTTGAAACTTTCGGCGCTCGGCAGCACGGAGGACAGCCGCAAATATGACGAAGAAGGCAAGCATCGTTTCCGTTTGAATCCAGAAGGGGATCGCGGCGACGAGGAATATGGCGTCACTGCTTTCGCAAATTTCACACACACGCTCGGCACCCGCACGTTTTATGAAGCCAAGCTCGCTCACAAATACAACGAATTGACTTCACGACTGTACCAGAACTTCAATGATCCGCGTTACGTCGATCCGCGCGCACTCAACACCGGTACGGCACAACAATTTTATCAGGGCGGCACGGATTTAGATCGGTTCAAGCGTTATACCAAGAGCTGGATCGGCAAATTCGATTTGACCAGCCAAGTTGACAACCGCAACCAAGTCAAAGCGGGTTTGGAGGTTCAATTCGATCAGGTCTTCTTGGAAGACATCACGCTGGTTCCGGCTTTGGATGCCAATGGCCAGCAGATCATTCCGTTTCAGCCTGCCATCGAGGATATCAGCAGCTCGAACAATGACCAGCTCACGCGCGAGCCGTTCAGTTTTGCGGCCTACTTCCAGGACAAAATCGAATATGAAAGCTTGATCATCAATGTCGGCTTGCGCTTCGATTACTTCGACCCCAAAGGCAAAATTCCAGTCGATTTGGAAGATCCCAATATCTACAATCCCTTCAAGGATCAAAACATTTACCGCGACCTCAACGGCGACGGCGTCATTGATACTTCAGAACGGACAGAAGCCAACAAGAAGACCGTGGAGGAGCGCCGAGCCTATTGGTACAGAGACACGGAGGTCAAGTATCAATTCAGTCCCCGTCTGGGTGTGGCCTATCCCATCACCGATCGTGGCGTGATTCATTTCTCCTATGGTATCTTTCAGCAGGTACCGGACTACGAGCAGCTCTATCGCGGCGACGAAATCAAGATCACCAACGCCCTCGGCATTCAAGGTCCTTACGGCAATCCCGATCTGAAGCCGCAGCGCACAACCATGTACGAGCTCGGCGTGCAGCAACAACTCTCGGAGAATATCGGCATCGATGTTACCGGATTCTATCGCGATATTCGCAATTGGGTGTCGGCTGGCGCGGCCACGCCGACGGCAGTGGCAGGCGTAAGCTACGGCCGCAAAATCAACCGCGACTTTGCCAACGTCCGCGGCCTCACCTTTGCCGCCAATCAGCGCTTTTCCAGCCGGTTCTCTTTCAGCATGGATTATACTTTCCAGGTGGTCGAAGGCACAAACTCCACGCCGGAGGAAGAGTTTTTTTCCCAGCGTGACGGCGGCCAGCCCACGCAATCTTTGACACCATTGGATTGGGATCAGCGCCATGCGCTGAATGCGACCATGTTCCTGGGAGGTAAGGAATGGGGCGTGAGCGGGGTCGCCCGATTCAATTCCGGCCAACCCTACACACCCAGCCTGACCGTGGGAACCACTTCCGGCCAGGGTATCGTTTCTGGCTTGCTGCAAAACAGCCGCGAAAAGCCCAATCGCTTCTCGGTGGATTTGAGTGGCTTCAAAGACTTCAAACTGGCGACTTTGAATTTGCAGGTGTTCGGACGCGTATTCAATTTATTTGATGCCAGCAACCCGGTCAATGTTTTTGCCGACACCGGCACGCCTGATGCGGTGTTGTTCGAAGCACCCGGCGCCTCGCCCACATATTATCTACGGCCGGATTTCTATTCCGCTCCGCGCGAAGTGCAGGTAGGGTTCAAGGTTGGGTTCTAGCAGCAGTGATCAGTGTAACAACTTTGAGTTGGCGACCACCACAACCATGTCATTCCGCAGGAAACTTTTTCAGCTTCAAGCACTGCCTCGAATCTGAAACAACTCCTTCGGAATGGAATAACAAACTGCGAGGATAGAACAGCATGTTGAATCATAAGCCGACAGGCAAAGGTAAGCAAGTTGCTGTTTGGACCTGCCGGATTCTGCTCGCAATGCTATTCGCCGGCGGCAGTACGCTCGCGCAAAACAACGGCCCGCATGTGCCTTCCGACAATCGCGGCGATGCCAATTTGCGGCGCAAATCGAATATCGACGGCAATAACGTGCGCGCCACGTTGTTCAACTTTGCATTTAGCGGCCGTACTTCCGCCGTACCGGACGAAATTGCCTATGAATGGCCAAAAAACACCCGCCGCATTTACGTCGCACTCGTGGCGCTGTGGATGGCCGGAGAAGTGCAGGACGAAACAGGTCAAACCATTCAAATCGTGGATTTTCCGGCATACCGCCAAAGCCCGAGCGGACAATCATGGAGCCTGGAGCCCGTGTCCGGTTTTTTGAATCCGAATCATCCTGACCAACAAATGGCGCGCAGCGATGATCCCACTTCCTGGCCACAGGCGGCGCATGGCGGCTGGCGCGACAAGAGCGAAGATCCCCTGGACCCGGGATGGGTCGGCTCGTGGAACGGCTTCTTCGGCAAAAACATTTTCAACGCGGATCAGGAGATGTTCCACCGCGCTTCAGACGATTTGTATTCACGGCCAAACTACATTCCCGATGCCACCGATCCCACGCGCGGCGGCTTGGGACTGCTCGTGGATACGCGCGCGTTCGCCTGGTCGCAAGTTCTCATCAACGACGTCATTTTCTACATTCACGATATATTGAACGACGGCACCAAGCGCATTGCCAAGACCTCCTTTTTGATCTGGCTCGCGGACATCGTCGGCAACGATTCGCAGGATGACGAGCCTTTCGTGGACCTGCAGACGAGCATCACATTTTTGACCGACGCAGACCGCGTGGGCTTGGGCGCGGAGTGGCAGGGCGTGCCGGTCGGTTTGGCTTCGATCAAATATCTCGAAACACCGGGCAATCAAGTTGATGGCATCGATAACGATGGCGACGCGGACGAGCATCCCGAATTGTTGAGCCAGATCGCCGAGGTGAATACCAAATTGCCATTGTTTGTCGATGCCGATTTCAATCCCAGAAATTTGGTTCCTGGCGACAAGATCGTGCTCATCGATTCGTTGACTTTCGAACGCCGCGTGGTCACTTATCCACAAGGCGGCGGAAGAGTGAATTCCTTGGGCAAGATTTATGACCTGCCGGCTCAGGGCACTTCACTCGTCGAAGACACCACGGCCAATGTTTTCGACGATGATTTGGACGGCTTGATTGACGAACGCTTGACTTTGCACTTGCAGCGCTTTGACGAGATTTCCGGCACAGTGCGACCTGTGCGCTTCATTAACTACTTGTCATTTGCGGTCGGCGACACGATCAAACGCGGCTTTATCGTGCCGGGCAAGGCTGCCTTGCAAAGCTACACCAATGTCGCGCCCATGGTGGATGAGTCGCGCGATGACGGGTTTGACAACGACAACGATTGGAACAATCTACAAGACGACGTGGGATTAGACGGCGTGGCCGATACCGGCGATCCCGGCGACGGCGACGGCAGTCCCAGCAGCGGCGCGGGTACGAATTTCCCGGGCGAGCCGAACATTGATAAAACCGACGTGAGCGAAACCGATCTCATCGGCCTGACCAGCGCGCTGCAAGATCCGGCGGGCGGGCTCAACTTCAACACCATCGCCGACGATTTCATCTGGCGCAAGTTCATGGTTCCCGGCCGCTTTTTCCTGCCGCGCCGTACCGGCGAATTCGATATGTTTGTGTCCTCGGGTTTCTTCCCCATGGAACCCGGCCAACGCCAGCGCATCGCCATTTCCGTGGCTTTGGCCGGCGGTGGCATCGACAAGAATGCCGATCTGGCTAGCGCGATTGAAAAGCAACAGCAGGCGCGCAATGCCTTCGAGTCGGATTATCAATTCGCGCAGGCGCCTTTGCAGCCCAGGCTCACCGCCGTTCCGGGCAATGGCAAGGTGACGCTGTATTGGGATGAAGTTTCGGAAAATTCGATCGATCGTTACATTCTGCGCATCACCGGCAATGAAGCAGCAGCCAAGGACTTTCAAGGTTACCGCATTTACCGCTCCACGGATGCTGCTTTTTTGGAATCTTATGTGATCACAGACGCCCAAGGCAATCCCATTCTGCATCGGCCCATCGCGCAATTCGATAAAGTTGACGGTCTGAAGGATTTGCATCCTGTGGACATCAAAGGCGTGAAATATTATTTGGGATCCGACAACGGTCTGGTGCATACTTTTATTGATTCTAACGTCGTCAACGGGCAGCTTTATTATTATGCCGTGACCGGATATGATGGCGGCTATATCCCGGCAAATATCTCACCCACGGAAACCACCATTCAGATCAGTGTTGATCCGCAAGGCAATGCCCGCTTGGGACAAAACGTAATCGCCGTCCGGCCGGAAATGCCGGTGGCAGGCTACATGGCTGCGGACGTTGTTGGTCAGAAAATCATGCTTGCGGAAGGGACCACCACCGCAGTCGTCACCTACGATATTGTAGATGCACGCAGCGTGCTTAATGACCATGTCTACGAGATTTCATTTCAAGACACGTTGATGAAAGATCGCCTCGGCCGGGGTTTGGATACGTTGACGACCAAAAACTTCACCTTGACCGACGTCACGACCGGTGAAATCAAGATCAAAGAAAGCACGAAAATCAAGGTCGGTGACGAAACGCCTCTGGTCGATGGCTTCCGGCTGCTGTTCTTCAATGAAAGCCGCGTGCAAGTGAATGAAACCTTGTCGAGCTGGAGCAGCCCGGAGGTCTTTGCTTATCGTTTTGCGCCAACTTCATTTTTGACTTTCGTGGGTGAGCAGAAGCCCAATGACTATCGCATTATTTTTGGCGAGTTGGGCACCGGCGTTTCAAAAGACACGACCATCAGCTCCGGCACCGTCAGTGTGCGGCTGCCTTCCAAGACCGTGAATTTCAAAGTCGTGAATATCAACAGCGGCGAGCCGGTGCAATTTGCGTTTGCGGAAATCGACGGCAATGACGGCCGTTACACCGTCAATCCCACCAATGCCAACCGTACTGATATCATGTATTTTCTGGAGCCGAATGCTTCCGGAAGGCTGGCTTATACCTGGCAAAACACCATCGTGCCCCGGACCGGAGGCCGCAACCCGCAAGCGGGCGACACGCTCGAGGTCTATTTGCGCAAGCCGTTTCTCTCGCCCGATCTATTCCGCTTCTCCATGCAGGGCGAAGCGGCGGATGCGCAGCTGGCCAAAACACAGTTGGAACAGGTGCGCGTCGTGCCGAATCCATACGTAGCGGCGGAACGCTGGGAGCCGCTGAACCCGTATAGCAGCGGTCGTGGCCCGCGCGAGCTGCATTTCATCAACCTGCCGCAAAAATGTACGATTCGTATTTTCGACGTCAACGGCGTGCTGGTCGATACCATCGAGCAGAACAGCACGCTCGATAATGGCACCGCGATTTGGGACATGTTGAGTAAGGACGGCCTGGCGATCAGCTACGGTATTTATCTTTTTCAAATTGATGCCCCTGACGTCGGGCAGAAAACCGGCACGTTTGCGGTGATTAAATGACGAACCCTCAATTCAAGCTCGTAAGCTCGTTCAAGCTCGTTCCCACGCCCTGTGCGGAAACGCCTCTCTTTAGCGCTCTGCGCTCAATGACGCGCAAGCAAACACGCATAGCGTGTGCAAGGCGTTCCCACGCGGAGCGTGGGAACGAGACAAGAGCGGTGGGAACGAGAAGCTTTCTTGGCGTGCTGCGCGGTTCATTGCGCACGTTGCGCAGTGAATGACACATACCAAAATCGAGATGGCTGCGATGAAAATGCCAAATACTCCTCCAAAGCAAACGCTCATGCTTGCGCTCATATTGTACCTGTGCGCATCGATTCTCGACAAAGCGGCCTTCGCTCAAGACGTCACCAAAGCCGGCACTTCGGCGGCGGCGTTTTTGCGCATTCCTGTGGGCGCTCGCGGCACGGCGCTCGGCAGCGCCTTTGTTTCCATGGCCGATGATCCCACCGCCATGTTTTGGAACCCAGGAGGCCTGGCGCGTTTGAGCAAATCCGCCCTGTTCGTCGATCATTCACCGTATTTGCCGGGCCTGAATTTCGATTATCTCGCTTTGGCCTTGCGCTCGGAACGTTTTGGTTCCGTGGGTTTCAATGTTACGGCGTTGAGCACGGATAAAATGCTGCGCACGACGGTTGACCAGCCAATGGGCACTGGCGAATCCTTTGATGCCGTCAGCCTCGCCGTGGGCGTGGCTTATGCGCGCAACCTGACCGATCGCTTCTCTATTGGCGCGAACGTGAAATACATTCAAGAAACGATCTTAAATTCGCGCGCCACCGGTTTTGCGCTGGACATCGGCACGCTGTACACCACACCGTTCGACGGTATCCGGCTGGGCGTGAGCATCGCCAACTTCGGCCCGGCTATGCAAATGACTGGCGAAGACTTGAATGTGCGTGTCGACGTTGCGCCTGATCAGGAAGGCGACAACCAGAGCATCGTGGGCCAATTGAAGACCGATGATTTCGATTCGCCCTTGCTCATGCGCGTCGGCATCTCCTGGGACGCGCTGAAAGGCGGCGCACAACGCCTGACGCTGGCGGCGGACGGTCTTAACCCGAACGATAACACGCAAAGCATAAATGTTGGTGCCGAGTTCGCGCTGTTCAAAGAAATGCTGGTGTTACGCGGCGGCTTCAACGATCTGTTTCTGGAAGATCGGGAAAAGGGATTGACGCTGGGCGCGGGCTTCAATTTGGATATACAGGGGGGCTGGGGCGTCACCGCGGGTTATGCGTTTCAAGATTTGGAGCACCTTGATTCCGTTAACAGGTTTTCACTGGCCATAAAATTTTGAGAAAGGATGGTGATGCCGATCCAATTCGTGACAAATCGTGCGAGATGCCTACGCGTCACAATCAAATCATGCTATTGTGTTGAATCACAAACACAGGAGAAGCTATGAGACGTTCGTACTACAATCTAATGGAAGTAAAGGTCTTGCTGATGCTGATATTGGGCATGAGCATGCCTGCCGTAAGCCAGACAATAAACGTCACCTTCCAGTTGAACACCTCAACCAATCCTGACACATTGAAGGGTGCCCACTTCGTGCAAGTTCGTGGCGCGGTAAACGGGCAAACTGGCGCAGTATTGCCTGGTGGCAAAACAATCACATGGGACGCAGGCTCGCAATTATTGCTGCAAAACACCGGCGGCGATTATTGGAACATTACGTTCCAGATGAATGCCGATGATACGTTACGCTACAAATTCTGGACGGGCTATACTGCCGCAACCGGCACGTTTTTTAACACAGGCTGGGAAGGCAATCTCGACGCGACGAACGGTTTGCCAGGTGGCGACCGTGCGTTCGTTTCCGGCAGCACGGACACTACAGTGGATCTCCAGTATTACAATGGCGACGGCAGCAACAAAGCCCAATTTTGGAGACCCTTTGTCTCCAAACCCGATAGCATGGCAATTTTTTTCCGGGTCAACATGGGTGGCGTCACCGAACAGGCAAAATTCAATCCAAACGTCAACGGCCCCATTAGTGTGCGCGGCAATGACGCCACTTCCGGAGGCGTGTTGACCTGGGATGCAGGCACCAAAGTGACGCTGACGCGCGAAACCAACAGCGTGGACAACGGTTCATTCTGGTCAGGCGTCGCCTATATTCCGCACGGCGCGATTTCCATTCCTAGCAGACAGGCATACAAATTCTTCGTTAATAATGCCGGCGGCATTGATTGGGAAGGCGGAAATGATCGAGAGTTTTTCTATTCACCTTCCAAAAACGACACCACGCTGAGCTGGGTTTACTTTGATCGTGTGGTACCCACGGGCAAAGTGCCCGTGCAAAGCGTCGTCACCTTTCGCGTGAATCTGGCCTCTCTCGAAGGCGTGGGCTTGTTCGACCTTGCCAAGGGCGACGAAGTCAAGGTCATCGGCGCAAAAGGATGGGATCGGCCGGCGAACTACATCGATATGGTCTTCAACCCACTGCTGCAAGAATGGACCGCCTCGGAGCCATTTAATGTCATTCCCGCCACACCGGTGAACTATAAGTATTTCATCATTTGGGATTCCACACGTACTCAATCCGGACATCCCAATTATGTTCCGCAATTGTCCCTGGATGACGGTTGGGAAGAGCCCGGTGTCGTGGGCGGCGGCAACCGTGTCTTTGCATATGCGAACGCACCGCAACAATCCGTTCCTGGCGACTTTGGGCGTGATCAGCAGTTCTTTGATTCCGTGCTGCCCGAAGGCGTGATCAGCACGCCGATCACGGTGACATGGAACATCGACATGCGGCCGGCCGCAGATCGCGCGACAAATCCGGTGAATACCCTTTTCCGCGTAGGTGTCGATACCGCTTTCATTTTCTTGGATACGCCGTTGTTTGCAGTCACACAAGGCAGACGCCCGGGTTCCTCCGGCCGCTTTCGGTTGGAAGACGCGAATGGCGACGGCATTTACTCGGGAACGTATGAGCTAATGACGCCGACCTGGTTCCAGGTACCGTTCGTGGTGGGATACAGTACAGCGGCCGGCAGTTACGTACAAAACGGCGGCGGTTTCGACAAAGGCCGGCGGTATTATCAGTTCATCCAGCCGGCTTCGATCTCTCCTTCCGGGCCAACGTGGCCATCAGCATACAGTTTCCCAACGCTGTTGTGGAAGGAGAACAACCTGGATGTCGAGGATCCTCCAGCGTTGATCACTTCTGTGGCCGATCGCGACCCTGGCATGCCTGTGGATTTCGCTTTGGAGCAGAACTATCCCAACCCATTCAATCCGGAAACCACGGTCAAGTATCAATTGGCCCGTCCCACCAAAGTGCAAATCGGTATTTATAATTCGGTCGGCCAGTTGGTGAAGATGCTGATCGACGAATGGCAGGTCGCCGGCGACCATAAAGTGGTGTGGCAGGGCAATGACAGTTTTGGCCGCGGCGTGGCCAGTGGTATTTATTACATGCGTATGACCGCCGATGGCTTCAAGGACGTGCGCAAAATGGCGCTGATTCGGTAGCAGGTATCTATCTCTGACGTTACACATTACACGTTTAACGTGTAATGTGTAACGTGTAAGACGTGGTTCTTTAAATATTTAGTCAGCAATTGTCGTTTGCCGCTTCGATTATGCTCCGGGGGTAGCCTGACTTTTTTTGCCGGAGTATCGAAGCGGCAAAATTTTGTACTACTCTGGAAGCGCTTCCAGAAATAACTATTGTCCTTACGAATGCCGTTCAGGAGGAATGTTGGTTAGAGGTGCCGAAGATGCCTCTGACCAAAATTCCTCTGAATGACAAGCCAGCGTGACCAGTTGCGGATGACGGGTTGTGGATCAACGCTAGGTAAACTCGATGATTCAAACTTAAACGCTCAATAACTTTAACCAAACCTTATGAGGTGCGCGATGAAAAAAAATCCCATTCCGGCGATGCTTATCGGTTTTGTGCTTCTGCTTTTCAGCAATTGGATCTCCACCGCGCACGCACAAAACGATGTGATGATGCAAGCTTTTTATTGGGACGTGCCAGTCGACGCCACCGGCCTCAACGGCACGTGGTACGACAGTTTGAAAGCCAAAGCAAATAGCTTGAAGAATGCAGGCTTTACCGCGGTCTGGACACCGCCGCCTTCAAAGGGCGCGTTCAGCATTTACGACATGGGCTACGGCGTGTACGATCATTACGACTTAGGAGAGTACAATCAAAAAGGCAACGTCGGCGACGGCATTCCTGCTTCCACTGAAACGCGCTTCGGCAGCAAGCAGGAATTGCTCAACATGATCACCGAATTTCATAACAAGGGCATGGAAGTTTATGCCGACATCGTGCTCAATCATCTATATGGCGGCAGCTACGAATCTAACGCGCCGGTGAAAAACTACATCGAAGAGGAAAATTCTCCCAGCTATCCCCCTTCGCAAATACGCTGGGTGCTGTCGAATGCAGCGGCAGGCGATTATTATATTCAGATGAACGGCTTCAATCTGAATTGGGGCAGCTTGCCCGCACGCGGTTATGAATTGCGCATATCGTGGACCGGCAGTGCGAACGATGCCGGCCCGGGTACGAGCCCGGTGTGGGAATCCGAACCCAATGGCGGCGGCGGCCAATTCAATACTTTCCCGGGCAGCGGCCGCGCGGTCTATGGCCATGCCGATTCCCAAGGCGACGTGGATGAATTCAAAGTCACTTTGAGCAGCACCGCAACTATCACCATTCAAATCATCCCGAAATTCGACAACAGCGGCACCATGCAATGGGCCAGCGATGACAACGGCTATCGCGTGCGCGCCATGTGGTACAACGGGAACAATCAATATTCCAGCCTGCAATGCCGTGCGCTCAGCAGTTTTTCGTATGCCACGCACGGCGGCGGCGCGCCGCAATGGACGTGGAATTACGCCAGTTTTCATCCGGTTGATAATAGTGATTATCTGCAAGATCAAGGCACGGAAGATGCCGTGCGCCCGAACTGGATGCTCTTTGGTGTGGATTTCAATACCTACGATACCGGCACGGTGCAGCCGCGTTTAAAAACCTGGGGCGAATGGCTCACCAACACTGCCGGTTTCGATGGCTATCGCCTTGATTTCGTGCGCGGCATTCAGGAAGCCTTCGTGGCGGACTGGTTGGAGGCCATGCCACTCAAAGGCGGCGTGCAACGTTTTGCAGTAGGCGAGTATTGGACCACGCAAAAATATCGTTTGAAAGATTGGACCAATGCCATCACCACGAACGGCGCGGCTTGTTCCGTGTTCGATTTCCCCTTGCGCGACGATCTCAAGCGCATGTGCAACGCCGAACCGAATTTCAACATGGCGTGGCTCAATCATGCCGGTTTGATTCGCGATCAGACCAATGCCGTCGCGGCGAATCGTGTGGTGACCTTTCTGGAAAATCACGACACCGGCAAAGAGCACGATAAGTGGATCACGCAAGATCGCGACATGGGTTACGCCTTCATCCTATTTGCGCAAGGCCGGCCTTGCGTGTTCTATTCACATTATTTCGAGTTACAGCAGGTCGATGCCGGCAATTCCAGTCTTACGACGGGCCCGGAGAGCGGATTGAAAACCAAAGTGAATCAGTTGATTGGGATTCGCAAACGCTATCTTGAAGGCGGCTTGGAAGTGTTGACCGAAATTGGCAGCCCTAACCCCTCGTCCAACACCTCGGACGTGTTCATCGCCCGGCGCGAGGGCAATCGCAGCAACAAGCCCGGCGCAATTCTGGTGCTGAATGATCACAGCTCCAGCTCGCTGAGCACGTGGGTGACGGCCAATGTTTCCGGCTGGCCGCCGATGACGAATCAAGTTTTGAAAAACCTCACCAGCGGCTCGGGCGAAACTGCCACGGTGCAGGGCGACGGCCGCGTTTCGGTTTTTGCGCCCGCACGCGGCTATGCGGTCTGGTCGATTGACACGACCTATGTGCCGATTGATTTCACTGTGAACAATGCGACTACAACCTGGGGACAGAACGTTTATCTTGTCGGCAGCACCTCGCAATTGGGCGGTTGGGACACCGGCAAAGCGATTGGATCGATGGACGCGTCGAGCTATCCCACCTGGAAGGTTTTTGACGTGTATCTGCCGCCGAGCACTGCGATTCAATACAAGTTCATCAAGAAAGACGGCAGCGGCAACGTGGTCTGGGAATCGGGCAACAATCACAGCTACACCACGCCGGCCAGTGGCACGGGTGCCGTGACGAACACCTGGGGCGTTGCGAAAGTAAACGCGGAAGAGCCGGGCGAGCAAGAAAAAATCGCAGCTTTGCCGGAGCAGTTCAATCTCTATCAAAACTATCCCAACCCGTTCAACCCCGAAACATTCATCGCTTATGACGTGCCGCGCGGCGATAACGTGGCCGTGCGCTTGATGATCTATAATGCCATGGGCCAGGTCGTGCGCACTTTGGTTGATAGCGAACGCGCGCCTGGTGCATATCGTGTGCGCTGGGATGGCCGCAATGAATTAGGAGAGCAGGTGACCGCCGGGGTCTATTTGTTCCGCATCACGGCTGATCATTTCGCCAGCGAGAAGAAGATGCTGGTATTGCGATAAGGCCCTTTGCCCTATTCAGAATATTCCAGCCCGTTTTGCAAGTCATTCTGAAAAAATCTTGGTTGGAGGCCTCTTCAACACTTCTAACCAAGATTCTTCTGAATGACATGGAGGAGAATTCGCCCACACCCGAGTTTTGCCTTGCGCAAACCCGGGCTTTTTTTGTTGGGAAAAATTTATCATATTTACGTCGGTGAAATCGGACTTGCGCGAAACGGCCTTTTCCCGGCGAAATCATTGGGCGCAAGATCGGCTTCGCTGCAAAGAGTGGATGCCGGAGAGAATGGGAACGACGAGCAAGAAGCAGCGCACCCCGCCAATGGCAAAACCTGCCATCGGGAAAAAAAATCTTCAACCCTCGCCGGAAAAAACACCTTTCAAGCAAAAGGCAGTTGATGCTGATCCCAAACGGCTTTGGCTTTTTCGCCTGTTCGCTTTCTTTTTGCCCTTTGTATTTTTCTTTTTGCTGGAAATCACTCTGCGCGCGATCAACTACGGCGGCACGCTCGATCTGTTCATTTCCGCGCCGGCGGATTATGCCGATTACTATATGTGTAATCCGCAAGTCGGCAAGCGCTATTTCTTCATGCAATCTGTCATCCCCGATCCCCCCAACGACATTTTCTTAAAAAAGAAACCGCGGAACGGCTATCGCATTTTCGTGTTGGGCGAATCCACCACTGCGGGTTACCCCTATGGCAACAACCTCATGTTCTCGCGCATTCTGCACAAGCGCGTGCAAGATGTTTTTCCGGACCGGCAAGTTGAGGTCATCAACACGGCTATGTCTGCGGTGAATTCTTTTGCCATGCTCGATTACATGCAGGAGATTCTCGCGCAACAGCCGGACGCGATTTTGATCTATGCCGGGCACAATGAATTTTACGGCGCGCTGGGCGTGGCTTCCACGGAGACTTTGGGCAAGTTTCACGGCGTGGTGAAGTTGTACCTCAAGTTGCAGCGTTTCAAAACTTTTTTATTGTTGCGCGATCTGATTGCCAAAGCGCGCAACGGCCTGGCCTTGTTTTTGGGCGAGGAGTCAGCGAGCGATCCCTCCGGCACTTTGATGGAGCGCATGGTCAGCGAGCAAACCATTCCTTTCGGCAGTTCACTGTATGAAATGGGGAAGAGGCAATTTGAAACCAACCTGCGCGATATTTTTATACAGGCGCGCGCGGCCAAGATACCAGTGATCGTCAGCGAAATAGTGAGCAATATTCGCGATCACAAACCATTTGTTTCCGTGACTGCCGACACTCTGCCTGCTGCAGATCAAGTCTATCGTTACGCGCAAAAGCTGGAGCATGAAAGCAAATGGCAAGAAGCAAAAGCAGCATACTATCGCGCCAAGGACTTGGACGCCCTGCGTTTTCGCGCCACGGAAGACTTCAATCAGCTCATTCATCGCGTCGCAGCGGACCATCAAATTCCCGTCGTGCCAATGAAATCTTATTTCGAAAAGGCCTCGCCGCAGGAATTGATCGGCAATACCCTCATGCTCGAGCATTTGCATCCAAATGCCGAGGGTTATTTCATCATGGCCGAAGGCTTTTTCGATGCGATGCAATCAAATCAGTTTATTGCCGCGGCATGGGACTCGACTTTGATCCAACCGGCAAAACATTATCACGCGACCTGGGGTTACACACCCTTAGACAGCGCCTATGCCGCTTTGCGCATCCGCATTTTGAAAGGCGGCTGGCCGTTTCATTCAAAAGCCGCACCTAATCGCGCGCTGATGGATTACCACCCGGCAACAAAGGCCGAATCCTTGGCGGTAAAAATCTGGACCAAAGACAGCGACCTCGAGCACGGCCACGTCGAAATGGCGGAATACTATGAGCGTCGCCGCGAATATGACAAAGCCTTTCAAGAATACAATGCGCTGATTTGCGCCACACCCATGAATTCTTCACCCTATCTCAAAGCTGCGAACGTGTTGATTCTCCGACAGCGCTATCCCGAAGCATTGCAATTTTTGTATGCCTCTCAAAAATTGGAAGACTCGCCCTTCGCCAATAAATGGATCGGACAAATTCTGTTGAACGAAGGTAAAATCAATGAAGGCTTGTCCTATCTCGAGAAAGCCGTGCAGCAAGCGCCAAACGATCCGCAATTGCTTTTCAATCTTAGCGGCGGTTATGCACTCGATGCAAAATATCAAAAAGCGCTCGAGCTGCTGGCGCGGCTCGATCAAATCAATCCCAATTTCCCCGGTGCGGCGGACTTGAAAGCACAATTGAATTCCCTAAAGCCTTAGCAGTATTTCTTCGAAAGCAGGCCGTTTGCTGGTATCGATCAAAAGCGTTGTTTCGGTTGAGCTGCAATCTTTTTGCATTTCGCAGATGAGCCGAGTGAAAGAGAAGAAATCGCAACGTTGCCTGAACAGTTCAACCTCTATCAAAATTATCCCAATCCTTTCAATCCTGAAACGTCTATTGCTTACGATGTGCCAGCCGGCGATAACGTGGCGGTGCGCTTGGTCATCTATAATGCTATGGGCCAAGTCGTACGTAATTTGGCCGATAACGAACGCGCGCCAGGAGCTTATCGAGTGCGGCTGGGACGGGCGCAATGAATGAGGCAAGCAGGTGAACGGCCGGCGTGTATTTGTGCCGTCCCACGGCTGGCAATTTCGCCAGTGAGAAGAAGATGCTGGTATTGAGATAAGGTCACTTGTCTCGTGGTGAGTATTCCAACTTACCCAACCTGTCATTCTGCAAGAATCTTGATTGGAGGTATCTTCAGCTCCTCTAACCAAGCTCCTGCCGAATAACAGCGACGAATAAATGGCAATACTCTAAAGATCAGGCGGATCGTCGCCACAAAGTCAGGAGAGACGTTCAACATGCCAAACCGCATATACGAAAAGCGGCTTCTTGATCAAGTGCATGCCTTGAGCTTTGCGAAGAAGCTCATAGCCAATCTTCTTGTGCTCGCTTCTATTCTTGCCTCCTCCGCAAGGGCGCAATCCGAAAAATCCGAAAATGGCGATTATCTTTCCATCCTGGAAAAGGAGGTTTTTCGCGAGATCAATCTCGCCAGGACGCAGCCGGCGGCATACGCCGTTTTTGTAGATGATCTCAAGCGCTACTACAAGGGTAAGCTCTTGGAGCGTCCGGGGGAGCCAACTCTCCTTACCGAAGAAGGAATAAGCGCGGTGGCGGAGGCTGCCCGCTTCTTGCGCGCAGCAAAGCCGGTTCCGGCGCTCGTGCCTTCGCGCGGCCTATCACTGGCGGCAAAAGATCATGTGCGTGATCAGGGACCGCGCGGCGCCATCGGCCACCGCAGCCGTGATGGCAGTCAAATTGATGACCGGATCAACCGCTATGGCCGTTGGCTGAAAGCTTTTGGTGAGAATATCTCTTACGGCGAAATCACCGCGCGCATGATCGTGGTCGTGTGGATCATCGACGACGGTGTCCCCGACCGCGGCCACCGGCAGAATATTTTCGAACCGGATTTCCGCATGGCTGGAATCGCCTGTGGCGATCATGCCGCGTTCAAGAGCATGTGTGTGGTCGATTTTGTTGGAGGCTATCAAGAAGGGAAGTAAATCGAACGAGCAAAGATTCCGCAAAACTAAACCATCATCGTGCTTCAGTTCGTTCTTCGTGTCCAAGCATTCAATCCCCAAACGCCGTAGGCGTGGCATATCTATGCTCTTGATATCCCTCACACGTCTTCAATCCATTCGAACAGATATCCTTCGTCATATTCCACTTCGAATTTTTTCAGCATCTCCAAATACTCTTCCCGAAACGTCTTTTTTTTGCGTGGTGTTTCTCCTGGTTGCGGATGTACTTGACGACGGCATCAATTTGCGAGTGCCCATACGAAAACGCGCCAAAGCCCTTCTGCCAATTGAATCTTCCACGCAACCATTTCTTCTCGTTGACGAAGCCCGATGAATTGTTTTTTATGTCCCGCACCAAATCAGACAACACCATGGTCGGTTTGACGCCCAGAAAAACATGTGCGTGATCAGGCATGCTGTTGATGGCGATCAATTTCTGCCCTTTATTATGGACGATGCCGGTGATGTATTTGTGCAGCTCTTCTTTGTGTGCTTTGGGGATGAGGTTTTGTCGTCCCTGCACGGCGAAAACAACGTGAATGTAGATTTGAGTGTAGGTATTGGCCGCTTTTGAATGCCCCTTAAATTTGTGCAATTGTCATGTCTACGATGTTTTGTGGCTTTTGAGCTGTTTCAACCTACAAATATGCCACGCCTCCGGCGTTTAGCGTCTGCAAATCGGCGATCCACCAATACGAGGCTCAGGCGGTTGGCGAAAGCTTATTTTCGCCACACGGTCCGAGGTCTGATAGAACTTGCACTGCTCCTCCAGCTTAGTACGACGTTCCGGATTGGCGTTTGTCTTTGCCAATCCAGGTGACTTCGAGCTTGGTTTTTCCTATTCATCCATTTCCTGCCCCGGAATCTATACTGTGAAATTGCGTCCGAGGGTGAAATACCCATGACTTCATGGCTAAGCACACAATCCCCAACGCCGTAGGCGTGGCATGTTTATAGTTTCACGCCCATGCAACAAGCATGAACGCCGTAGGCGTGACATGTTTGTGTTTTCCACGCGATCATATGCTTTCAATCCACGCCGAGATGTATTCGTGCGGTTTTTATTTATGTTTGCTGTAGTTTGGCAAAAAACTGTTCTTTGACATGCCAGAATTAGGAGTGGAAGCCTCCAGATATTAAATTAGGGGTGATCACAACCCTTATCGGAGACTTCCACATGTTCAAGATCATTGCGCCGGTGAAGTTGTTGGTAAAATTTCTGCTCATGCTGCAATTG
>JBOHQX010000213.1:0-13540 GCA_050732395.1 bacterium
ACACCACCGTGTCATCCCGTAGGGATCTTGTTAAGTTTCTGGCACGGTGCTTGTGCTGAAAAAGATGCCTCCTGCATGACATGTTGCTTGGAAGCAGTGCCGCAGAGCTCTGCCGGCGTTACAGCAAGAAAATCTTGCGCAAATGGCACGACTGGCAGGTATTTTCAAAGCACAGTTTCGAAAATTCAATCGATGGCCCAGGGAAGGGTCAGGCGAAGTATACAGAGAACATCAATGCACAAGGTTCGCTTTGCTTTGCCGGACACTTCTCCCGTGCGTCTGGCAATATACAATTTGAGAGGAAAAGAGGTGCGGTTGTTGCTGACCGGCCATTTACCGGCGGGTGAACATCTGGCGCTCTGGGATGGCAGAGACAATTTCGGTCATACCGCCGGCAAGGGGATTTATTTTTATCGCTTGGACAGCCTGTCGTTTCATCAAGTGCGCAAACTGGTGCGCGCGTAACGCTAAAGTCAAAACTCTTCTCTTTCGAGAAACGCCACGCGCTCCGTATTAGAGGAATGCCGTGGCGTTTCGCTTACTAACCCGCCAGCTTCTGTGTCATTCTCACCTGCAGCGCAAATTGCAATTGATAAAGCCGGTAGTAAATGCCGCGTTGCGCCAGCAATTCCTCGTGCGTGCCCATCTCACGCAGACTGCCTTTATGCATGACGATGATACGATCGGCGTGCTGAATCGTCGAAAGCCGATGGGCGATAATGAGAGAGGTGCGATTTTTCATTAAACGCGCCAGCGCTTCTTGAATGAGCAATTCGGTTTCGGTGTCCACGCTGGAAGTGGCCTCATCGAGAATGAGAATAGGGGGATCGTAAGCGAGCGCCCGTGCAAAGGCCACGAGCTGCTTTTGTCCGACGGAAAGATTATTGCCGCGCTCGATCACGGGCTCTTGAAAGCCCTTTGGCAATTTCTCGATGAAGCGCAACGCATTGACCTCCTTGGCTGCGAGCTGAACCTGTTCCGATGAGATTTCATGATTGCCGAGGCGGATATTTTCTTCGATGCTGTCGGCAAACAGAAAAACGTCCTGCAACACCAATCCTATCTGGCTGCGTACGTCGTACAAGGGCAAGGCGTGAATATCCTGGCCGTCAATCATGATCCGGCCGTTTTGCGGCAAGTAGAAACGCAGCAGCAAGCTGATGATGGTCGTTTTGCCCGAGCCCGTTGCGCCGACAATGGCAACTGTCTCTCCGGCACGAATCTTGAAGGAGACGTTCTTAATGACCTTCTCCTCGGGGCGATAGCCGAATTCCACCCCGCTGAATTCGATCTCGCCGGCCGCCCACCGAGCATTTGTCACCGGCTTGTCAGAAACGAGGCCCAGCCGCCCCGCCTCACCTTCAGCCAGCTCGTCTTTTTCATCCAGCAACTTGAAAATCCGCTCGGCGCTCGCCATCGCGGTCTGCAAAATGCCGTACTTCTCCGCCAGATCGCTGATGGGGTGAAAAAACATCTCGACGTACATGATGAACGCCACCAGTGCGCCAAAGGAAAGTAGACCGGCCACCACCTGGCCGCCGCCGTACCAAATGATCAAGGCCACGGCCAGCGCGCCGATGAATTCGACCACGGGATAGAACACGGCATAGTAAAAAATCGTTTTGCGATAGGCTTCGAGATGGTCACGATTCTTTTGATCGAACCTCTTGAAGTTTTCGCCTTCGCGATTGAACAGCTGCACCACCGACATGCCGGTGATGTTCTCTTGGAGAAAGGCGTTGATTCTCGCGATGCGCTCGCGAATCAGGCGCTCGGCCTGACGTACTTTGTTCTTGAAGATCAACGTCGCCACGAACAGGAACGGCACCGTGCTCAGCGTCACCAGCGTGAGCTTCCAATTCAAATTGAGCATGGCGATGACGATGCCGGCGAGCATGAAGAAGTCGCCGAACACCGCCACCAGGCCGGAGGTGAACAGCTCGTTGAGCGCTTGTACGTCGTTGGTCACGCGCGTCATCAAACGTCCGACCGGATTGCGATCGAAAAAAGCGAGCGGCAAACGCTGCAAATGCGAAAAAATCTCTACGCGCAAATCGTACATGACGCGCTGGCCGATCCATTCCATCAGGAAGATGCGACCGTAGTTCACGACAAAACCGGCGACCAGCACGCCCAAATACAGCAGGCTGATCAGCGCCAGCCCTTCCGTGTCTTTGTTGGCGATGTACTTGTCGATGCCAATCTTGGTCAAAATCGGGCCGACAACGGAGAATCCGCTATTCGCCAACAACAGCACCACGCCAAATATCATGTAGCCATATATGGGCCGTACGTACTTGAGCAGCCGGCGCATCAACGCGGCATCGTAGGTTTTGGAGAATTGTTCTTCGTCGTGTGCAGCCATGTCCTTGGTTCAGTAATCAGTAATCAGTAATCAGTGTTCAGTAATCAGTTCCTCTCCCCCTTCCGCTATTTTGGCAATACCAATTCCTCTCGATACTTCACATCCGCGTTGTTATGCAACTGCCAATAGGGCAAACGCAACGATTTGATCACTTCACCCTTGCCGCCGTCGCTGGAAATCCATTTCAGAATGCGACGCGGATACGCTTTCTCGACCCAGTACGTTTCGGTACGATCACGGACCTGCCAGGTCCAGCGCCAGGTCGGTGAAATGCCCGCCGCAACCTTCAAGTCTTCGCCCTCTTCCTTCAAAATCCACCCTGGTTGAAATGCAATTTCACGATGCGTCGCGCGCAGCGACCAGGCAGCAGGAAGGATTTGCAGCTCGCGGCGCTGTCCGCTCGACAATTTCTCGCCATCGAGCTCACGAATCCAGATTGGCAGATTGTCCTCGAAAGCAGCGTTCGCCGGTAGATCGAGGTGGCGTTTTTGTTCGCCTTCGCTTTCAAAGTAACTGTGGAGCGTCAATTCGACCCGATCGCGCTGGGGAATGAGCACTTGAAAGACATGGCCACACCATTCCTGCCCGGAAAATGAAATCTTGAGCGGTTCAAACGCGTTCCGGCCCAGTTCCGGCCCGATGCTGCTGAAAGTCGAAGTCAGCAGCGAGTAATCATAAATGCCCGTGGTGAATTTTGCCACACGATTCAATTTCATCACCGGGACGCGGTCTTCCGCGGAAGCGGACTCAATTTTAATCCGCGTCGTGCGTGAAATGTCCTCAGTGACAAAAACCAAAACCGAATAACCTTCACGAAGCTCGCCGTACCGCGAAACAGTCACGCGGTAGGAAGACAACTCACCTCTGCCATCACCCCAGTGTGTCCAAAAATCGACATGATTGTTGGCAAACAACCCAGCGGCATATAGAATTCCCCACAACGTCGCGAGCATAGCAAAACTCTCCAGTCTCATTTATGAGTACAAAGACTGTACTGAATCACTCAAAAATCCAGCCATCCAATACTCCACCAATCCAATTCATAGTTTCTCCAAATCTTCCTCCCATTGCTGCAAACGGCTGAGCTCGGCATAGTAGCCGTCCTTCTGCATCAGCAGCTCATGGGTGCCCTTTTCGACGATGCTGCCGTCCTTCAACACGATGATCAAATCCGCGTCGCGCACGGTGGAGACGCGGTGCGAGATGATGAGACTCGTGCGTTCGCGCATCACACCGCGCAAGCCACGCAGAATCTCATCTTCGGTGTAAGTGTCCACCGAAGACAGCGCGTCGTCCAGGATGAGGATGCTGGGCTGGCGCACGATGGCGCGCGCAATGGCGGTGCGCTGTTTCTGCCCGCCGGAAAGGTTGATGCCGCGCTCGCCAAGCTGTGTTTCATAACGCTCGGAAAAGCCTTCGATCTCCTCCCTCACCCGCGCGATGGTTGCCGCCGCTTGCATCGATTCGCCGTCGCCGTTTTGCGCACCGAACAAGATGTTCTCGCGAATGGTTTCTGAAAAAAGGAACGTCTCTTGCGGCACGCAACCGATCTCCCGGCGCAAGACTTCCAGGGGGATTTTTTTGACGTCGACGCCGTCGATCAAAACCTTGCCTTCCGTCGGATCGAACAAGCGTGGAATCAGATTCACCAGTGTCGATTTGCCGCTGCCCGTGTGCCCAACGACGGCGAGGGTCATGCCGGCCGGAATCTTGAGATTGATATGCCGCAGGGCCCAGGCGTTTTCATCGTACTGAAAACTGACGTTTTGAAATTCGATCTCGCCGCGCAGCTTTTGCAGGGCATGATCCGTTGTTTCCGAATCGCGAATATCCGGCAGGGTTGCGAAGATGCGATTGAGCCGGCTCATGGAGGCTGTGCCTTGTTGCACGACGTTGATGACCCAGCCCAGTGCGATCATCGGCCAGGTCAACAGGCTCAAATACGCGAAGAACGCGACGAATTCGCCCCAGCTCAAACGGCCATGAATCACCTCCAAACCGCCGATCCACAGCAGCAGCAATGCACCCGCGCCGGAGAGAAATCCCATGCCGGCCCAGAGCACGCCTTCAACTTTGCCGAGAGAGATGCTTTTTTTCATGTAATCGCGATTGAGCCGGCGGAATTGTTCGATCTCGAAATTCTCGCGCAGGTAGGACTTGATCACGCGGATGCCGGATAAATTTTCCTGCACGCGCGTGGTGATTTTCGAGAATTGTTCCTGAATGGCTTCATACACGGAGTAAATTCTTCCCATGGTGCGATGGACGATGATCACCATGGCCGGCAGTATCAACATCGCAATCAACGTCATCTTGACGTTCATGCTCAGCATGAATACGAATGCCCCCAAGCCGAGCACGAAGGTATTGGAGGCGTACATAATGCCCGGCCCGAGCACCGTTCGCACGCTGTTGAGATCGTTGGTGGCGCGCGCCATCAAATCGCCGGTGCTGTGGCGATTGTAGAAGGTGCGCGACAAGCGCTGCAAGTGGCGGAAGAAATCGTTGCGTAGATCGTATTCGATCAAACGCGACACGACGATGATGGTTTGCCGCATCCAAAAACGAAAAAAACCTTCGCCGAAAGAAACCAGCAGAATCATGCCGGCAAAGAAAAGCAGGCGTGACGAGGTGAGCTGCGCTTGCAGACTGTCAATGGCTACGCGCAGCACGCGCGGCGCCCACAAGCTGAAGATATTGGTCAACACGATGAACAGAACGCCGAGTGCGACACGGTCGCGATACTTTTTCAAGTAGGGCCACAGCGTTCTCAATTCCCGCCAGTCGCCCCGGCTTTCCTTTTGCTTTCCTGAGTTTTCGCTCATATGACTTTTTGAATGAACGCATGGATACGTTGGAAAATCTGCTCGCGGTCGCGATCGACGGTCAACACGTGATAAGACTCTGCCACCACCATCTTTTCGAGATGGGAAGATTTCACGCGCGCTGCAGCAAATTGCAGGTTTTTGATCGGAACCACATGATCGCGCTGCGAATGAATCAGCAACACGGGCATTTCGATCTGCCCCAATTCTCCGCGGACCAGGCGTTGCAGATTGAATACTTCATACAATGCCGTATAAGGGTACTCGTTGTAACTCTCCAACAATGCCCGGCCGCGACTATCGTTCACATCCGGCCCGCGCGCTTTACGCCGTGTTTTCAGCATCGCGCCCATGAGATAGGCGACATACTCTTTCCATTTTGGCACCCACAACGCAGGTGCGAGCGCGACCACTCCTGAAAATACCAAATTGGCCGCTAAATGCAAAGCTAAGGCGCCTCCCAAAGACAGACCGATGACGATTTGTTTTTTTGTTTCATTTTGCAGATGGCGAAAAGCCGCTTCGGCAGTATTGAGCCAATCCCGATAGGAAACTTCCAACAGCGCGTCGGGAGTGGCAGCATGTCCTGGCAGGACGGGGAGATGGAGGCGATAACCCTGAACGCGGAGCGAGGCAGCGAGCTCCTTCATTTCGGCGGGACTACTGGTGAAGCCGTGAAGAAGTAAACATCCGATGTCCTGTGGTCGCGTCATACAAAAGCAATATATGACTTGACACACACAAAGTCAACCGCTTGAGCCTGGAGGCAGAGGCACGTTTGACTCATCGGCACGACAGGCAAGTGTATTTGGTGGGAAGAGTAGAAGGCAGTTGCTGTTTCAGCTTTGCATCAAACCGATTCAAGCTGTGTGACGCGGCCCTCCAATGCTTGAATGGCTTGGTTTTGTCTTTGATCGGACCCGCGTAATAGATCAACCTCTTGCTGCAGTCGATCCTGTCCGGCGCCCAGAGCAATTTTTTCATGCTCAAACAGGTCATATTTTCGCACCACAAAGTCCACCATGCTCATCACATCACTGCGAAATTTCGCATCTCTCTCCTCATTGACAGCAATTTGATCGGCCATGGCGCTTATTTGCCTTTGCAGGGCGTTTCCTTGTTGATCAAAACGTTGGACGGTTTCCTGCCGTAAGGTTTGTATTTCCAGCGCTGATTCCTTACGGAATGAATTCAGGTCGTGAGCCAAACCGTCAACACGCTTGTTGAAACGCTTCATCCCCCTCAGAATCTGATCTAGCTGGGATGGCTTTTTGTGAGATTTGCCAGGCATGAATCTTCCTCCCGATTTTGGTGAGACCCATTATAACGAAAGGCAATCCGAGTCGCAACGATTTTTTTGAAAGAAGCCCCGCACGGGTGTTTGCTAAACTCAATGCTTCACTTGCCCTCCCGGTATTAAAGGCCGGCATCTCAGACATGCGGAGCCCTAGACTCTGTAATCTCCAACTGCTAGTTGTTACACTCACTAACTGCAAGCTTTATCCAACAAATTCCGTGAAGTTTTTGTAACCGCCGTGTGCAATTGTAAAATCGGCAGGTATCTTAAGGTCAATAATCAAATGTAGGCACACCTGGATTTTCAAGCTCAACCAATGCGATGATTCATGGTGGGAGCACAACGCATCATAGCCATCTCCAGCCAAAAAGGGGGCACCGGCAAAACCACCACGGCCATCAACCTTGGCGCGTGGCTGGCACTAATGGAAAAAAAAGTACTGCTGGTGGACATGGATCCGCAGGCTGATTTAACCAGGGGGCTGGGCCTATGCAGTGAGGAAGAGTATGATGATCTTGCCAAATGGCTCAAGTTAGGCGAAGCGAAGTCGCGGCCGAAGAGCGAGAAGCACAGCGTGACGATGTACGACGTGTTGCTCAATCCGGCGGCCGGTATTCAGCGCGCCACTTTGTCCACCGGCATCCCCGCCTTGAGCTGTGCGCCGTCCGCGCTGGAGTTCGCCGGCGCTGAAACGGAGCTGGCGAACGCTTCCGACCGGGCCTGGCGGCTGTCTCACGCCTTGAGCAGTTGTACCGAGCAATATGATTTTATCATTATCGATACTCCACCCTCTCTTGGCCTCTTTACTCAAAACGCTTTTCTGGCCTGCACCGAGCTTATTGTGCCGTTGCAGGTGCACTACTTTAGCTTACGTGCCATGCGGCAATTGTTAACGGCGCTGTCGCTCATGACAGCATACAACCAAAGCCTTCATATCAGCGGTATAGTGTGCACGATGTATGACCGGCGCAACGCGCTCTCGCGCGTGATCGAGGAAGCCGTGCGCGAACAGTTCGGCAAGCTGGTGTTTGATACCGTTATCCCTCTCAACGTGGCTTTGGCGGAAGCCCCGGCCAGCGGCCGGCCCGTCAGCCTGTACTCCCCGTTGTCGCGCGGGGCGCAGGCCTATTACAAATTAGCGCAGGAGATGATGAGCCGTGAACGATCGACATCGCCAGCTTAAGGAGTTGATCCAAGGCCGAGGCCTGGACGCATTACTGCCGGGCCCCAAGCCGCCCGCGGCACCAAAGCCGGACGGCGAAGACACGTTTGGTATTCTGTCGCTCTCGAAAGAGAGTATGGGAAAGACCACGTCGGGTGAAACGGCCTTTCGGCCCGCACGCACAACCGAGGACATCACGATGAACCCATCTCTGCAGCCCATTCCAGACGCATACATCAGCATTCGGCAGCCTTTCACCTCTCTGCAAGGCGTGCCTCAGGCCGCATTCAACGTGGGACAAACGATCGAGTTCAATCTCGACGTGGAAGCTGGCGGATTGCTGGCTGAGCTGAAAGCGCCCTTTCACGTGGAATTGATCTCCATCGATTTGCGCACACAGAATCCGCAGCCGCTCTACAGTTTTCTACAGCGCGGTAACTGGGAAGGCGCGCAGATGCGCATCATGTTTCAAAAACAAGCAGCAGTGACCGGCGCTTTTCGGCTGCAAGGTCTGGTGGTCATTGAAAATACCAAGAAATTTGGCGTGGCCGAGGGCGGCAATTATCTCGTGTACTGAGCCCCCATCGTTCCTGCGCTCTTCCCGAAGATTTCGACAACAAAATGACACACATGCATGTGCTTTTTATAAACCTCTGGTTCACTTATTTTCATTCAATGGAAAGGGCTTAAAATGTCCGAAATCACTTTTGGCAGCGCCAACGCTGGTGACGTAAAACCGCAGGCGGAGCTTCCCGGTCCGCTATACGTCGAAATCATCAACATCAGAACCGTCCAACCGGTGGGTAGCTTCATCAATGATAACGTCATCGAGTTGAACGAGGACTTCGACGTGATTATGCAAGTGCTGTTCCGCGACGTGCTCAGCCAATTGCAGGTCAAGTTCGTGGCCAACATCAACGTGCTGAACCTGCAAACCGGCAATAAAGCCTTGCCGTATTCCATCAAAATCGCGGGCAATCTGCCGGGCGGCGGCGTCAGCAGTATGACCCTACGCCATACCTTCAAAGCCACGGAAACTGGTGTATTTTTGTTGAGCGGTAGCATCGGTTTTCCGACTTCGAAGCTCGTGGATTTTTCGTTGGGCAACATTGCGGGCTCGGAGCCGCCATTGCCGGTCGGGCCGCGCTTGCGCATTGCCAATTTCTTCGTGTACGATCCGACCAATCCGTGACCCTGCGGATCAGTCTCCGGGGCGGTTATTACGACAGGGACGATCCGAAATGGAGATGCCCATGGGTTGTTGCAGTGGGTCACAGCTCCTTCCCGATGAACCGGAGGCAAACGAGAGCCCGTGCTTGCACTTTGCGTTTGCTTCCGGTTCGTTGATCGGGAACGGCAATTGTCTGTTCTCCGACGAGGATCATGTTTGCTGAAAAAGCAAGCGCCTCCCTAAATTCAGAATCACGCTCTAAGCCTTACGTGTAACGTGTCGCTCATTTGTTAAAGCCCGAGAAAGAATTTCGATATGCCGAACGATATCATCGCTTTGCGCCTCCAAGTCCGTGACGTGCTCACGCGCACGAATGAAGTGATCGATTGGGGCTTGGAAAGCCTGGGTATACCCGAGCTCTGGCGGCAAAGCCAGGGTGAAGGCACCAAAGTCGCCATTTTAGATACGGGTATCGACGACCGCCATCCAGATTTGCTGGGCGCCATTGCAGATCTCAAGGACTTTACCGGCAGCACCATGGGCACATTCGATCGCGTCGGCCATGGCACGCATGTGGCGGGGATCGTGGCCGCGCGCGCCAACGGTTACGGCGTGATCGGTGTGGCGCCGCAATGCCGCCTTCTCATTGGCAAAGTGCTCGGGGACGACGGTACCGGCAGCTCGGAAATCGTGGCTGAAGGCATCGATTGGGCGGTTGAAAACGGTGCGGACGTCATCTCCCTCAGTCTCGGCACGCCCTACGCCAATGAGCGCCTGCATCAAGCGGTCATTGGCGCCGTTGGCAAGAACAAGATTCTGGTGGCGGCTGCCGGAAATTACGGCATGTCGTATTACTTTGATACCATCAACTATCCTGCGCGCTACGACGAAGCCATTTCCGTGGGTTACATTGACCGTAATCGCTTGCGCTCGGACTATGCGGCCGCAGGCGTGCATTTGGATGTCATGGCGCCCGGCGTGGAAGTATATTCAACTTATCCCATGGGCTTGTATGCGCGCTTGAGCGGCACTTCCATGGCCACGCCTTTCGTGGCGGGAGTGTGCGCGCTCTGCCTGGCGAAGCATCGTAGCGAGATCGGCGGCGGCACGCCCTGCACCAATCAATTCGAAATGCGCGATCATTTGCGCAAAACTGCAATCGACCTGGGTGAAACAGGTGCGGATTGGTCCTATGGCTACGGCTTGATTAACCCGGCGGCGTTGTTGCGGAGTAATAGACGTTCCTAATGGGGAAACTTTGGTACAATGTTGCCAAAATAGCCGAAATTTCAGCCGCTGCTCGGGTATTGACACATTGAAATATCAATAGCCTTCCCGCAGCATTCTCTTGAGAGAACCACAAGGAGTTCATGTGATGGTTTTTTAAAGTTTGCAATAAACTTGGGATAAAGTAATATCTCGCCACTCATAGTTTCATCCGCAAAATTAGGCACGTGCTTGTATGACAAGGCCCCACGAGTAGTCAATTGCTAACCTTGGACTGAAGGAAACAAACTTGATGATTCCGAAGAAAGGCGGCCCTTGAGCGAAATTTCACACGCATTCAAATGCGCCTGAGTCAAAACTTGGAGAGTCTAGATGTACAAACACAAACTGGCTAACAATAAACTAACTAATCAAAGAAATCAAGACTGGACCAACCGGTATATTCAAAGATATTTCCTTTGTCCAATATGAGCTCAATGTTTTGCTAAAATCGTACCGGATTCCAAATCAGGATAGGTTTCGTTATGTTGAAGGGCATTGCTCCACGGAGGAACTACGAAGGGCTCATAACATTGAAGCGTTGACTGGAAAATCTTTCGGCGAATTCCGGCGGCTTTGATGTTCTTTCGAGAAGGGCGCTCTCAAAAACTCATAGCTCACCCCTTGACACCTCGCACGCGTCTCGCTATATTGCTTCGTTCCAATCCCAGGCCGAATCATTTGCGCACGAAGCACATCTCCTTGACATGCCCCCACTTTTATTAGAAATCCACCAGCTCACCAAAAACTTCGGCGCCACCCGCGCGCTTGACGGCGTCAGCTTCACCCTCGCCGCCGGCGAAATTCATGCCCTGCTCGGTGAAAACGGCGCGGGCAAATCCACTCTGATGAACATTCTTTACGGCCTATTACAGCCGGATTCCGGCTCCATATTACTGGAGGGCAAACCTTTCGCGCCCCGCAGCCCGGCAGCGGCGATTCGGGCCGGCTTGGGCATGATCCATCAGCATTTCATGTTGGTGCCCGAGTTTACGGTAAGGGAAAACCTGATGCTCGGTAATCCGCGATTTGATTTTTCCAGGGCCGGCCGGCAGCGGCTGCAGGAAGATGTCGGTGGGCTGAGCGCACAAACCGGGCTGCACGTCGACCTTGCCCGACGCGTCTCCGAGCTGTCGGTGGGCGAGCAGCAGCGCGTTGAGATTTTGAAGGTTCTATTGCGAAAATGCCGTGTGCTCATTCTGGATGAACCCACGGCAGTTTTGACGCCGGCTGAGGTGGATGAGCTGTTTGTGCTCTTGCGTGCCTTGCGGGCGCAACAGTACGCTCTCATTTTCATTTCGCACAAGCTTGAAGAAGTCAAGGCCATCAGCGATCGTATCACCGTCCTGCGCGCGGGTAAAGTAAGCGGCGAGTTTGTCGCGGCGCGGGCCGGTATCGCTGCAATCGCGCGCGCGATCACGCCGGAGGAAGCCGCGCCGCCGCAGCTTCAAGCTGCACCGACCGGAGGGCGCGTGATGGTCAAAGCCGCCGCGGTGTACGCTCCCGGAAACTCCGAAGCCTCGAGACTCAAGAACATCTCCTTCGAGATTCACGCCGGAGAAATTCTGGCAGTCGCAGGCGTCGATGGCAACGGCCAGACCGAGCTCGCGGAAGTTTTGGCCGGCATCCGGCCAATGCAAAATGGCAGACTGTGGCTCGAAGCTCGGGAAATAACGCACGCAGCAGCCTGGAGCCGCTTTCAAAACGGCCTGGCACATATTCCCGCCGACCGGAAGGTTATGGGCTTGTTTCCCACTCTGCAGGTATATCAAAACGCTGCTGCGTTCGTACATCGCCTTACTCCGTTTCAAAGAAAAGGGTGGTTGCGCCTCCCTCGTTTGCGCGCCTGGAGCCAGGAACTGATCGATCGTTTTGAGGTGCGCACGGCCGGTCTGGATGCGCTCACCTCGACGCTCTCCGGTGGCAATCAGCAAAAGCTGCTGGTGGCACGCGAGCTGGTGCGCCAGCCGAAGTTCTTGGTGGCGGTCAACCCCACGCGCGGTGTTGATCTCGCGACCACAAACAAGATTCATCACCTGTTGCGGGCGGAACGAGCGCGCGGTACCGCCGTGTTGCTGATTTCCACGGAGCTCAACGAAGTTTTCGCGCTTGCCGACCGTCTCGCCGTTCTGTTTCACGGTCGACTGGCCGGGCCTTTCCCCGCCACGCTTTCACGTGCACGCGTGAGCGCCTTGATGCTCGGTGCCGCTTTTTCAGAAGAAGCGCCATGAGTGTTATGGCCGCACGAGAAAAAATTTCCGCCCTTTTGCCGGCGGTTACGGGTTTGCTTGCAGCCATTGTCTTCACCGCGTTATTGCTGTGGTCGTGCGGTTATGACGTGGCCCTGGCCTTTGGCGCGCTGGGCCGCGGCGCTTTCGGATCTTCTTTTGCCATGGCTGAAACCTTGGTCAAGTCGATCCCGCTGTTGATCACCGGTTTGGCGATCGCACTCGCGTTTCGCGCAGGCGTATGGAACATCGGCGCGGAAGGGCAATTGCTGGTGGGGGCTCTGGCGGCAGCGAGCGTGGCTTCAGGATTGGCCAGGCTACCTGCCGGAGTGGGCCTGATTTTGTTGTTCGTTGCCGGTGCGCTGGCGGGATCGGCCTGGGGCGCCATCGCCGGCGTGATGAAAATCCGGCGCAACGTACCGGAAGTGGTCGCGACAATTTTGTTGAATTTCATCGCGCTTGAAACCGTACGCTATGCCGTCAACGGCCCGCTTATGGAGAGCGCTGGGCGGTTTCCGCAGACTGACCCCCTGGCCCAGGTCTTGCGATTGTGGCGCCTGCTTCCGCCGGCGAGATTGCACGCCGGCATCTTACTCGCGCTGGCGCTGGCGGTGTTTTTGTACTTATTCTTTACCCGCACGGTATTCGGTTGGCAGATGCAAATGGTCGCAGCCAACCCCGTTGCAGCACGTTTTGCGGCGATGGCCGTGGGCCGTGTTCGTTTGTTGAGTTTGATGCTCTCCGGCGCCATGGCGGGGCTTGCGGGTGTAGTGGAATTGACCGGCGTCACCTATCGTTTGTATCAAAACTTTTCACCGGGTTATGGGTACACCGCGATCGCCGTGGCGTTGATGGCCAAATTGCATCCGCTTGCGATCATGGGCACGGCCTTTTTTTTCGGCGCCCTGGAAAACGGCGCCACCGCCATGCAAAGGCAGGCCAACGTGTCCGCAGTGATCGTATACACGATTCAGGGAATTGTGATCGTCGCGGTCGCAGTGATCAGTGCGCTGGAATTAAGAAAGACCAAGCTGTAATAAACCTGGTTGTTTGCAGGCAGAACGATTTGGGGCAAAACAGTAGATAAAAAATCAGGGTAACTATTCAGCTCCTGACCCCGGTGATCGGGGTTGGTTCGGCAAGCAACACCACCGTGTCATCCCGTAGGGATCTTGTTAAGTTTCTGGCACGGTGCTTGTGCTGAAAAAGATGCCTCCTGCATGACA
>JBOHQX010000214.1:0-13469 GCA_050732395.1 bacterium
GTCTTTCTCCGACAGCTTTTGCAGCCTTTTTTCAATCTCCTTCATTAGACGATCGTATTGTAAATCAATATGCTGCTTTTTCGACTATGTCAAACTCAACTGCTCGATTAGATGATTGGCTTGAAAGGCATCCATTGCTTTATCGCAAAATAGTTATTCCCGCTTCATTAAAATGGGAAATTCGAGACAAGTTAGACAAATCGAACATAAATGAAAGAATGCTATTTCCTGGCTTAGACGGACTAGCGGGTTGGTTAAGAAGATATTACACTAATAGAAAGTAAAGCTTCTATCTACGTCCATTCGAAGTACATTCTGATCGCCTCTTTAAGGTTCGCCTTATAACTGTAGAAGACAGGTCACCGTGGTTGTGATCACGAGTTCTCTCTTTCACTAAAATCAAAATCCTGTTTTTGCCATTGTCTAGTCTTTTTTTATTCACATGACGAAGCAAAGCATAATATTCAGGAACTACTATCGCAACATAAATATCGTCGTGAAAAAGTTCATTCTTCACTTGCGCGATTGATTCCAATTGACGGATCTCATATCGGTTTTTGTCCACGCCGAGGGTATTAAGGAGTTTTTTTAACTTTTTAACTCTTGTATGATAAGGGAGAGCTTTATAATTTTTTTTAGATTTTACATAGTTGTCTGAAGTTACATAAATCCGAACTCGCTCTGCAAAGTCAAATGCTAAGCATAAATACTCTTTATGACCTGAATGCAAAGTATCAAAAGTGCCACCACTGGTTGCGATACGTTCGAGAAATCCATTTCCTTTACAATATCCGTTTCCCTGATGTGTGGTTTGACAAAACTCATTTCTCATTGTCCATTGTCCCCAAAAGTATCATTTTAGAATTGCAATGTCATACAAGTGAGTGGTGGAAAGGAAAAGCTTATTCAACTCGATCCGTACATGATACGAATGAACTCTGCGATATTAAGCTACGAGGATTTGAGTTCAACGCATATGGCAACTGACAGATTGGAATCTTTGAGAGGGTTCCTATCGTATGAGGTGAGAAAACAAGTAAAGTTTACAAGCTTTGAGCCACAACTTCCGATGTCTGCGTCAGTCTAAGTTACAATGAGTTCTAATACAAAACCTTAGGCGAGAGTGGAGTACTATTATAGATGAATGACGTAAAAGTTAGTATATAGCTTGTAGCATTTCGAGCTTCAAGTATTGTGCCGAAGAACATTTGTTCAGTTCGCCAAAACAACCCTATATTATCCATAAGATTGCTTATCCATGCGAGTAGCATTTTGCGAGGACAAGCGTTTCTGATTATAGCAAAGTAATACCTTTTGCTCTATTTTGTAACAGACGATCCCGATGTGCGATAATGGGCTTCATTACCACAAAACTGAGAATAGTTTATCTGGGTGCACCTTCCTTAATTGTTAGGTGTTCTTGACATTCTAAAAAGCGAGAAGAAATTCGAGTCGTAGGGATCATCGTCGCACCAGATAGTTTGTCTGCTACATCTAAATGATGATGATTTGAAAGGGTGAAAAGATTCGATAAGCCAAATTAATACCTTACGAATCAACAATAGCTTTTTTCCGTTACAGGGATGAAGGAGGTGGTCCATGGAGCGCGAATTCCATCCCCTGGACGTTCACCTATCCGGGGAAATGATCACGAATGCTGTAAAAATCACACGCTGCGATAGCGCTTGTATTCTGTTTTACAATCCAGCACTCGATCAATTGGAGTGCCGGGGTGGGGAAAATTGTTGGTGTCTTGCTGAAGACAACCAACCCCATAACGCCATCGCTCTGCAGAAAACCTCAGCGCGCTTGCAGCGGCTATTCCGCGAGCATTCAGCTCGAGGCTACATAGCGGAAGGCCAGGAATTTCCCAAGAAAAATGGCAACGGCTCGCCGCATCCGCCCTCGCAAATGTTGATTCCCTTGCTCCAAGTGCAGAAAGAACCGGTCGGACTTTTGGTTTTTGAAGCCAATCAAAAAGGCCGCTTCCACGAAAAAGATCTCACAATTGCCCAGGCGGTAGCTGATTTTTGCATGCTGGCGCTGCAGGAATCTCAAAAGCTGGCTGATCGTGAAAGAATGATCAAGAAGCTTAATCAGCTTTCCAAGGCCAGCAATGTCCTTTTGTCGGAATTCGAAAACAAGTCTCTCATTGAGAAGCTGGATTACATCGTCGCGAGGGCAGCAGAAATATTGGAGGGGGAATTGTGCAGCCTTTGGCTGGTTAAAGACAACAAGATCAGCCTAGAAGCAAGCTATTCGCAGCAAGGCAAAGTCTTGATCAAGAAGCGCGTGGCCCATCCTATTAAAGATGAGCCAAAATCCGGCATGACGGGCTACATCGCATTCCACAAAAAGATCTTTAAAATCCATGGTGAAGAACTCCTTAGTCATCCCGCGCGCAATCCCATCAATCCGGTGGACTTTTTGGACTCGCAAAAAGTTTATTCGGAGATAGCTTTCCCACTACTGGACGGCGAAAATTTGATCGGTTTGTTGATTGCCTACAACAAGCTGGGCATAGACGGGCAGCCGGTCAGAGATTCCGGCTTCTCGGAAGAATTTGACCAGCCCTTGATGAAGATTCTCGCCACCAAACTCGTCATCTCCATTAAAAACGCCACTCTGCTGAAAAAGCTACGCGACTATGAGCTGATCGTGGAAAGCACTCCGGACCCGGTGGTGATTTGCGCCCGCGACGGTCGCATTCTTTATATGAACCCCGGCGCGAATAATTTGTTCGGCGATTTGATCGGCCGCAACGTTGTCGATCACTACCCATCCGACAGCATTTCAACCGGCATCCAGAAAGCGCGGGAAATCCGTCAGCAAATCCTCAAAAGCAAAGATAAGCGTCTCCGCAATTACGAGGTCGTCTTCAACGGCAAGAACGGCGAGGCCATTCCTCTTAGCCTGTCCGCCTGCCTGCTGTATGACGAGCATGGCAAAGAAGCCGGCACCATAGGTATCGCCAAGAACTTACGAGAGATCAAAGCGTTGCTCACTGCTGGGCAATCTTTGTTAGAGATGCACGACATCGACAAAATCCTGAAACGGATCACCCAAGTTTGCCTGCGCTTGCCCAACAGTGTGCGCGCTTACATCAAAAAATATGAAGAAAAAAGCGATTTCTTGGTGTTTGAGGCATTAAACTCAAAAAATCCGGAGGAAAAATTTCCCGAAAAATCTTGTCCCAAAGATCGTGGCATGACCGGCCACGTGTTTCAGACGCAGCAACCGATGCTTTCCAATGATGTCTCCACCCTGCCGATCGAGCGCTACCATGGGATTTTCGCAGGGGTACAATCCAAGATTGTGGTGCCGATCACATATATTGACAAAGAGACTGGCATCAAAAGGAAGCGCGGCGTCATCAGTGTCGATAGTAACGAGCTCGATGCTTTCACGCCGAATGATGCGTACTTTTTGAACACGTTGGCAAATCAAGCGGCAGCGGCTCTGGAAAATGCACACCTTATCGCCTCCAAAAACAGCATGATCACCAAGCTGCGCGCCTTCGACAAAGTGCAGGCGGCGGCAACCGGGAAGAATCTGGACGAAGACCAGATTTTGGAAAGCGTTTTGGATGCCGTCGTGGAAGTGTTGGGTTTCCAATATGCGACCATTTCCAAAGTGGACAAAAAGGCGGGCATGATCGGGACGATCAAAGGTCGCAACGTTCCTCAGGAGTTTCTGGATCGCGCCTGGCACGATCTGGAAAGCAAAGACATTCAGGCCTGGGTGGTGCGCCACAAAAAACCGGATTACCTCGCGGGCTGGGACGAACGTCTCGACAAGGAGATTTTTGAAAAGTTCAATCATCAAAGATTCGTGCGCACGATTATTCCCATCTTTGCCCGGGGCGAGGTGCTGGGCACGCTGGAGACCGGCTATGACAAGGCCAACAAGGCCGAGATCGAGCCGGATGAGATCGAAACTTTGCAGCGTATCGTCAATCTCGCCGGGATCGGCATCGAGCAGGCCAATCTGGTGAAGCAGTTGACGGAAGACTTGACGCTGCGCAACAAGCTCGAGATCGATCTCGAAGCGCTCAATCATGCGAGCCTCGAAATCCTGAATGCACGCACGGAAAAGGAAGCCATCGAGGATATTTTCAGCAGCCTGAAAAGCATCGGCTATGAGAAGGGCATGCTGTCATTGGTCAATGATTCTTCGCAGACCATCGAAGGCAAGTATGCTCAGGGTGACAACTGGAAAGCCATTGTACGCGAATCCCAATGCCATCTGAACGGCGCCGACATTTTGGCGCAGGCGATACGATCCAAGAGTCCGATTCTGAGTAAAAACTGTGAGAAGGACCCGGCGTGCAATCAGGCCCGCATGAGGAAGGCCCGCATCCGCTCGCAGTACGTCATTCCGCTCGTCGTGAAAGAAAAAGCCATCGGCACTTTGCAGATCGACCTTACCGATCGCCACGACTTGGTTCATGGGGAAGAAGCGGTGCTGAAGCGGCGTATGAACGTGGTGGAGAACTTCGCGCGTCAAGTCGCTGTCGCCATCCGCAATATTCGCGCGCTCATTACGATCGACCAATTGGAATCCAACATTGCCGAGACCGCGCACGAGTTTCGCAGCCCCTTGCACAACATAATGACGCAGCTCGGCGGCCTGAAGGACATATTGGAACAGAAAGATTCCGATCGGGACATCAACGAGCTGGTCGACGTCATTGAAGAGGAGATCAACCGTGCCAAGCGCCAGATGGATAATACGCTTTTGCTCAGCGAGCGTACGCGCGATGAAATGGAATTCGAGCTCAAGCTGGGGCAGATTCAAGAAGTCATCGCGGGCTGCGCCGGCGCCTATCGCTTGCGTGCGCTGGAAAGAGGGCTCAAAATCAGCATCAAAGACAATGTCAAGCGCCTGCCCAGATTCGAATTCGACCATGATCGGCTCGAGCAAGCGATCACAAATTTGATCGACAACGCGGTGAAATACTCGCATTACGATCAATACATCTCGATCAGCGGTTTTGATGACGGCACCAACATCAATCTTGACATCACCAATCGCGGCCTTGGCATTCCCGAAAATGAATTCGAAAAGATCTTTCTGGGGTTCGCGCGTGGGGACAACAAAAACAAGGGACGTTACATCCCCGGCACCGGTCTGGGTCTCAAGATTTGCCGTGAGATCATTCAAAAACACGGCGGTGACATTCAGGTCAAGAGTGTGCCGTGCACGAAAACCCAGAAAAAGACCAAAAACTACGAGGATTACTTGACGACGTTCACGATCACGTTGCCCAAATCACGACGGGAGAAATGAACATGGTCACGATTTTGTTCGTTGAAGACGAACAGCGCGGCGTCAATTCGTATTTTCGCCACCTCGAAAAGCACGGCTTTCGCTGTGTGCTGGCGCAAAACGGCGACCAGGCTATTCGCAAGTTGCGCACACAGAAGTTCGATTTGCTCTCGCTCGACGTCATGTTCGATCCAGGAAAAACTATTCTGAGAGACAGCGACCCCCGACGCGCGGGCTTGCTGTTGTTGGAGCACATCCGCCAGAACAAGATCCCCCATTGCGATCCTCATTTGAAAGTCATTGTACTCACCGCGGTCGCCAATCCTCAAATCGAAGAGAAAATAAAAAACCTCGGTGTCACCGAATATCTGAAAAAGCCGATTGCATTCGAGAAGGTCATCGCCGCGATCCAAAAAGCCAAAGGATCAGTCCCTATGAGTTCAGAATCTCATCCGCAAACGGACAACTGAGTGTCATGTACCCCAATCCGTTCATTTATAAGCGGGCGCTCCATCCCGGCCAGGATGATATGATCACGATTGCCCGGCCGGTGCTCCTCGCCAAGGTAATCTCGGGTCTCGAATTTGGACATTGGTATACGATATGCGGTGGCAAGAAGATCGGCAAAACCACTTTTTTGCTGACGCTCATCGAAGAGTGCAACCGGAAAGCACTCGACTATGATTTCATTCTAATCAAGCCGGAAGAGTTGGTGAACTACGAGCCGGTGACGCTCTATCGGCTGTTGTGCCATCGTCTGCGCAAGCTTGCGGGCGCTCACAAAAACGTCACGACCGGCGATATTCCGCGTCAACCAGACCTGGAGTATTTGAGTGGTTATCTCGCAACGATGGCGACGCAGATGCAATCGCGAAGCCGGGTGATTATCATTCTGGACGGCTTTGAAACCTTTCCCAAATCCTTTGCGCAGGAGGTTTTTCGCGGCATCATCCACCTGCGGCAAGCGCAAGCGCAGCACGCGTCTCCGGGAAAATTTCAGTTCATGATCAGCGGTATGATCAACACCGCGGACGCACAATTCGAGCAAGGCCGGTCTATCTCCGAGTATACCATCCGGGAGCTGCTGGAGGATGTGAGATATGAAGACCTGGAAGAGATGCTTGGTCGCGTGAGCCGGCAGCTCGGCCTCCTTTGCGAGCCTGGATTCGAGCGTTTGCTTTACGAGGCCACAAATGGCACCGGCTACCTGATCCAGAAAATCTGTTATCGGATATTGGAGCGCGCCTTCATGAAAAAAGAGCAGCCCGCATTTACGCTCGCGCAAGCCGAGAGCGCGATCGACAGCATCATTAAAGAAGGCGAAACTACCGTTGAAATGCTCATCGCGCAAATCGAAAGGGAGCCTCAGCTCGTCGACGGCCTGGTACGCACCTTGCGCGCGGGCACGATCGATTCGGCCAAATACAATCCGCAGCTCAAGACTTTGGTGGCGTGGGGTGCGCTGTCTGAATATCACGGCGTCTATCGCGTCCGGAACCGGATTTATGAAACCATGTTCCAAGACTATTTCACCACCGAGCGCATGGCGGATTTTTATTTTGAGCAAAAGAAATATCGGCGGGCGCGCGAGCTTTTTGCGGAAACCCTCACCCAGCAAATCGATGCCAAGCACGCTTTGCACGCGTTGTGGGGCAATATCCACGCGATCGGCGCCGAGGCGGGAAAAGATAAGCCAATCAGGCACATTTTGGAAGCTTTTATGAATTTGGTCGATAGCACCAGGAGTTGCTCTTTGATGGTTGTGGACAAGGCTCGCGGTATTCTTCGCATTCTCGATGCACTCGGCCCCGGCGCTGAGAATCTGGACGCCTTCGAGCTCAAGCTGGGGCAAGGCGTGGCGGGTTGGGTCGCCCGCGTGGGACGGGCTAGGATCATACGCGATGTGACCGATGAGATGGACTGTCCTGATTTTGCCGATCGGGAAATGGCGAATAAGCTCAACATCGGCGCCATGGCTTCGTTGCCGTTCAAAGTCGGAGGCAGCACCATTGCCGTAATTAATTTGTGTTTGGGCAAGCCGCGTGAATTCAACCGTAGTGAAGTGAAAATGCTGGAGATTATGGCCTCGCATGCCTCGCTGGTTCTGCAAAACATGCGATTCGAATTGGATCTGAAACAATATCCGCAACAAGTCGATCAAGTGCGAGCACTGGTCAAAGAAGCCATGTCCCAGACCGAGCTGGAGGCGATCGCCGCCAAGATTCTACGCTTGGCCGGGGAAATCGCGGGCACAAGTAAGGTATATATTGTCTATCGCCAACAGACGACGGCATGGACGTTCAAATTCCCCCAGAATCTGCAATTGGAGGGCTTGGAAGTTCCCGATATTGAAGCAGGCGAGGGCTTTGCCGGTCACGTCGTGCGAAGCGGCGTGCCGTACGTCAGCAGCAATCCCGCGTCCGATCCCCATTATTTCGCCATCTGGGAAGGTATGCAGTGGGAGTTGGCGGTGCCGTGCTTGATCGATGAAGATACGGAGGGTTGTCTGGTCATGACGAGCGATCATGTTCCAATTTTTACGCCGCTACAAATGCATCTCGTCGGCATGTTGGCAGACACGGTGGCGATGACATTACGGAACAAACGGCTGTATGGCATCGCCGAGAAGAAAACCCAACAGGTCATCAGTGCTCACAGTATTGGCGAAGCGCTCAGTCACGAAGACAGTTTGCAGGCCATTCTCAACTTGATTGCCGATGAATGCCTCAACGTCGTCGGGCGCGAGACAAAAATTTCCTTCGTGTGGATCAAGGATAAAGAGCGCGGCAAGCTCATTCTGAAAGCCGTGAGTGGTGAGGGTGTTGGCCGGGAGTATCTTGGCCGCTCCTTGCGTCTGAATGAGCCGAATATGGTCACTTGGGCTCTCAACCATGGCCAATCCTCTTTGACGGAAGAAACGCGGCAAAATGTGAAATCCCCACTCAGCTCTTCTCATATCAAGTCCGAAATCGCCGTGCCGCTGATATTCCGAGAAGAAGCTATCGGCCTTATCCATTTGCAAAGTTTTAGATTGAACGATTTCAATGAACAGGACCGGGAAGCATTGACCGCCGTGGCCCATCACGCTGCGGTCGCGCTGAAGATCGCCGAGTTGTGCGACGTGCGTTTCAAAGAGCTCGAGGCGCTGTATCGTATCGGCACAAAAATCAACTCGAGTCTCAATGTCAAAGAAGTGATTCGCACCATTTGCCGGGAGGGCCTAAAAGCGATCGGCAATGAAAATCGCAATCTCATTGTGGAGTTAATCGATCCTGAGGCGCAATCGCCGCCGCTGAGAGTCATGCGCGGCCTCAATGCCGAGATCGATAAGCCGCGACGGCAAGACCGCATGGAGCAAACACGAGCAGCATGGGCGGTGAGAAACAAAGCCCACTTTTTGAGCGCAGAAGTTGCGTCCGACCCCCTTTACTCGCCAACCTCTTCTTCCATTCGTTCGGCGATTTTTGTTCCCATCCTGTTTAATCATCGTGCCATCGGGCTGATCACGATGGAGAGCTGCCTGCCCGACGATTTTGGCGAAGTCGAGCTTCGGTTTCTGAAGGGGCTCGCCAATCAAGCCGGCGTCGCCATTGAGAACGCGCGCTTGAGTGAAAACCTGGCGAAAGCGGAGATTGGACTGACGAAAGTGCTGGAGACCGCGGCAATTGAGGAAATAGTGGCCGGCTTCTCCCACGATATTAAGAGCTATTTAGCCATGATTGCCGGTGAAACGCAATGGCTGGAAAAGCTCGAGCGCGAGCACAGTCTGCGCCTCGAAGAAGTTGGCAGCGCGGTTCAGAATATCAACGCCTACGTCAAAACCATAGAAGATTTCACCCACAGCCTGAAACGCCGTGCTTATCAACAGCCGCCGGCTCTGCAGTGGTGCAGTTTACGCAGTCTTATCGAAGAGGCGACGCGTGCCATTGCGGCCAAGGCGCAACGGCAAGAGGTGGAACTGAAGCAGAATGATGCCGAGCTGGACGTGCAATTATTCGTGGATCCCGGGCTGCTGGTGCGAGCCTTTTTCAACGTGATATCCAACGCTGTCGACGCCATGCCAGAAGGTGGCAGGCTGCACATTACCGCAGAACCGCACGATCGTCAGATACGCATCAGTTTCTCCGACTCTGGTACAGGGATACCATCTGAGAATCTTAACAAAGTGTTTCAACCTCTTTTTACCACCAAAGAACACGGCTACGGCCTGGGCTTGGCGCTCACGCGGCGCATCGTCGAAATCGATCATAGCGGCAGACTGGACTTGCACAGCACGCCGGGCCAAGGCACAACCGTGGAAGTTTTTGTTCCGCTTGATTTATATGCTGGCGCACGAACCAAAGATCATCACGTGCCTAGGCCTTCGGTGAGAACACCGCAAATGAATTCGTTGAAAGCGCCAAGCGCCAACATTCTAGTGGTCAACGACGACACTCATGTGCTCAACAAAATCACGCAAGTGCTGGGCAGCGTCGGGCACCGGGTGACCGGCGCCGAGCTCGGGAAGGTTGCCGTTGCGTGCTGCCAGAAAAGTGAATTCGATGCCATCGTTCTGGACTACCATCTTAAAAAGGATCACCACACCACGCAGACCGCACTTGATTTCGTCCCAGAGCTCAGGAAGCACGCGCCCGGGACACCAATTATCCTCACTTCGGCTTCATTAAATCATTTGGGCGCGCCGGAAATGTATTGCGATTTTTTTCTCGAGATCGACCATTCTTTCTGGGATACCATCATCAATCGCATCGATCACTGCCTTGCGGCGAAGACAAAAATGAAGCGAACGGCTTAACCACCAGGGGTCGGGTCATGATATTTTCCAAAATTCTCATCATCGACGATGAGCTCGGCATACGGGAACAGCTTACCAAATGGTTGAACTATGAAGGTTACAAGACCGAACAGGCGGTGTCCGGTAAAGAAGCCTTGGAGAAAATGCGCAAGACAAACTTCACTGTGATTTTGCTGGACCTGGAGTTGCCGGATATGAAGGGGCTTGTGCTGCTGCAGCGGCTGCATAAGGAATATCCGGATGTTTGCGTAATCGTGTTGACCGGCCACGGCTCTGAAGAATCGCTGGCCCAGGCGCGACAAGCCGGCGCATTTGATTTTTTCGAAAAACCGCCGCAATTTCCCACGCTTATTTCCCGTATCGATGCCGCCATCGCTCAATACCGATTGCAGCGCGAGCTCTATTACCAACAGGAAGAAGCAAAGCAGCAATATCAATTCGAAAACATCGTCGGCGCCTGCACCGTCATGCGACACCTGTTCGATTTGATTCGGAAGGTTGCCCAATCGGAAGAGGCCGTGCTGCTGCAGGGAGAAAGCGGCACGGGCAAAGATCTGGTGGCGGGCGCGATACACTACAACAGCCCGCGCAAAGACAAACCTTTCATTCTAGCGGATTGCGGCGCATTAACCGATACGCTCGCTGAGGCCGAGCTCTTCGGGCATGAGAAGGGCGCATTTTCGGGCGCGGAGGCCAGGAAAAGCGGCAAATTCGAGCGCGCACATCAAGGCACTCTGTTTATCGACGAAATCGGGGATCTCTCGCCTCCGCTGCAGTTGAAATTCCTGCAATTCCTTCAGCATGGAACCTTCGAGCTGCTGGGTGGCGAAGACGTCACGCGTGTGGACGTGCGCGTGATTGCCGCGACCAACGTCAGCATGGCGGAAGCCGTAGGGCAGAAAAAATTCCGGCAGGACCTTTTTTCCCGGCTCAATCGGGTTCCAATTTATGTCCCTTCCTTGCACGAGCGTCGAGAAGACATTCCGCTTTTGGTCAGGCACTTCATTACAAAATTCAACCGGCGCAATGGCAGGGCAATTGCGGACATTTCTCCTGCAGCCTTGGAATTGCTCATGGGCCAACATTTTCCCGGCAATGTGCGCGATCTTGAGAATATCGTTGCCCGCGCCGTTGTTTTTGAAGAGAGCGATCTCATCAAGCCGGAAACGATACGAATGTGGCTGGGTTCAACCGCCGATGATCGTGAGCCGGATTACACCACTCTATCTTATAAAGAAGCAAAGGAGCTCTTTGAGCGCCAATACTTTTCGCGGCTGCTGCAGTACTGCAATAACAACGTCAGCAAAACCGCCGAAACCGCGGGCATGGATCGCAGCCACGTCACCAACAAGCTCAAAACGCTGGGGCTGAGGAATCTGGAGGGATAGCATCCCGGGATTACTGGATTACTGGATTGATGGATTGTTGGATTGATGGCAATCCAATACTCCAACAATCCAATAATCCAAAAATCCGAAAATCCAACATTCCGGTAATCCATCTTCCCCTTGACACCGCCGCGCGGCATGAGTATATTGGCGCATGCTCATCAGCTTTATTCGAGGAGAACTCATGCCGAAAGCGGCTGTTTCTTTTTTCTTTCTACTCATGCTGGTCTCTTTGCCTGGCTATGCGCAGCTTTCTCTTGATCTCCTCGAGAAAGTGATGCAGAGTAAATTCCCCATTCTCCATCTCACCTGGCAGGCCCTCAAACAAGAAATCGTTTCTGTGGATTCTTCACGCTATTTGCTCTTCGACACACGCGCGCCGGCCGAGTATCAGACCAGCCATATTCGCTCCGCGATCCAAGTTGATCCGCAAATGCCAGCGGCGGACTTCATCAAAATTTATGGCGACACACTCAAAGACAAACACGTGGTATTCTATTGCTCCGTCGGTTATCGCAGCTCGATTTTCGCGCTCCGCGTGGAAGCCGGGGCACTCAAAGCAGGAGCGCGTTCCGTCGCCAACCTGCGCGGCGGCATTTTTCGATGGTATAATGAAGCCAATCCCGTAGTCGATGTGGAAGGTGAGACGGATCAGATTCATCCGTATGATTCTTTTTGGGGCGTACTTATACGCGAGAGGAAAAAGGACGAAACAAAAGACTCAATGTCGCCGAAACAGAAACATTCGGAATGAAATTCTTGTGCCCAATACTAAAACGTCACTTCGACGAAACCAACCCCCGTTGTCAGAAGGATTCCTGGTGAGTTTTGTCGACGCGTTCTGGAGCAACCCTCTTGAGCGAATGCCTCCGGCCACGCTAACCAGGATTCCCTCTGAATGACAAGGCCACGAGCGTCTGCAACTCATCGATACGAATACTTCTTGAGGAGGAGCAATGAAGTCAGACCTTTCACGCCGTAGTTTTTTGAAATCCGTAACGGGATTGTGGGCGTCGCTGCCGGTGTGGGGGCATGCGCCGGCGATTATCACGAGCAAGACGCAGGCTTCGGCGCGCGCCGGTGGCAAATTGCCGGTGCTCGTATGCAGCCGCGGTGAGGATTGGGGCCGCAAAACCAATGGGCCGGGCTGGGAGATTTTGAGCAATGACGGAAATATCATGGACGCGGTGGAGAAAGCGGCGAATGTCACAGAGCTCGATCCAGAGGACAACAGCGTGGGCTACGGCGGCTTGCCGAATGAAGACGGCGTGGTACAGCTCGACGCCTCGTGCATACACGGGCCGACTTTCGGCATTGGTGCGGTGGCCTGCCTCGAAGGCGTCAAAACGCCGAGCAGCGTGGCGCGATTGGTGATGGAACGCACCGACCACATGATGCTCGTCGGCGCCGGCGCACAAAAGTTCGCCATCGCGCATGGCCTTCCCATTGAGAATCTGCTCACCGAAGAATCGCGCATTCAATGGCTGAAATGGAAAGAAGGCCACAGCGAAGATGACGATTGGGTACCGCCCGCCGACGGCATATATCGCGACCGCGACGGGCGCACGTACGGCACGATCAATGTTCTTGCCGTGGACGCGAAAGGCGATATCGCCGGCATTACCACCACCAGCGGGCTTTCTTACAAAATCTCCGGCCGTGTAGGCGATTCGCCGATCATCGGTGCAGGCCTGTACGTCGATAACGAGGTCGGTGCCGCTGGCGCGACCGGCCGTGGCGAGGAAGTGATCCGCACATGCGGCAGCTTTTACGTCGTATCACTCATGCGCCAGGGCATGCATCCCTCCAAGGCCTGCTTCGAAGCTTGCCGTCGCATTGTCGAGATCAACAAAAGACTCGGCAAAAAAATCGACTTTTACGACAAATTCGTCGCCGTCAACAAAAAAGGCGAGGTGGGTTGCGCCGCCATCGGTTATCCCAAAGACCGCAAGCATGAAGTCGCGTTTACGAATCCTGATGGGTTTGTCGCGATGAATGGGGAGATTTTGGCCGTGGAG
>JBOHQX010000215.1:0-7680 GCA_050732395.1 bacterium
AACATGTCATGCAGGAGGCATCTTTTTCAGCACAAGCACCGTGCCAGAAACTTAACAAGATCCCTACGGGATGACACGGTGGTGTTGCTTGCCGAACCAACCCCGATCACCGGGAGTCAAGAGCTGAAGAGTCACAAGCAATTTATCTTTGTCGAGGTAGTTGTGCTCACTCATAATAACACGTGGAGGAACAAAATGAACCCCAAAATCCGTCACAGCTCTCTGCTGCTCTTGCTCGGCGCATTGCCTCTGCAAGTTAATCTCGCGCCGCCGGACAGCAGCAAAACCGCCGTTCAGCTCTACGGCGGGCTCGGGCAATATGCGCTGGTCAACCGCGGCTGCGAGGGCCAGGTGCTCAGCAAGCATGCCATTCCTTTTCAAGAGTTGAGCGCCGGGGTTGAGCACAGGATGGCCTCGCCTTTGCGGCTGGGTATCAGAAGCAGCTATATTTTTGACAAAGAGGAAGTGTTTACCGGCGGAAGCTACTATGATCCCTTACGAGAGGCGTACTTCTCGCAGACCGAACTCGTCGCTCGTGAGAATCTCACGTTCAATCCATACTTCAATTTGGAATGGAAGCCAATTGGGATCGGCGGCGGATACTTCTGGTCGCGTTCTCCTCTCACCGGAGGCGAGAATTTCGAGGACGTAGACTCACCCATTAGCGCGTATCTTCGTTTGGGCAGCCGGCGTTCAATTTACTTCAGCTCGTCCTTTTTGCATCACATTCCAGTTTACACCGGCGGTAGCTACCAGATCGGATTGGGCTCCGGCAAGAATCCCAACTTCAATTGGTGGTTGGGATGGGGATTCGTCGGGCCATATGATGGGCCCGGTATCGCGCTATTCAAATCTGATATTCGATTGCAAAGGCATTTCACCCTGAACGCCCTTGGGCGCGTTGGCTTCACCGAAGGTATCTCGGAAAGCGCTATTGGAATTGGGTTGACGTATCGGTGAGAATCTCGGTGTCCCGCGGACAGAGGGCGGATGAATACACAGGAATCATAGCTATTCAGCTCACAGAAAAAAGTAAACGGATTAAGCGGATAGAGCAGATCATGGTTTTGGGGACGAATTTTTCATTATCCGTTTAATCCGCTCAATCCGCTTACTAAAACAATAACTGCAAGGAGTACACAAATGAGGACAACACGACTTTCATCATTGCCATTGCCTCTCGTTCTCATGCTGAGACTTGAAGTTGCAGCGCAGGATTTGTCAAAATGTCGCACCCGGCGATTTAATTCGCGTCGCCGTTGTTAGGGTTGATTATAGGATCGACGTCAGGATTTCTAATTGGTGCGACTGTCGGCTCTCAGCTCAAGAGCAAGCGATGGGAACAAGTGCCATTGCGGAAAGTCAGCAAAGGCAAAAAGTGAAATTCAAATCCATTCATAAGCTTGGGCTTCTGCCCTCATGTGCATCTCCCGCGCAAATCGGGGTCGCGCCGCAACATTGGAAGTGAATCAGCTTGCTTGACTTTCCTTTAAAAACTGCTATATTTGACTGTTAGCAGTGAGCATCAAATAACACTCCCATTCCTCAAGCCATAAATGAACGCTCATAAGCGCGAATTGGGAATATATTAGCGTTCGTTCGCGTAAATTAACGGTTTCAAAAACGGGTAAGTTATTTAAACGGCGATCCTTAGGAACCCGCAGGCAGGGGGCTTCTTCCCCTTTATTCCCGCAACGACCCAAGTTTTATTGTTTGTTTGCAAACGGCGTTTGAAGCAAAGGCCAACAAAGCAAACGTAACGTTTTAGTATTATTAAACACTCTGACGTTGCGCAAGGAAGTTCATTTTCTTTTATAAACAGAAAGGTCGAGTTTTCAGCATACTCTTTAGTGTCTATTTCTATGTTAATGTTAATGTCTATTTCCTTCTTTGGGGAAGTGATATGGTCGGCCGAACGATTTTTCACTACAAAATTTTGGAGGAGCTAGGCCGTGGCGGCATGGGCGTGGTTTACAAAGCCCTTGACCTCAGGCTCAATCGCTTCGTTGCGCTCAAGTTCCTCCCACCGGAGTTGACGCGCGATCAGGACGCCATCGATCGCTTCATCCATGAGGCGCAGGCGGCTTCGGCGCTCGATCATGCGAATATCTGTACTATTCACGAGATCAACGAGACCGAGGACGAGCAGCTTTTCATTTGCATGGCCTACTACCCTGGCGAGACCCTGGAAAAGAAAGTGGCCAGCTCAAAAGCCCTTTCGGGTGGTCAATTGTCTGTGGACAGTGTGATCAACATTGTTACGCAGGTAGCGCAAGGCCTGGGGAGGGCACACGAGGCTGGCATCGCCCATCGTGATATCAAACCTTCCAACCTCATCATTACGCCTCGCGGTGAAGTCAAGATTATCGATTTTGGCTTGGTCAAATTGGCCGAACCTTCTTGGTTAACCAAAGACGGCAGAGCCTCGGGGACAGTGGCTTATATGTCCCCGGAACAGGTGCAAGGTAAACCCGTCGATCAGCGCACGGACATTTGGTCTCTCGGCGTGGTATTCTATGAAATGCTCACCGGACGATTACCCTTCCACGGCGAAAGCGAGCAAGTGGTGATGTATGCCATTGTCCATGAAGACGCCTGCCCGATCCCGATGGCATCGGGGGGCAACGGTGTGCACATGGCTTTGGATCAAATCGTCCATACCGCCATGGCAAAGAATCCTGACGAGCGCTACCAACACGTGGACGAGATGATTCCCGCACTGCGCTCGCTCAAGTACAAGCTCGAATCCGGAGGGATGGGCGCAGCCCGCGCCGCCATCGCGGTGTTGCCTTTTGCGGATCTGAGCCCGCAGAAGGATCAAGAGTATTTCTGTGACGGCATGGCCGAGGAACTGATTGCAACTTTGGCAAAGATCGAGGGCTGGCGGGTGGTTTCAAAGACCTCGGCATTTGCATGCAAGGGGAAGGAACAAGACCTTCGCAGAATCGGCGAGCTGCTCAATGTCAACTATGTTCTCGAAGGCAGCGTGCGCAAGGCCGGTGATACACTGCGTATCGCAACGCAGCTTACCGACGTTGCCGGAGGTTTTCCACTTTGGTCGGAAATCTATGATCGCCAGCTGCATGACGTGTTCGCCATTCAAGACGATATCGCCAATGCGATTGTCAACAAGCTGGGGCCGGCGGGAGGAAAGCCGGGGCCCCGGCCGGTGGCGCGTTACACGCAAAATCCTGCCGTTTACAATTTGTATTTGCAGGGGCGCTTTCACTTGAACAAGCGCACCGAAGCGGGCTTGCACAAGGGCGTGGCTTATTGCGGGCAAGCCATTGCTCTCGAGCCGGAATATGCTCCGGCGTACGCAGGCCTGGCGGACGGTCTTGCCCTGCTCGGCTTTCAGGGCTTTGTGCCGCCCAAAGAAACAATACCTAGAGCCAAAGCCGCAGCCGAAGAGGCGTTGGCCATTGACGAATCCCTGGCCGAGGCGCATACCTCGCTCGGCTGCATTCGCGCCATCTTTGATTGGAATTGGGCGGAATCCGCCAAAGAATTTGAGCGGGCGCTCGCCCTCAATCCCAATTCGGCGATGGCGCATTATTGGTATGCCGTGTGGTATTTGTTGCTCACCGGACAGTTCGACCTTTGTTCTGCTGAAATCAAAAAGGCACAAGAGCTCGATCCACTCTCCCTAGTTTTGCGCGCGGGCATCGGTTGGCAGCTCTATTTTGCGCGGCAGTTCGAGCGGGCGGCGCAAGCACTCGAGCGCGCACTGGAGATGGATGAATACTACATTTTTGCCCGCGACCTGCTCGGCCAGGTGTATGCGCAGCAAGGCAGATATGAGCAGGCCATCGCGGAGCTTGAACATGCCGTCGCTCTTTCCCGCGGCTGTGCGCTGAGCCTGCGTGCCCTGGGCCACGCTTATGGCCTGGCCGGCAAACGAGCGGAGGCGCAACGCGTGCTTGACGAGTTGCTGGCGCGCGGCCGGCGCAGCTATGTCTCGTCATACGATATTGCCCTGGTTCATGCCGGCATGGGGGAGAAAGACCAGGCCCTCGCCTGGCTTGAAAAAGCCTACGAGGAGCGCAACGGCTGGCTGGGCTTTCTCAACGTGGAGCCGCGGCTCGACAGTTTGCGCGAGGAGGCGAGATTCACGGCGCTGCTCAGCAAGGTGGGATTGCAGAAACATCTATAATTAGCACTACAACAGCTTTTCAACACGAACACGCCGAGCGCACAGAGAGCTAGCGACGGTCAAGCGCAATTGGATGATGGAACCAGAGAGACTAGAACAGCTTCTCGAGTTGGCTGCCATTCTCGGCCAGCAAAATGATTTTCAAGAGACGCTGCGCGTGGTGGTGCAGAAAGCGGTCAATTTGCTGAACGCAGAAATCGCCATCATTGCTATGATCAACCCACAAACCCGGCACACCGTGAAAACCGTCATGCGCGAAGGCCGGGAAAACGAAACGCTGAAATGGCACGCCGTGCAAACCCACGTGAGCGGGTGGGTGATCAAAAATCAAAAACCTTTGGCGAGCGCAGCGCTTAAAACCGACCCCCGCTTCGCCAAAAACCTGTTTGAGGGTCTTCCGGTCAAGTCCGTTCTGGCCGTTCCACTGCGCCTGGAAGGCTTCACGCTCGGCGCTCTCATTTTGGTGAATATCAACCCGTCTGAGTCGCCTAACACTAAGAACGAGCAACTCTCGACGGCGATTCAGCCAGCATCAAGCATCCAGAATCAAGCATCGATGATCCAGCAGCTCGAACACGCGCTATCCCTCCTCGAAAAATTCGCCGCCGTCGCTGCGCCTTTCCTGCGCAACGTGCAAAAAATCCAGCAATATTTCGAAGCTCCCATCCCCGAGGCCACGCTATTGGCAAAATACCAGGCTGCGGGCCTGTTGGGAAAGAGCGGCAAGTTTATCGAATTGCTGCAGGCCCTGGAAGCTGCTGCTCGTTGCGACGTGCGGGTTCAGTTGGAGGGTCAAAGCGGCACCGGCAAGGAGTTGGTTGCCCGCGCCATTCATCGCTTCAGCGCCCGAAGCGATCGTCCTTTTGTGGCGATTGATTGCGGCGCTATCCCCAGCAACTTGATCGAAAGCGAGCTCTTTGGCCACCTGAAAGGGGCCTTTACCGGCGCAACCTCCGAGCGTAAGGGTTTGCTCGAGGAAGCCAATCATGGCACTCTGTTCATGGACGAAATCACGAGCTTGCCATTGGAAATGCAAGCCAAGTTCATGCGCGTGCTGCAAGCGGGGGAAGTGCGGCCGCTGGGAAGCAACAAAACGCGCCAGGTGAATGTTCGCATCATTTCAGCCAGCAGCATGTCATTGCGCAAGCTGGTGGACGAGCAGAAATTTCGCAAAGATTTGTACTACCGTTTGCACGTCTATCCCATTCACGTGCCCTCGTTGGATGATCGCCAGGAAGACATTCCGTTGCTAGCCAACAATTTTCTCAAGGGATTTGCCGCTCAACAACAGAAAAATGCGGAAGCGTTTCACGAAGAAGTCTTGGATTTTATGCAACAGCGCCACTGGGCTGGCAACATCCGCGAGCTGGAGAATCTCGTCGAACGCCTCCTCACTCTCGCCAAACCGCATACGGCGATTCTGGATCACGACCTTCTACCGCCGGACCTGCGCAAAGAAATGAAAAACTTCGCCGCTCATCCGCAGGACACCGATGCCATCAAGCCTTTAAACGAAAGTCTCGCTGAATATGAAGGGCAAATGATCCGCAACGCGATTCTTGCCAACAACTGGAATATTGCCAAAACCGCGCGAGCGCTGCGTATTGCCGAGCAAACGCTGAGATACAAAATGGCGAAGCTAGGGATTGTGAGGGGCAGGGGGCGTTGAGTTGAGGGCATAGCGCATTGAATTCAAGATACGATCCGCTCTCTCTGCACTAAGCCCTTCGCTCCATACCCCCAGCCATACGCCCTCCAATTTCTCGCCGGTTTTATTTCATTAAAAACAACTTCGATTTTTCCCACCAATTTTTTGCGGACTTTTTTACCAATTCATCCTCCACACTGTCTTCCTAGTTTGCGCAATAAGCTCCGACTTTTTAAATACCTAGCTTTTCTTCAAGCGGCCGCTATTGACCTGGCACGAAATTGGTTTAGTGAAATAGCCGTAACTGATTCCCAACTAATTTAACGATTAAATATGGAGGTGATGCAGTATGATTGTATGAGTTAAGGCAACTACAGTTCCACCAAACAAGCGGTTAAGCCACCGCTAAACTCACTAACAATGGTAGCCCGAATTGCTTTAAGATGGCAGCAAATAGGCAAACCATCAACAACTAATCACATCTTTTTTTTCAAGGAGAAAGAATTATGCCATTTATCAATGATTTCGCCAATGCAGTGAGCAACTATCCTGCAAACAATGTAAACTTGAGCATCGTTGATGTTACCGACGAAGTCCCCAAACCGGGAGAAGACCCCAACATAGTCAACGTAAATGAGGTCTTTACGTTCCGAGTCCGGATTCGTAACAACGGGCACCTCAACATGACCGGCATCTCCCTGCACATCAATGGCAACAATGGGGCAAAAGTCAGCAAGAGTTCCACCGGGCCTTTTTCGGACGAAATCGTATTTGGTAACCTGGTTGTCAATGGCCATGGTGGTCAACAGGACACGGAAAAGCTTTTCTTCAAGGCACCCGCCAATCAAAAGCCAGCAGGCACAGAGCTCATCGAGGCCCACCTCAACAGCTGGAATGCAAACTTGGCTCATATCCTGGATGGACACAGCGCCCACACGACCACACCCTCTGCAGCTTTCTCTACCAAGGTCCACCCTATTTAGGTTCATGTCCTTGGTGGCGAGGTAATTAGGTCTAAGTCGCACAGAGGTAAACCTCTCACCTCACTCCGACGCATGAGGCGAATCATGCCCGGGCAGAGGAGTGGGGTGAGGCTATTAAAAGCAACAGGTACTGAAAACATCAATTTTACATCAAAAAGGCGGCAGTTATGCAAAAACAAATGACGCCTTGGTTTCTCGTTTTGGCGCTCATGGCTACAATGGCCGCTTCATTGGCTGCCCAATCCACTCCTTGTGAAGAAAGCAAGATCCCTACGTGTAATAAAGCATTTAAAGACGGCGAGAAAGGCGATGATGATGATGATGCCGAAGCCGACTTTCAATTTGAAGCAGCCGCGCCTGCCAAGGCCGCGATGCCGAGAGGCGTGTATGCGCTTATTGGATATAATCAGACGCCGGAGCAAACGACGTGGGACAATCCCTGCCTTGCCGGCGTGGTGATCCGGACGTATTGGGAATGCTTGAATCCTGAGCAAAACGTTTACAAATTCGAGGCCTTGAGGAAAATATTCGATGCCGCTAATCTCAATAACAAGAAAATTCACCTCATCATCGTCCCCGGCACCTATTCACCGCAATGGGTCAAACGTTTTCCCGGCGTGGACAAACATCCTTTTCCCGTCGCGCAGGGGTTCAAAAAATGCACAACAGAACCGCTGCCGCTGCCGTGGAACGAAACTTATCTTAATTTGTGGGATGATTTTGTGACTAAAGTTGGCGATGAATTCGGAAACGATCCTGCCCTGGCCTATATGCGATTAGCCATTCAAACTCAGAATAGAATTCTAACTTTTTTATCGCCAACGGATAGATCAAGACCAACGGATGAAAAGAGCAGAGGTTTTATCCGTTGGACTTGATCTATCCGTTGGTCGCTC
>JBOHQX010000216.1:0-3590 GCA_050732395.1 bacterium
GTGCATGATCATCCGGCGACCGATGGGATCATAGATGACAACATGATCTTCGGAAGGCGGAGGGCTGCCGCCTTCCACGGCGACTTTTTGCCAGGCGTTCTGCTCAAGATCAAACGCCCAAACTTCATTGAGGTTTTGATTATCATCATTCTTGCCGCCGAAGAGCACAATACGATGTTTCACCGGATCGTAGATCATCGCGCAGTCTTCAGCAACGTTTGGCCAAGCCGATGCCGAGCTAATGGTTGGCGTGCGGTCAAACCACCGGCTTAACGTGTTGCCGGTGATGCCATTTCCGGCCGGCTGCACGGCTACGCCGGTAACGGGCTGTTGAGCCGGAGCAACCGCTTTGTCAGGCACCTGCACTTTGGCTTTACCGGCACAACCCGTAATGATGACGATTATTAATGATAACAATGCACGAAGTAACGCCCTCAGCCCATTACCAGCAAAACCTTTGCAAAAAAAGCAAAGATTTTCACGCAAAGACGCAAAGACGCCAAGGATCGCAAAGAAAATCTTCTTCGTTGGGCGTCCGGCCCCTGAAGGGGCTACTACTAACTTTATTTTCATAACATGAACTCCAGTGAATGAACTGCACCAAGAATGTCATTCACGACCGCATCCACTCCGGCAGAGCGGTCAATACCCAATTCAAAACAGTATGCCTGCTCAGCGAAACGGCGCAACACTTCGATGCGATGGCTCGCTTGCCCCACCTTCGGCCAGTGCATATCCAGCGCCGACGCATACCACCCATAATCATCCAATTCGCGGGTCAGACGATTCATCGCCACCATTTTTTCAGCAGCCAGTTCAGGCGCGATTTGCGTCGCATAGCGCCGTTGCGAAAATTGTGGCAAAAAAAGCATTGTCGGTCTGACCTTTTCCGGAAGCGTGTTCGTTCTGAAATGGAACAGCCATTTGTCCTTTAGCCCTTCGGGAAACGCCATGGGGATCAGGCCGTCAGGATTGTTCTCCTCCAGCATCGCCAAACTTCTCTCGTCGAGTCGTATTGGCTCATAGCATGGATAGATGAATTCGCCGTCGGTGAAAATGATATTTTCCGCCATCAGCTCGATGCCTTCGCGCTGCATCAATGCCACGCACGTCGTGGTTTTGCCGACACCGCCAAGCCCTCCGATCATAATGCCGCCATGGGCACCGGCCAGGGCCGAAGCATGCAAAACCGTCCACCCCCGGGAATTTTCGAGATACCAAATCAGCGGATAATAGACCAAATAGCTCATCAGGCTGAAGTATCTTTTATATTCGTACTCGGGCAGATTTTCAATCTTCTCCTTTTTCTCATGAAAACGATAAACGACCTCGAATGTCCACTGCCAACGTTCGCGGCGGAAGCGAAGCTGCAATCCTTTCATTCGCAAGGTGTCCAGCCAGATGAGCTCATCGGCATTGCCCAGCATGCGCTTGCCGATAACATTCAAGGCGCCATCAGCCGGAAATGGATTGGCTTCCGCTTCTCTATCGCCTTCGGACCAATAGCATTTCACTTTCAAGTCAGGAGCGGCAGCGGGCGTTTCGACCAAGCCATTGAGATGCTCGGCGGCGTATGCCAATAGCGGCGGATGATTCGTTTCGAGAGTTAAAGCGACGCCATGCATGCGCACGCCAAGCTTGGTTTTTGATGTTTCCATAGGAAAATTTTGTTTTAATTTATTGTCGCCTCGGCTTGCTGGCGCTTTGGCTCTATATCGAACAGATACCCGGCGCCGCGAATGGTTTTGATATAGCGCGGATTTTCGAGATCCGGCTCAATGTGCTTGCGCAGCCTGAGGATATAGTTGTCGATCGTGCGGGTGGTGACATAAACCTCGTACCCCCAAATTTCATCCAACATACGGTCGCGGGAGATCAGCTCGCCGGGGTGCGCGATAAAATACTCCAACAGACGAAATTCGCGGTTGGTCAGCTCCTGCAGTTGGCCGGCTTTGTAAATCTCGTGCCGCTTGAAATCCACCTCCACATCGCCGAAACTGTACTTAGCGGATTCGGATTTCGCTTCAGCTTCTTCCCGGCGCAAATGGGCTTTCACCCGCGCCAAAAGCTCGCGCAAGCTGAAAGGCTTGGTGACGTAATCATCCGCGCCTAATTCCAGCCCCAGGACTTTGTCATCCTCTTCGGCTTTGGAAGTGAGCATAATCACTGGCGTCTTGATGCCTTCCTCGCGGAGGTTTTTGCAAATTTCCATGCCGCTCATTCCCGGCAACATCAAGTCGAGAATGAGCAAATCCGGCTGGCTTTCCTTGGCGAGACGAAAGCCTTCGGGGCCGGTCCGGGCCGTGTACGTTTCGTATCCTTCACCCTGGAGCGCACCTTCCAATCCCAGAACGATGGCATCATCATCTTCAATGATCAGAACTTTCTTCATAGTTCGGCCTCGACGTATAAATCAATTTGCGTTGCGTTCCTGGCTTCGCCATTCGCTGGCGTTGTCACGTGAACCGGCGAGATCGGCAGCGTAAAAATAAAAGTTGAGCCTCTCCCCACTTCGCTGCGCACGCTGATCTCGCCGCCGTGAGCGCGGACGATATGCCGCACCAGCGTCAGCCCCAAGCCCATTCCACCTTGTTTCTGTGAGCTCAAGCGTTGATCGATACGATAAAAGTCCTGAAAAATTTTTGGAATCTCTGTGGCGTCAATACCGATGCCGCGATCAGCGACTTCGACAGCGAGCCGGGCGCCGTCACGGTAAGCCCGCACGTAAATTTTCTTCACCTCGTCGCTGTATTTTACGGCGTTGCTCAGCAAATTCAGCATGACCTGCGAAATGGCATCCGCATCCATGTTTGCCTCGGGCAGGTCTTCTGCAATCTCCACCGTCAACAAAAAGCCGCTGGCTTCGGCATGGGGACGAAAGGATTCAACCGCCAGGCGCAACACCGCCGCCGGATCCTCATATTCAAAATTATACTGCTTGAAGCCGCGTTCGATCTTTGAGAAATCCAGCACGTTCTCAATCAGGCGGCCCAGCCGGTCGGACTCCCGACGAATGACGCTCAAGTATTGCCCGGTTTTTTCCTGGCCATTCTTTAAAGGATTGTTGAGACGCCCCCGTAGTTGCATTTCCATCAGTTCCGCCAGCATCTTGATCGAGGCCAACGGCGTGCGCAATTCGTGTGAAACGTTTGATACGAATGTTGATTTCATTTGTGAGAGATGAGCCTCGCGTCGCGCGCGTCGAACAAAAAAGTACGCACCCGACAAAATACTCAGCAACAAAAGAGAAATCAGCCAGAGCCCAAGCGTGAGGTAAAAATCCATCTGCCGGGACCGGGTTTGGCCATCGCTGAGGTAAATCGCCACCTGCCAAAAATCAAAAGGTGCGGCCAAGGCCTGTGCGGCTATGGGCTGATTGACTGGTCTCGTGGTGCCGATGACATAATCACCTTTTTTATTGAGAATCGCCAGGGTCACTTGCTCGCTGAGCTTTAAATGGCGCAGAATCGCCGGAAACAGTTCCTGCCGGAGCTCGGCCAGATCGATCTGCAACCCCAACAGGCCGGTGATATAAATGCCGCTCGGATCCGGCAAAGATTGATAAGCCAGCAAATAAGGCTCGCCGTCCG
>JBOHQX010000217.1:0-17148 GCA_050732395.1 bacterium
ATTTAATTGTACAAAAACAACGGAGACGCAAATGACCAGTATTGCCGTGAGTGACCTGCGCGCCAATCTCATGAAGATTCTCAAGAAAATCGAACGTGGCGCAGTGATTTCAATTACCTCTCGTGGGCGGGAAATTGCTCGACTCGTACCGCCCGAGAACTCCATGGAACAAGCGCGGGAGAAGCTCAAAGGGCTTCGCCAAACCGCCATCATCAAGGATGTATTGTCTCCTCTTGATGAAGAATGGGAGTCAGCACAGTGATTGTTCTGGACACCCACGTCATTATCTGGGACGCCTTGCAACCCGATCGACTCTCCCGCAGAGCAAGAAAGGCCATCGCTCAAGCTAACCAAGAAGATGGCATTCTATTCTGCGATATTTCCCTCTGGGAAATCGCCATGCTCATCCAAAAAAGAAGAGTCTGGGTTGATGCGACCTATTTAGAGTTCATCACGCAGTTGCTTGCTTCCAATCAATACAATCTCAAAAGAATCACACCAGAAATCGCGGAATTGTCAATAACTTTGCCGGCTGCCATCAGCAAGGACCCGGCAGATCGCATCATAGCCGCTACGTCAATCATTGAGCGTGCTCGTTTGGTGACTGCTGACGACAATCTTAGAAGAGCTGCTATGATTGACGCCCTTTGGTAACAAGCTATCACTCATACCGCAACGCCTCCACCGGATTCCCCAGCGCCGCTTTGATGGCCTGCGTGCTCACCGTCAACAGCGCAATCAGCAATGCCAGGCCGCCAGAGAGCGCGAACACCCACCAGCCGATGTCGATGCGATAGGCGAAATTTCCCAGCCACTTCACCAACGCAAAGTACGCCAGCGGCCAGGCGATGAGATTGGCGATCACGATCAGGCGGAGAAACTCTTGCGAGAGCAGGGCGATGACGTTTGTGACCGAGGCTCCGAGCACTTTCCGAATGCCGATTTCCTTGGTGCGGCGCGCGGCTGTGAATGAGGCCAGTCCCAACAAGCCCAGGCAGGCGATGAAAATCGCCAGGCCGGAAAAATAGGTGGTCAATTTACTCACGCGGTCCTCGGTTTGATAGTTCTGCGCGAGAATGTCGTCCAAAAATGAATAAACAAACCCTTTGTCAGTCTCGAATTCTTTCCAGACGGATTCCACGAAGGCGAGTGTCTCGCGCAGGCCCTGCTGGCGCACCTTGATGGCGGCATAGGAATAATTGCCGAGGTAAATCACGAGCGCGCCAATGTCCTTATGCAGCGGCAGAAAATGAAAGTCTTTCACGACGCCGATGACGGTTCCCTGCGGCGCGCCCTGCATTGTCACGAGTTTCAGTGTCTTGCCGAGAGCCTCGCTCCAGCCAAATTGCCGCATCGCGGCTTCGTTGATGATAAACGACTCTTTTGCATCGGTGGGAATCTCCTTTGAAAAAGCCCGGCCGGCAACGAGCTGGATCCCGAAGGTCTTGATGAAATCAAGCTCGACGCGGAGAATCGTCAAAATTTGCGGCGTGGCGATGCCCTCGACCTGAAACGTCGTGTAGCGTATCTCCTGCCCCAGTTTGCCATTGACGCCGGAAACTTGCACGACGTTGGCATTTTGCAACAGCCGGTCTTTGAAAGCCAGGTACTGGTTCTCGACCCTGCTGCCGCGCACCGGCACCATTAGCATGTGGTTGCGATCGAATCCGGTATCTTTGCTGCGCATGAATTGGAGCTGCCGGTGAACGATGAGCGTGCCGATGATCAAGGCCACGGAAATGGCGAATTGGAATACCACCAGCACTTTGCGCAGCCCTGCGCCTTTGACAAAGGAACGGGTCGCATCTTTCAACGCCGCCGTGGGCTTGAAGGAGGAAAACACCAGTGCCGGATAGAGGCCTGCAGCCATGCTCAAGAGTGGCGCGAACAAAAAAACATAGGGCCAGGCGTGCGAGGCGTTGACAGAGAAACCGGTGAGATTGCGAAAGGGGGTTTGCGACCATTCCACCAGAAACAATGCGATGAGACTGGCCAGCGTCGTGAGCAAAATCGCTTCGAATAATAGTTGCAGCGTCAATTGCCGCCGAAAGGCGCCCAACACCTTGCGCACGCCCAGCTCGCGCAAGCGTTGCGAGAATTGCGCAATGGTGAGATTGATGAAATTGAAACACGCAATCATCAGCACCAATGCGCCGATGACGCCGAAGATGTAAACGTAGCGAACGTCGGAGGAAGGGCTCAGGTCGATGTCAAAGTCCGTGTACAAATGAACGTCGCGCACCGGTTGGACGTAGAGCTTAACCTGGTTCTGCAGATGTAATGGCGTGTAATTCTTTTCTGCAAAGGCCACCAGTTTTTGTTCCAATACGGCCGCGTCTCCAGGACGCTCCAGCGCAACATAAGTAAAGAACCAATTCAAAATCCAGTTTTGTGGGAAATCGACGTTCGCCCTCGGCAAGCCGGTTTGCGGCAACGTCGCCATTGAAGCAATAAAATCGACGTCGACGTGGCTCGGGCTGGGGAACTCGTCCAGAATGCCGGTGACTTTGAGATCAACCTGGTTGTTGAAGCGCAGCACCTTGCCCAACGGCGGCTCGTCGCCGAAGTATTTCCGGGCGATACGTGCAGTGAGGACAACGGAGTTGGGTGCCAATAACACCTGCTGCGGATCGCCGGCTGCGAGCGGCAGGTCCAAAACGCCGAAAAGCGTGGAATCAGCGAAATAAAATTTGTCCTCATAAAAACTTTTGTCGCCATAGTGGATCGTCGGCGTGTGCCCCATGATATGCTTCGAGAGATTGATCAGTCTGGCGACTTCCCTTACCTCCGGAAACTGGCGGAGCAGGGGCGCAATGGGAAATTCGATGCTGGAGCTTTTGTTCAGTTGTCCATCGACGGTGAGCGACATGGTAACGCGAAACAACCTGTCGGCGTTTCCGAAGAAGCGATCATAACTCAGCTCATGTCGAATATAAAAGCCGATCAAGATGCAGGAAGCCAGACCGGTAGCCAATCCTACAATGTTGATGAGAGAATGGCCTTTGTATTTGAGCAGGTTTCTCAAGGCGATTTTGAGGTAGTTTTTGAACATTTTCTGACTCCGGTGTTCGGTATCCAGTGTTCAGTATCCAGTATTCAGTGTTCAGTGTTCAGTATCTAGTAGTTACTGAACACTGAATACTGAATACTGAATACTGGATACTGGATACTGGATACTGAATCTTATCTCAATCCCCATCGGATTCCCCCGGTTTATTACCTCTGCGGTTTCAGCTCCCACAGCACGTTGACAATTTTCCATTCGCCATTCCATTTGGCCAGATGCAGGTAATCAATCCAACCGGACATGATGGCTTTGGCGCTGGCGGTGTTCTCGTAAATGTCGAGAATGAAGACATCTTTTTGTTGTTGCTCGACCGGGGTACTTTTGCCGCCCCCACGCTTTACGCCTTGCACAAGACTCATGGCGCTCATCTGCTCGAGCCTGCTCCTGCCGGAACTCTGATCCGTTCTCACGATTCGTTTTGCGAGCTCAGGATGTACCGCACGTTCCATGCGCTCGGGATTGCCTTCGTACCAGCCCTCAACATAATCCAGCGCCGCCTGCCTGATCGCGGCAGAATCGGCTGGAGTTTGTGCTTGCAGTGACAAAGCGCGCACAATGACGGATACAAGAATCGTATTGGCAAAAACTCTCATAGTGGTCTCCTTGCTTGGAGCATAGTAGTTAGCGCCTATCCGAAAACCCTGAAATGTCATCCCGCAGATCTTGGTTGACTCAGCCAAAGTACCGCGTTCAGACCCGAGTGCCGAATCTACCAAGATGCTTTCTGCATGACAGAATGAGGTTTTCGAATAAGCACGTAGAGCAGAGGGCATAGAACCGCTATGCTCTATGCGCTATGCCCTTTGCTCACTCGTTGTTCTTCAACACCTCCGCCAAACTCACCTTTGTCACATTCCACGATTGCCGCCCAACCGCTGCTGCAGCCGTGAAGAGAACCAGCAGGTTTGCCAGCAGAAATGGTCCCACGCCCGGCACATACTTCCCGGTAAATTGTTCTATATTTTGAAGCAAGACCCGAATGCCGAGCAAACTCAGGGCGGTCGCAATGGCGCCGGCAGCGAGCAGCAAAGTTACAAATTCACGGTTGATCAACAGGATGATCTGTGCTACCGAGGCGCCCAGCATTTTCCGAACGCCCACTTCCTTCAGGCGCCGGGAGAAATGTTGCGTGGCCAGACCGTACAACCCCAGGCAGGCAATGATTAGTCCCAGCCCGGCGATGTAGCCGAAGCTTTTTGACACATTGCGAAAACTACGGTAAAAGCCGTCAAACACCGCGTTTTGAAAAAAATGATTGACCGGAATGTTGGGAAAGAGTCGCTGCCAATCGTGCCCGACTTGTGCGGCGACCTGCTTCCCGCTTCCGGTGGCGAACCGTATCACGAGGTAACCGAAATCGGCTTCGTCGGCACGCAAGAACAAGGCAGGATACGTTGCGCCGGTGCCGAAAACTTTGAAATCGCCGACGACACCAACGACGGTGTAATCTTTTGTCTGGATGCGCAACGTCTGGCCTATGGCTTCGTTCCAAGCTTGTTTTCTGACCAAAGCTTCATTGACCACCACCGTGTTTTCGTCCTCCGCGCGACGGTTGAACTCAAAAAAACGCCCAGAGATCAAATCCAGACCGAGAGCTTCCTGGTAATCCACTCCCACGTCGAACCGAAAAACATTTTGTTTCTCTGCGCCGATTTGAATGGTTTCGCCGCGGAAAGCTTGCCCAATGTGATGCGCCGAACCCGCCATCCGCAGAACGTTTGGGTTTTTCAACAATTCGTTCTTCAGCAAATGGAATTGTTCGCTCTCGGTGAGTTGTACCACCAATGTCTGGTCCGGCATGTAACCCCAGGCCAGTTTTTTCCAATGCCGGGCCGCCGTCAGCAACACCACGGTGCAGATCACTGACACGAATGCCAGCACAAACTGCAGGGTTAACAGACCCTTTCGCAAAACGTTTTTGCTGGCCAATTTTTGTCTTCCGGCGAGAATGGCCACCGGCTTAAATGATGAAATGTATAAGGCTGGATACGCTCCAGACGCCAGTCCGGTAATCGCCAGCAAACCTGCCAGCATCAGCCACAAGCTCATGTTCTCCGAAAAGAGAATTTCAGTTTGCAGAACCATGACCTCATTCAAAAGCGGCACAAACAAGGATTCCGTGAGCATGAGCCCAAGTACCAAGGCGATGCAGCAGAGCAACAGGTTTTCCGCAATGAATTGTGCAATAAGCTGCTCCCGGCTGCCACCCAGGACCTTGCGAACTCCGATTTCTTTCAAGCGCCGTGACACAGCGCCGAGTGAAATATTGACATAGTTGAAGCAGGCCAATGCTATCATCGTCAGAGCGATGAGTGCAAAAATCAGCGTCACAGCAGGATGATGTGCTTCTGCCGGGCGGTGGATGACGTTATACGCTTTGGCAGCCGGATGGCGCAGGTTGTCGAGCACGAAGGATTGCATAGGCGCTTCCGGGTTGTTGGCATTGAAAAGTGGTACATAACGCCCCATTTGCTGCGCCAAAAGGGTCGCGTCTTGCGGTCGCCAAAGTTGCACAAAAACGCCATTGGTACGAGATTTCCAATCCTGCGTCTTCAGCATCTTGTGAACAGGGTGATAGCCGGCCACGAAGTCGAAAGCAAAGCCGGTGTTATTCGGAAACGACTCGGCGACGCCCTGCACGGTAAACTGTTTACGTTCTTGACCGTCGGTGATCAGCGTGATGGTGCGACCCATTGGCGTCGTATCACTGAAGTGTTTTTTTGCCATGGCCGCACTCAAGATGATGGCATTCGGGTCGGTGAGTGCGGCCGGATTGCCGTATTGCAACGGGAAAGTGAACATCTGGAAAAAACCGGTGTCCGCATAGGTGAGTATCTCCTCGAAGACATTTTCCTTGCTGAACAACTTGACGCCTTCGCGTTGAATTCTGACCGCACGCTCCGCTTGGGGAAAATCCGCTGCCAAAGCCGGGGCGATTGGCGGTGGTGCGTCACCCCATATTTGGATCTCACCGTTTGTTTCGGTCACGTATTCGATCATGAAAATGCGCTCGCCGTGCGCATGAAAGTTGTCCAGGGTCCAGTAGTTCTGGAGAAAAAGGAACACGGAGATACAGCAAGCCACCGCAATGGAGAGGCCGAAAATATTGATAAAGGAGACTGTTTTGTGCGCCAGGAGATGCCGCCACGCGAGGCGGAAATAGTTGGCAATCATGTTGCTATTCCTCTATCTCTAATCCGGTAGTGTTGATGAACGAGTGTGTTCAGTGATCAGTATTCAGTGCCAACTGAGCACTGAATACTGAACACTGATCACTGATTACTGAACACAAATCACTCGTACCGCAGCGCTTCGACCGGATTCGCTAGCGCCGCTCTCAGCGCTTGAAAGCTCACGGTCAAAAACGCAATCATGAATGCGGCCAGCGCGGTGAGCAGAAAAATCTCGACGCCGAGATTGACGCGATAGGGATATTCCGCCAGCCAGCGCTTCATGATGAAGTAGCCCACCGGCCAGGCGATGAGATTCGCGCAGGTAATGAGCTTGAAGAAATCCTTGGTGATCAGCGCCAACAATTGCACCAACGAAGCGCCCAGCACTTTGCGAATGCCGATCTCTTTGGCGCGTTGCACCACGCTGTACGAAGCCAAGCCGAACAAACCCAAGCATGCGATGACCATCGCCAAAAACGAGCTATACGTGGCGATGAGACCCAGCGTTTCTTCGGTGCGATAGAGCGTGCGGAAATTGTCAGCCACGAGAAAATACTGCATCTCACCGGGAATCAGTGCCTGCCATTTTTCGCGAACTTGCGCGAGCACGGCTTGCAAATCGTGATGTCTGATTTTAACGGAGAGAAAACGGAAACTGCCGGAATGCGGGTTGCGATAATAATGCAACACGGGTTGAATGGGATTGGCGAGCGACTGGTAATGAAAATCTTTGACCACGCCGATGATCGTGCGGCTGTTCTCATCGAAAAACAATTTCTTCCCCACCGGATCGGGCCAGCCGATGACTTTCTTTGCCGCTTCGTTGATGATAACCGCCTCGCTTTCATCCGTTGACCTCTCTTCCGAAAAATTGCGGCCTGCCAATATTTCGATGCCATAAACGTTGAAATAGTTGTCATCGACATATGAAAAGCGCCAATCCAATTGCTGCGCTTGGTCCCAGCCTTCCGGCCGCGCCAGCGTGAAGGAGCCGCGATAGCGACCCGGCACCACACTTGAGCCCGCTAATGCTTGTATGCCGCCGAAGTGCTGCAATTCTTCCCGGAAGCTGCGGTACTTTGCCGGGCCGTCTTCGGGATTTTCAAAGACGTCATTCGGTGTACTGATGACGGCGACGTTTTCCTGGTCGAAGCGCAGGTTGTGTCCCTTCATGAAATCGATCTGTTGATACACGATGCCGGCGCCAATGATCAAAATTACCGACAACGCGAACTGGGCCACGACCAGGCCGTTACGCAAGCCGCCGGTTCTACCGGAGATATTGAGCTGCGTTTTCAAGCTTTGAATCGGCTTGAAGCGCGAGAGAAAAAACGCCGGATACGCTCCAGCAGCGATGCCAGCCACGAGCCAGAGTAAAATCAAACCGAAAAAAAGGTCCACTTGTTTGAAATACGACAGCTCCAATTGCATGTTGGTCAAGCGATTGAATTCCGGCAGCAGCAGCTCCGCGAGCATCATGCCGAGGATCAGCGCGATGAGCGTCGTTAGCATCGATTCGCCGAGGAATTGGTGGATGAGCTGCGCGCGTTCTGCGCCTAGCACTTTGCGCATGCCGATCTCGCGACTGCGAGAGAGCGAACGGGCAATGGCGAGATTGGTAAAATTAATCGCGGCAATCGCGAGAATCGCCAGTACCATGCCGAGGCAGATGTAGGCGTATTTGTCCATGCTGGTGAAGGCATTGTTGACCTGGCGCAAAGGCATGAGTTTAAAAATGACCTTCTCCGGCGCGTTCTCATCAAAGAAGCGGTTGACGAACTGGGGAAACTGCGCCTCGAGCTTTCCCGGATCAGCACCCTTTTGGATCTGGACGAAAGAATACAGAAATGAGCTGCTCCATCCCGCTTCGCGTACGAAGGGGATATCCATGGCGTTTTCGAACGGCATCATGAAATCAAAAGTGAAAGTCGAATTGGCTGGAATTCTACCGGCGACGCCGGTCACGGTGAATTGATCCTCCCCCCCGATTTGCAAGACTTTACCGAGTGGGTCTTCATTGCCGAAGTATTTCACAGCCATCGCTTCAGAAATGACAATGGAATTTTTTCCTGTTAAAGCCGTTGCGGGATCGCCCTTCAATAAGGGAAAACTGAACATGTTGAATAACCCGGCATCGACAAAATCGAGGCTCTCCTGAAAGCGCTTGTCGCCATATTTTACCCAATCATTGACATTGAAGAAGCGCGTGCCGTCGACGATATCGGCATAGGCCTTGCGCATTTCCGGCACGGTCGGTACCCACGTATCGAAAACCGTCAGCGTGCCCTCCGGCGAGGGCCGCAGGCGATAGAGAAAATAAATGTCGTCTCTGTTTTTGTGAAACGAATCGTACGTGAGCACATTCCACACGAAGAGGAGGAAAAGCAAGCTTGTAGTAATGCCGATGGCCAATCCAAAAACGTTGATGGCGGAATAGAAGCGATGCTTGATGAGATTACGGCAGGCGATTATTATATAGTTCTTGAGCATATGGCCTCCGGGGTGGAGGGCGGGGGGCTGAGGGCAGAGGGCATGGCGCATAGAGCACAGAGGCATTATGCGCGCTTTGCCCTCTGCTCTATGCCCTCAGCCCCACGCGCTTTGTTCCACAAAGTTCAGTCTTGACCATGGACCAAACATTCTCAATAAATATGCCATTCATCCGGCGAGAAAAAACAAGAGGAAGGAGAAGCAAGCGGGCTGATGGAATATCCGGTGGCTTTACAGTGGCTGTACGCAGGCGAACAGTGTTGGAAAATCAAGAAAAGCAGAATCTGGTGCATTTTTTGGGAAAGTCAATACTCCAAAATCTCCTGCTTGTGATTTACCTTCACAGAAGTGTCAAAGGGCTTGCACGAGATCGGCAATCAAATCATTCGCATCTTCAATCCCGATTGACAATCGCAGCAAGTTGGGGGGAGTTTGGCTCAACGGGCCTTCGACAGTCGCGCGGTGCTCGGCCAGGCTTTCGACGCCGCCGAGAGAAGTTGCAGTCACGAACACTTTGAGCCTTGTCGCCACTGCCACGGCTTCTGGTGCGCCGCCTTTGATTAAAAGCGAGCACATCCCTCCGAAGCCTCTGGTCATTTGGCGTTTGGCGATGGCGAATCCGGGATGGCTTTCGAGACCAGGATACAAAACGGCGTCTAATTTGGGATGTTTTTCGAAATGCTGTGCGATTTTCAGAGCATTGTTCGAGATGCGCTCATACCGGAGAGCCAGCGTGCGCATGCCGCGCAGCAAGAGCCACGCTTCGAAGGGCCCCAACACGCCTCCGGTATGCTGGCGAATAAACTTGATTTCTCCCCAACGCTCATTCATAGCGCGCGTCACCAGAAGGCCGGCGGTGACATCGGAGTGGCCATTCAAGTATTTTGTTGCGGAGTAGCAGACGATATCGGCGCCAAGCTTCAAAGGCTGTGTCGTAATCGGCGTGGCGACCGTATTATCCACAGCAAGGATGGCACCGGCATCATGGGCTGCGACCGCTGCGTGCTGAATGTCAATCACATCCCACGTGGGATTCACCGGCGTTTCAATCCAAACGACTGCCGTTTTGCCGGGTCGCAGAGCTTGCTGCAGCGCTTCAGGGTCTTTCTGATCAAAGAGAGTGAGGCTAATGCTGCGTTTCTGTGCAATGTGCCGCAGCCAATCTTGGGCGCCATGATACATGATCCTGGGCGCAACGACGTGCTCGCCCGTGTTGACGGTGTCGAACACTGCGGCCAGGGCTGCCATGCCGGAGGCAAAAACTTTCGCCTCCGCGCCGCCGTCCAACGAGGCAGCCAGGCGTTCAACGTGGTCGTAGGTAGGATTCTGATATCTGCTGTAGACGAAATCACCGATAAGCTCGTAGTCTGTGCCGCGCGCGTATGTCGTCGAGGGATGGATGGGGGGAACTATGCTGCCGGTGGCCTCGTCCACGAAGTGACCGCCTTGCGCAAGCAGGGTGTCCGGCTTTAGACTTGCCATCGTTCGATTCTCCAGAATGAGAGGAAAAAGGCTTCTGAATAGTTCTCATGCCAATGACCAGTAGAGGCTACAAAGTCAAGATCATTGTAGTCAAGATGATTAAAGCTTTTCAATCATCTTGCCTTAAATCATCTTGACCAATGCTTCTGGGCATTCTTGTTTTTCACCTCGTCAGTCGCATTTCTAATTAGGCAGCTCGATTCCAAGTTGTGCCAAGATACCAGGCTCCTCGCTATAGGCCCAGCGCTCGATGATTTTTCCCTCGCGAAACTTGTACAGCGCGATTCCAGTTAGAGTGGTTTCTTTGTTTGTCGGCGCCTTCCCAAACAACTCTCCAGTGTGCGTTCCTTTTGCTGAGATATGCGCCACTACGCAATCGCCTTCCGCTACAAGATGTGGAAGGGAATGCCTCGCATCGGGAAAGGCCTTGCGAAAGATTTCAAATGCTTGCTTGACTCCGGCTTTGCCAGGCTTCAGGCCGCGAACCGGCGAGGGCGTATGATCGACATACGCCTCCGAATAGACCTCGTCGACAATTGCCAAATTTCCCTGATCCACTTCCGCGAGTAAGCGGGAGATTTGTGCTTTGTTTATTTCCTCTGTTGTCACAGATAACCTCATCCTTCGGGTTGAGCACCTGGATGAAAAGCTTGGTTGCTGCAATCATTGCTCCACCACAATCCCGTGCATTCCGGCAGCACGCGTAAATTCTGGCCAGCCACCTTCTCCGCCAGGTTATCCCCAAAGAAAAATCTCGACAATTGTTCTGCCTCTTGCGGTGTTTCGAAAAGATAATCGGTACGAATCCACCGCATGGAAAAATTCAACTCATTCTGCAAGGCCTTGTAATAATCCACTAAATGGGCAGGCGGATGCGGCGTCTCATAACCCGTACCCAAGCTTTCGAATATCGCAACGACTCCATCCGGCCTCAGCACTCGCCTGACTTCAGCGAAAACCCGCTTCAATTCATTGCGCCAGGTGCTCGGATGGTCGTCAACGAGATGGCAAATCGACCAGCCCGCAATTATGACATCGGCGAGGGCATTTGGAATGGGTAGGTTGCGATGATCCGCGACGGCGAGGCGCCAATTCTGCTTGCCAAGTCGTTCCAGTTTTGGCCTTGCCAGCTCCAGCATGGCCGGCGAAATGTCGAAGGCAAAAACGGCCTCACTGAGCTGTGCGAGTTTGGGCATGAATCTTCCCGTTCCACACCCGAGTTCGACAACAACTTTGCCATGCAGTGGGGTTACCTCGAGCAGGGCCGGAAGAAGGTTGCCTTGATAGTCCTCGCGCTGAATCAACGCTTCGTATTGCCGGGGCTGCCGATGATAGATAGCATGATAATCTTTGGTCACGACTGCGCGCGCTTACTTTTGTTCGTGCACTTGACCATTTCAACGCCTTACTTTGGACAGGCCATATCACTTCGCCTTTGATCTTGTTCAAGATCGCAATTGGCAAAAACCACTTCCTGTGCAGAATACTATAATTTGGTTGTATTGGCCAATATTTGTATAATACAACTAAATTACATGAAAAAACCTTCCGCACAAGTAGTTTTTAACAAATCACTTTTAGTCTCAATTACTGCTCGGTTCACGGTCGGGCGTGATGACTAGATTTCTGAAATGCGCTACGGTCGAGCTCGCCAACCAAAGTGCAACTTTTCCCGTCGTCTCCCCGTGTTTCAGATCTTTTACGATGAGGCAAGGTTGCTCTGCGCCATGAACGTAAACTCTCGCCTGTTGTCCGGAGACCACCATTCTGACTTTAGTCCACTCGCCGGTCACCAAATCAACGTAGGATTCATAGACTCCGGGATACTCCTTGCGCAGCCGAAACCAGGGATACTCCGGGTGCGAGATATATTGTGTGGAATGATTTCGCTGGAGTTGGTCCTCCGCACGGCCATTGACGGGGCGCAGATAGAAACCCTCATAGCTCAGAGGGTCGGTTTTTTGCACTCTGAACGCGATTCCGACAAAACCTCGTGCTTGCGCATCAGCATCCGCAGCGGGCTCGCCTGCCAATTCAACTTCAATCGTACCGTTCTTGAACTCAACACCGGGTATGATGGCAAGCGTCTCGCGATTGTCGGCGACCGCGATTTGGTCGGCCCTGGTGACGAGCAAGGACTTCCGGCCTTTATGTTCAGCCACTTTTGCTTTGACATTGATCAACTCCAATCCTTCGGTTGAAGTAAGCGGCAAGCTCACGCGATCGGAATTGCCGGTGGTCTGAGCCGATGCCATGTAGCATACAAACGTGAGCAGTAAGCCGGCGAGCAGTCTTTTTCGTCTCATAGTTCTTCCCTCGAATCAGGTTTATGATTTAAGAATTGCGTTGCCGATTCTAATCATCGATCGCCGCATGGCGAGCTGTTGAAATCGATCCATCAGGTTCAAATGAGTGAGGACAAAAAACATACGCAAAAAGCTAGAATTTGTTTCTAAATTTCGCTGAACAATGTCACAACGCGGCCAAGCCGCAACCAAAAAGATTTTTTCCAACGGATAGATCAAGACCAACGGATAAAACATCCGTTGGTCTTGATCTATCCGTTGGAAAATTTCTTTGCTTTTTGACATAGATTGCATTTGAACTAAACGAAGAGCCCAATCATCGGATTGGGAAGAACGCCTCCAAAATCTTATCCGCCCTCCTGCGCCAGCTTGCGTAATCGCTGCCCTCATTCACCTCGCCGCCGGCAACTTGATACTTCTTGCTCAACAATAGCTTTGTGAATTGCAGGCTGAAGCCGCGCGCGTCGTATTCATATTGAGAGTATCGGTAGTCATATCTGCCCCAATCCAAATAAAGCTTCACTGGTAAAGCGATTGATTTTTGCGCCAACGCGACAAGCTCCGGACCGCCCTCAGCGATGGGACAGACAGACTGGCCGGCAACCAGACCAAAAACGCCAGGATAAAGAAAGCCAATATACAATGCCGAATAACCGCCTTCGTCACCGCCGAGAATCGCTCTGGCATCTGGCTTGTCAATTGTCCGGTATCTTTGGTCGATGAAAGGTGCCAGCTTTTCCGCCACCATCTGGGCATAAATCTTCCGCTCCAAGCGTGCAAATTCATAAGCGTTGATGGACTGAATGAATACCGCAATCACCGGTTGCACCGTCTTGCCGACGAGATTGTCCAGCGTGTTTTTCATCTTGCCGATCTCGAGAGCATTATCGCCATCGTTAACGTAAATAACCGGATACCTTTGCGCCGTTTCATCATAACCCGGAGGCAAGTAAATTTGTATACGGCGCTCGCCGCCCCAGGTTCTACGGCCTACTCGTATTTTCTCGGAGGTAAAAGTAAGAGTATCCAATCTGCCTCGTGGCCCAGCGGCCGGTTCATAAAAGTGGCGAGGACGTGTGCTGCCGGGCATGTAGATTTCAGAAGCCTCACCGACGAGCATGGACACGCCGACCTTGTGTGGATTGCGCGGGTCTGCAATTCTTTGTTCCAAATCCATGACGAATTGATAGGACACAAATGCGTCAGGCTTGAATGTGAAGGAGGCGTAAAAAAAATCTGTGCCGTCAAGGTGGTACATCGGTATTTCGTCTCCGGCTTCAAACATGTCTCCGCGCAGCGCCACGTCTCGGGCCTCGCAGCGATAGATGATGTGCACCAGGCTGTCCCCCTCAATGATGGGAAATTGTTTTTGTGAATTCATGAATGCATCGACAAGAGCGCGCTTATCCGAGGCGGCTTCGACTCGACGTACAAATTTGCCGAATTCAGTAGTAGGAAAGAACATGGGCGTCATCGGCTTTGCTTTTTCGGCCGTCGCGAGGTTCCGATTAGCCACAGCAACGCAAGCGATTTCGTCGAATGAGCTGCGCACGTAGAACTTGCCATTGGCAAAACTAGGCGGAGACCAGACCAACTTATCGAAAACGGGCAGACTGGCGATTTCAAAATACCCTTGAGGCGAGGCTTTGGCCACGTGTAGTGAACCTTTTTTGGTCATAATGACCAGATGCCCATCGACAGTAATCGTAAAACCATTTCCCGGCGGCCGAGATTTCCAGGCCAGCTTGCCTGAATCGGCATCGACACAGGTCAGAAAGTCACCGCTATAGCCGTAAATATGTCCTTCGTAGTAAACTGGAATGTTATAGTTGCGTTTGAGATCCACGCTCTTCCACATTTCTTCAATTGCAAATCCAGTCTGGTTTTCATGGACGCGAATCAGCTTCGCCTGGGCGCTCTGATTGGTCAAGAGCAACTTGTCGCTTTCGACCACGACGGGGTTGACGATGCGCTGGTAAAAACCGTCGCCTTGGTGACAGTATTGCCAGAGCTCCTTGCCCGTTTTGGGCTCGAAACCAAAAAGAAATTTTTCTCCGGCCCATAGGAGTTGAGTGCGACCAGCAACTTCGGCGATGAGCGGCGATTGATACTCAACGGTGTCTGCACCCGCGCTCCAAGCAACTCGCCCAGTCTTCTTGTCGAAAGCGGTAACCGCATTGTTTGGAGTTCCGCCGGTTTCGACAATTAAGAGACCTTCGTAGACGAGAGGAGAAGTTGTAAAACCCCAATGTGGCAACAACGCGTGATGGTTCTCAATGAGATGAGTCGACCAGAGCACCTTGCCGGTTTTGAGATCCAGTGCAACAAGCTGGCCTTTCGGGCCGATTCCGAAAACACGGTTTTCATCGATGGTTGGCGTTGATACGGGACCATCATTGGCGCCGTCGCGCCCGGGATATGTGGTGTCGATACGGTAACGCCATTGCTCGTTGCCGGACTCGGAGTCGAGAGAAACGAGATAGTCGTAGACGCCGTCCGAGAACAACGTGATCGCATGGCCGTGGGCAACAGCTATGGCGGAATACCCGGAGCCGATTTTTCTCTTCCAGACGATCTGGAGAGTTGAATTCTCTTCGAAAACGCCGGCTTGTACGCTCACGCCGTCATAGTTTGGGCCACGCCAGCGAGGCCAGTCTTTGTTTTTGGCTTTTGCGGCTGTGCCTATGATTGTTCCTCCGGTTTGAGCGCCTGTATGGCCTTGACGAGGCGCCAGTGAAATGGAGAAAAGACAGAGCGCCAGGCCGCGTAGCATAAATACAGCTCTAAACGTCATTGGGTTCTCCTGGTTGTGATTGATTTACGATTGATAATTTGCGATTTTCGATTTACGAAGGACAATGTTGACAAAATTTGACGCACTTTCGCCCTATTTGCAGCAATTGGGACATTCTATGAAAAATATTTCGTGCCAAGACCTTGAGGCTATCCAGCAACTCCGAAATGTCATCCAGGAGGGATCTTGGTTGACTCGGGCACGGTACATGTTTCAAGTCCGGGTGCTGAATCTACCAAGCCGAAAGGCCCTTGCGGGATGCCTTCAGCATGACAGGAGGAGATTCTCGATGGCCATTCGAGCGGTTTCAGCTTTCAGCTGGCGATTTGAATCGCAGGCCTTGCTGGCGGAGGAATTCGGTGGGGGTCATGCCGGTGTAATTCTTGAAGATGCGATTGAAGGAAGTTTTGCTGTTGAAGCCGGCGTCGAGTGCGATCGCGAGTAAAGTGTGCTCGCCGTTTTCTTTGCCCGACAACTGCTCTTTCACTTCTTGAACGCGATAGGCGTTGACAAAATCATTGAAGCTCTGCCCCAGTTCCTCGTTCAGGATACGGGATAACAACCGCACGGATATGCCGAGCTGCGCCGCCAGATCGGAATACTTCAGGCTGTTATTCCGATAAGGCTTTTCGGTTGCCATAATAATCTGGAGCTGCTTCATGATCTGCTGCGCGTCTAGTTGTGAGTCCCCATTCGTCATCGCTGGTTTTCTGATTTTAAGCCGCGGTGGAAAGAGCTTTTCCGGTTGCTGGATCGCCAGATACGCAATTGCGTAAACCATAACTGTAAAGAGCGCCATCGGGAAATAGTCCATTCTGATGAGCCGACTGTTGGTCAAAAACTCATAACCCGCGACAATCAGATGAAAGACGGCGAACAAGATCATCAGGACGAATAAAAACTTCAACCAGCTAACATACGCCGGTTTTGCCTGAATCGCTGCGCGGTTATTGGCGTGCTCGTGGTGCTGAAGGTGCTTGAGGCAAAGGGCCAGGTAAACGAGGTTTTGCAAGCCATACAACAAAGAAAAACACAGCATCGTCAAGCGTCGAGCGCTGGACATATCGGGATCCAGCAGAAGATGGAGCTTGCTTGCCGCCGGCAACAGATAATACGGAAACATATAAATCAGAATCGCAATCGCCGGCAGAGCGTGGACCACACTGAAGGCGTTCCAGCGGAGCGGTTGCGCGAGCAGGGCTTTCACGTAGAAATAATAAAGCGGCGGGAGCAGGTACCACAACGGAGCGCCCGCGGAGAGAAGATGCGGCCAGAAGCGGTAGATTTCTGCCAAATTGACAAAGGAGAGAAAACGCGTCCAGGAAAAAGCCAGGATCAAAATGGCCAGGAGCCTGTTTGCGCGTGGATTTCCTTTGTTGGTCAGAAAGAGAACAGCGGCAACAAAAAGCCCTTGAAGGGCCGCCGCCCCATAGAGAATCGCCCAGGGACCGAATTGGAGGGATTGCATGAGACGTCTTTGAAAGAGTCAACAATTAATGCAAATGACCGGCAAAGGCAATAGAGTCGAGATTATTGTAGCCAAGGTGATTAAAAGCTCCTACATCTTCTTGTCTCAAATCAACTTGAATGCGGCGTTTTTCAATTCAACATCGAGGTAAGAGCCTATCCGGAAACCTCATTCTGTCATGCAGAAGGCATCTTGGTAGATTCGGCACCTAGGCCTGAAATCGGCACTGTGCCCGAGTCAACCAAGATCCCTGCGGGATGACAGGAGGAGGTTTTCGAATTGGCTCTGAATCACCTTGACTTTTCCTCCTGGTTTGAACAGATTGGCTGTGCTCTGCATTTGGTGCACAGGCCCCTTAGTGTATGCAA
>JBOHQX010000218.1:0-12949 GCA_050732395.1 bacterium
CTTCACACTGCAGTTGCGTGGACAAGACCAAGTGAATACCGTCATTCAAATGATCGAGGACTATCTCAAGAACGGCCAACCAGCAAAAATCGTGGGCTTGAGTGCCTCAAACGGCTAAACTCTTACCACAAAACATGCAATGACATTAAGCATGCGCCATCCTCTCGCATTCACACTTGTTCGTAGTAGCGCCTTCAGGCGCCCGATTCAAATGCCCTTCTCCAGAGCTTCAATCCCTTCCCTAACCGCCACCGGCAACGGCACTTTTTTGTTCTGGCGATAATCGAAAGCCACGATTTCCGCCGTGCCTTCTGCCGCGATCTTTTGCAGACGATGACTGAATACGCCCAGCGCCATCACAAAACGATCATCTTTGATCTCCGTCACCCGCACGCCGATGGAAATGGTGTCAGGATAAGTCAACGCTTTGCGAAAGTGGCACTGCGTATACGCCAGAATCGGCCCGACACCGCCATGCGCTTCCCGATCCGCAAAGTTAATACGCTCGAAATACGCGATGCGCGCGCTTTCGAAATAGCGAAAATAGACGATGTTGTTGACGTGCTGAAAGGCGTCCATTTCGCCCCAGGCAATTGGGGTTTTGATGATGACGGGGAATTGATCGAGGGAACCGTTCGGCATGAGCGTTCCACCAGTGATGTTAAAGATTATGGGTGACTATTCAGCTTCCGACTCCGGTTGCAGAGTTAGTACGGTAAGTAACATTATAATGTCATCCTGGAAGGATCTTTTTGATATTGAGCACGGTGCTTATGCTGAAAAAGATGCCTACTGCATGACATGTTACTTGGAAGCTCAAAAAAGAAACGTAAACGGATTTAGCGGATTGAACGGATAGTGATTCTGAAAGACAGATTTTTGAAATCCGCTTTATCCGTTCAATCCGCTTACAAGAAGCAGGAGCTGAATAGTCACGATTATGGTAACTACTATCACAACGTTAAGCCAAGGCCACCACCAGGCATGTCATGCTGGAAGCAACTTACCAAGCGCCGGGTACAAGGCCGAAATGGATTGTGATACTGCATCATGGAAAGATCCTTACAGAATGGCAGTGCTGGTTTTTGTGCGAACACGCGAACTCTTTGGAACGATCGACTCTGGCGATTTGTTCTCGACTGCAGCCCAATTTCTGCACAACACTGCCTTGCGCAAGCCCACAGTATTGGCATAACGCATATGATTGACCCATCCCCGCAAGCTCATTGTCACTTGGCTGGCCGGAATATTCTTGTTTTTGAATTGAACCATCAGGTCACGCAGTTTCCGCCGAAAGAAGATGCCTTTACGCCGTTTCAAGCGGCGGCGCTGCGGATAAATGACAAAACCCAGAAAGGGTATGCCTTCAGAAACTGGGCGCGGATGCGTACCCGCGTGAATCGTAAGCCGATAGGACATCAGTTTCTGTTGAGCCGCAATTTTCCAGGACCACAACAATTCCTTGTGATTCGCGAAAAACAGGCAATCGTCTACATAGCGCACGTAAGCGGCACACCGTAATTCCCGCTTGACAAAATGATCAAACGCATTGAGGTATACATTGGCCCAAAATTGACTGGTAAGGTTGCCAATGGGCAGGCCGCGCGGACGTAGTGCAGCGAACAAATCGTCGCCCGGAAAATAGACCATGTCGTAGGCCTCACTCAATAGACCTGCACCGCTGGCGAGAATCAAATCTATCAGCCAGAGAACACGCGCATTCCTGATCTTAGAAGCCAAGACTTTTCGCAGAATACCATGATCGACACTCGGGAAGAATTGCCGCAGATCGCAAGCGAGCACGTATGCATATTGGCGGGCGAATTGTTGACACCGATCCAATGCGCGATGCGTGCCCTTGCCGATGCGATTGGCATAGGAATCGAAAATAAAGCTGCGCTCGAAAATCGGCTCGATCACGTTGCACAGAGCATGATGCACCACGCGGTCGCGGAAGGGCGCGGCGCTGATGAGCCGGCGTTTCGGCTCGTGAATGTAAAAGCTCTCATATTTGCCCGGGCAATAGGCATGGATGCGCAGCTCGTACTGCAATCGCAGCAGGTTTTCTTCCAATCGATGTTCGAAGAAGGCAACGTTGGTTTGGCCGCGTTTGCCCCTGCTAGCTTTTTTGTAGGCCAACAGCAAGTTTTCCCAGGAGATAATTTGTTCAAACATACCGAGCTTTGCCAGATGCCAAATTGATCTCGGAATTATTGTCCCGCTTCAATTCCGAATAATCGGAACAGGAAGCGGGACGGTTGTTATTTGCCCGGCCCTCAAGGGCGCGGCCCGGAACAAGCTCCGCCATTTTTCACCTCGGCGCAGGATCCCGTTTGGCGAGACACCGCGCAATTCTGATGAAGAAAAATGTGAGCGCCGCAACGCGAAAACCAATATTCCTGTTCTGGTTGTTCGGGTTGTTCCTGTTGCGATAGGCGCAGCGCACGTTCCTGTTGTCATTGTTGAACGCCCCGCCCCGCAGCACACGGCGCGTGTGAGCTTGCCCCGCCTTTGCGGAAGCAAAAGGCAAAGAGCAAACAACAAGTGGCCGCCGACCTTCTGCTTTTGCCATTTGTCTTTTGCCATTTTCTCAACTCACTTTTTGCCAGCCGCCTAGCAATCGCCCGATTTCCGCTGTCATTTGCGCCACGTGCTCGTATTGGCCAGTTGAGAACCAACCCCAACGCGTGGCGAGGCGCAAGTAGATCCGTACGCGCGCTAATGCTTCGTCGGCATTTTGCAGCTTCTGCGCTCTCTCCCTGCCGCGGCGCAAGTTCGCCTCTTCGATGCGTTCACGCAGATCAAAGGCCGCGTCTAGCAATCTTTGGGTAAATGTGTGCCTGTGCGCGCGCGGAAACTTATTGGTTGCCGGCAAGAGCCAAGTTAAGAAATCGAACGTTCTGGTGAATATTGGCATTTCTTGCTGAGCCATAATTTTCTCCATTTTGTCAACTGATCGGTGGCTTGAAGCGATCGGTCAGTTTTCAGAGTCCAGAGATTTCAGAGTTCAGAGTTTCAAAAGCGATGGGAGCGCCGCAACGCGAAAACCAAACCTCCCGTACTGGTAGCTCGGGCCGTACCTGAGGCGAAAGGCGCAGCGCACGAGCCCGTAGACATCGTAGAACGCCCCGCCCCGCAGCACACGGCTTTTATCTTCAGATGCACCAAGATGCTCTCGTTGCTTTCGCCCTTCTTGGTCATCAGGATAAGGATACTTCCCCCACAAGCTGCGCGTCCATTCCCAAACATTGCCGCTCATTTCTTCACAGCCGTAAGGGCTTCCTCCATTTGAGAAACAACCTACGGCATTGGTTCTACCAATACCGCTCTGATCATAATTGGCGCAATCAGGATCAGCCTGATCATTCCACGGATAGCGTCGTTGTGGCAGAGGATTTTTTTGCAGTTCAAAATGCCCTTGTGTCAAGGTCCGTCCAGCCTCGAGATCATGAATTGCACAAACAATTTTCTTCGCCGGTATGTGTATTCCGCCACGCGCGGCTTTTTCCCACTCAGCTTCCGAGGGTAACATTATTTGCAGGGTTTCATCAAGCCAGCCTTTTCCATGATACAATTTTTCCAACCAACGTGCAAATGCCAAAGCTTCGTACTAGGTGACACCCACTACGGGATGATTCTGCAGATTAAAAGGTATGCCGTGATCATGTGGGCGCGCGCGTGGCACGTTGTCCAACCGGCCTTGTACCGTGCTGTTTCTCCAGACTTTGGCGATTTTCGCTTCGATCCAAAAACTTGGATCTTCATAGCCGCCGGCTTCTACAAAAGCCTGAAACTGGCCATTCGTAATGGGAAAGCGTGATATCCAAAGATCATGATCCATTTGGCGGACCAAGTCATCAGTTTTTTCATCATCGTAAGCCATGTCATCGTTGGGCGGACTTCCCATATAGAACTGGCCTTTGGGCACAAAACAGAACTCCATATGCTCAACCCGCAAAACGGTGTCGCGCGGGTCACCGAGGCGCGCAAGGGCAACTCCAGCCTCGGCACGTTCGGGCGGAGTTAGCTCACTATTAAGCAAAGCGAGAAGCCTGGGTTCGAGGCGTTTCAGATAAGATATACCTCCATTCGGGCTTTCCGTATCGCGGCTGATCTCTTCACGACCTACCAGCGCACCGATATTCGCGGACCACAAACAAGCCCGCATAATCTTTATCGTTTCCGGCATTGAATCAAGGCAAAGGTAGTACGCCAAATCCAACGCATTATGCTTACCCTTGCCACCGCCATTGAATAACAAATCCTCCGCCCCCAATTGTGCGGCACGTGCCCAATAATCGCCTTCTTCCGTCAATGCGAAAAACTGCCGCCCGGCTTCACGTTGGCCCGCAATATGGCAACCGGCCAAATACTCCTGAAAGCTGCGATGCGGAAAGCTATAAGAGACGGGTTTCCTGGGCGGTTCGCCGCCTAGCCCAACTAGCAAGCCAGCGCGTTGATCGACATAATCCAAGAATTCGGAAGCGAGCGTGGGATTAGCGAGATACTCAGGTGCTTCCAGTAATTCGATCGCGCCTCCACGGGTCAAATCCGCAACTTGCTTTTCCTTCCTACCGATGCGATGCGCTTCATAAGCCAGGTGGTCCATAGCTTCACGAAGCTTACGGTCATCTTTGAGAAACTTCATCAAATCGGCCGAGATCACAAAATCACCGTCTCCCACTTTGCCCTTCTGCCAACGGCGCAACAAGACATCGACCGCCAATCCGTAGAGCCGCACGCGCTCTTGCGGTAGTTCAGTTTCACCCTGATGAATAATTGCCATTGTCGTGAGCATCATGGGATTTTCCGACAGCTCGCGCAAGTCCTCCGCAAGGGCAGCGCCTGCAAGATTTCCGGCTTTAGCTTCAGCTTGAAGAGCATCAACGTGACCCAGCTCTTTTTGCGCGCGATACCAAGCTTGCGAGAAGTTTTTGATCTTCTCTTCATTGAAAGGCGCCAGCGTATGTGCATCGAAGCCAGGCAGCACGGCTTCTCCCACGTAGGAACGACGACGACAGGTGAGAATAATGCGCTGCAAACGATAAGCGCCCAGCAGCGCAGCTACCGCACTCCGGATCGAGGGGCGATATTCATGTGGTACCTCGTCTAGGCCATCGAGCACGAGGAAGCACTGGCCGTTATGTAAATACTCGCGCAGATTTTCGCCAAAGACTTCGCATTCTCTGCGGACCAAATCATTCAGAAGGTGGTCGCGCACGGTTGCCACCAGAGCCTCGCGCTGGCGTTCTTCCGAGAGGGAACTCAGATTGAGACGAGAGAGGCGTGGTACAAGATCGCGCAATGTGAGAAACACTGGCAGCCAGGTATGTAAACAACCCGGCGGCGGTTTACTTTCTCCCAAACATGCCGCCGCCTGCCATGCTACGATCTTCTTGACAAACGTGCTCTTGCCCGAGCCGGGGTCACCCAACAAAGCCAAGCGTGTTGACTGCATGAAAGCATCGAGAGCGCTGAGGCGTTTGATAGTCTCTTCCTCGGGCATACCGCGCGTTTTTGAAGAAGTTTTGGGGGATTGCGCTTTCTCAATTTGCGTTTGAGTATCGAGATCGATATAGACGCGATCGAGCGTCAGCTCTTCATCCGCACCTACTTCTCCGCCGAGCGCCGCCAGCGGCAGGGCCTGGCAATAGCGCCGCAATTTCTCGAGATAGCGCGTGCGTGCTTGTTCGGATTTTTGTGTGGTGAGTTCGTTGGTATGAACGTGAACATTGACCTGTGGTGACGCGACAGCATCTTGCCTTTTGGCACGACGGAGGCCGAAAAGAAACAAAACTGCACCACCGGCCAGAAATAGCAAATTCACCAGACTTTCCAGGGATTGAATGTGCTCACCCCGAACATGGAGCAGCTCATACAAAGGACCATTCCAATAATGCGAAGTTAAGGCCACCGCTGCAAGCAGAATTCCCAACATCATCAATGGTTGTAGCCAGCGTCGCATGTTTGCCCTCCAGAAAATTGCTACGAATCAAAATCCTCATTTCGTAACCGTTCGCGTGAAGCGACTGATCAGTTTCAGAGTCCAGAGCTTTCAGAGTTCAGCGTTCCAAAAGCGATGGGAGCGCCGCAACGCGAAAACCAAAATTCCCGCCCTGGCGGTCCGGGCCGCCCCTGAAGCGATAGGCGCAGCGCACGCCCCCGCCGCCATTGCCGAACGCCCCGCCCCGCAGCACACGGCTTTTATCTTCAGATGCACCAAGATGCTCTCGTTGCTTTCGCCCTTCTTGGTCATCGGGATAAGGATACTTCCCCCACAAGCTGCGCGTCCATTCCCAAACATTGCCGCTCATTTCTTCGCAACCATAAGGACTTTGTCCGTTCGAGAAACAACCGACAGGGCTCGTTTTACCGATGCCACTGTGATCATAATTGGCGCGACTAGAGTCTTCCTCACCAATCCAAGGATAGCGGCGCTGCGGCAACGGATTCTCGCGCAGCTCGACATGTCCTTGATCTAGGTCATGAATTGCACGAACAATCTTTTCGCTCGGAATGTGAATGCCGCCACGCGCAGCTTTCTCCCACTCAGCTTCTGAAGGCAAAGTCACTTGCCAGCGTTCATCAAGCCAGCCTCTTTCATGATACAACTTTTCCAGCCAGCGCGCAAATGCCAAAGCTTCGTACCACGTAATGCCCACAGCGGGATGATTGGACAAGTTAAAGGGCGAGCCGAAATCTGCCGGTCGTATGCGCGGCTCATTGTCCCATCGGCTATTTATCGCGCCGTTCTTCCAAACTTTCGCAGCTTTGGCTTCCGTCCAAAATTTCGGTTCTTCATAGCCACCGGCTTTCACAAAGGTTTGGAATTGTGCGTTGGTGATGGGAAAGCGCGATATCCAAAAATCCCGATCCATGTGACGGGTTAAGTTATCAGTCTTCTCATCATCATCCGCCGCTTCTTCGTCGAGCGGGCTGCCCATGTAAAATGGGCCTTTGGGGATAAGGCAAAACTCCATGCGTTCCACGCGCAAAACCGCGTCGCGTGGATCACCGAGGCGAGCGAGCGCTTGGCCAGTGGCGGCGCGCAAAGTGGGACGCACCTGAGCCATAGTTTCAGAATCATAGAATAGTTCTGTCAAACGCACTGCCAGCACAGTTTGCAGGTTTTCCGGCGGCACTTGAGCCTCGAGAAAAGCCGAGGCCGCAATTTCTGCCACGGTCCATCGTGCTTCGGGCGAGAGCGGTGAACGACTCCCTGCCTTTTCATCTGCGCCTGCCAAGCGCCGCAAGAACATTTGTGCGGTCTGCGGAGAGTTAACGCTAAGATAGCCTGCGACTAGCAATGCCGGCTCGCGCCACCAACTATCCAATATTGGACCATTTTCAAGAAACGCCGCTATGCCTTCGACACCGGACTCACCTCGCTTGATTTCCGCTAAATAACGTGCAGCGAGATATTCCTGGAATGCCAAGTGAATGAAACGATAATTTCCAAGTCGTTCTTCCAACAAAGTGCCGCGCAGCCGTGTGAGGGCAATGAAATCATCGAGAAGTGGTGCAAATACTGGGTTATCGGCCAAAGCCTGCCGCAATTCGTATTCGCTAATCTCCCTGCCCTGTCGTGTGCCTCGGCAGTGCATGGCAAAAGCCAAGTACTGTACCACCTCGCGATGGCGCTCCAAACTGCCACCGACCAATCTGCCGATGCGATTGGCAGTTTCCACGTCCTGGGAATACTCCGGCTTCAGAATGTTATCGGTCGCCTTCATGTAAAGCTCTGCGCGCTGGTTGGGTAGTGTGCGCTCGCTATAGTGCACCACAAGCAGCATACGCACCAGCAACGGGCTGGTGACCAGGCGCTCGGCATCTTCCCCCAGTAAGACACGGCGATCTTGTTCTAGTTTGGCAATTCCGTGCAGTAAATCATTGATTTTTTCCCTGCACGTTTTCGGATCATGACAATAAAGATTACGATAGGCCTGTTTCACGAGCGCATTGATGTGTTTTTTTTCGAGTGGTTTCACCCGCACTTCGCGAAAACCTCTCCCGAGAGCTGTGCGGTCTTTGTAGGCCGCCGTTCTACAGGTCACGACTATGCGCATGCGTTCGCGGCCGGTCGCCAACTCTTCGATGGCTTCGCGCACCCGCGCGCGTTCATCTTCGTTGGGCACTTCATCGAGGCCATCCAGCAACAAAATTACCGCTTGGCCATCGCGCAACAGAAGTTGAAAGAATTCCCGCGGCAAATCGAAGCTGCTTTGCTTTTCAATAAGATAGCTGGAAATGAAAGATGCTAGAGTTTTTTGAGCCGGGCTCGCAGCAGCGGGTAGATGGCGTAAATGTCCGGCATAAGCATTGAGTGGGACCAAAATGGGCAATGGCAAAGCGTCGGTCAATCCGAGTTTCTCTCTAGCCGAGTTGGATTTGGCATGGCCGAGGGCCGTGGCCAGGGTCCATGCAATGTGCATTAACACTGTTGTTTTTCCGCTACCGGGACCGCCGGTAACCACTAGACGATTTCCTTGCTGCAATAACCGCCGCATGGCAATCGTACGGCTTTGCTCTCTTTCCAGACGGTCCTTTTCGAGGATACGCGTCGAGTTGCGTACACCGCGAGAGTTATTGCCCAACTCATTGTCGCCCCATGGGCGATAAGCTTCTGCTGCCAATGGCACATAGACACTTTGGAGATCGAGCTGCACCACTTGCTCACCTTCGCGCTTTATTCCGCGCAATTCGATCTTGCCACAGCGATCACGCAACCACGTGAGATAATTGGCAATGTGCCGGCGCAAGGCAACTGCGTCGTTCGCAGCATCGCCGCGTTTGAGGTATTGCTGCGTGATGAAAGTGACACTCGGGTTATCGCCGCTGATCGTGATGTTGTCCTTAATTTCAGCGTGTCCGGCTTGTACGAGAACACCACTGTGCACCACTGCTTGAAATCTCGGTAGGTTGCCCAATCGTTTCAATTCCCGTTGCACCGTTTTGACAAATCCCGCGCGGTCAATGGTCGCAAGCTCCTGTTGCGCGAGTTGAAAAACTTCCAGCTTTTCCAAAATCGTATCTAACTCGGCGCGCAAATCCGGTTCTTGCGCTGCGACCTTTTCGATTTCCTGCGCGGCCTCTGCTTGATTTTTCCAAGCGTCGATCCGGCTGGACAATAGATTGATGCCCAAGCTGGAAAAAACGCCGCCGATAGCAAGAATCGTAGCACGATCTCCATCGCGAAATGCCTGCACCACTGGCCACAACGCGGAGCTTGCTAGAAAGGCATAGACCGAATGAATGCCATTGTCCAGCATGTGCTGCTTCCAATTTTTTAGACCAGCTTTGAACTTTTCTTGCCAAGCTTTTAAGCTGAAAGCCATAGTTTCTCCCCGTTACCAACAATTCGCCGCGGATTAAGATCGCGGTTCCACCGGTTAAGTCCGCAATATCGAGCCGAGTTTCGTATGTCTTTCGGTATTTTAAGAATTCCCCTGAATCATCGCAATAAATCTCTGCTCCAAACTACTGCCCTCCTCCCGCAATTTTTCCCATTCCTCCCGCCGCATCTCCACCAAAACCCGACCGCGGTGCAATATAATGATTCGATCGCACAAATGTTCAACCGTTTCGATAATATGCGAAGAAAACAGCACCGACCCGCCCTCGCGACAGTAATGGCGTAGAAACTCTTTGAACCGAAAGCTCGTCTCCGGATCGAGCCCGTTGGTGGCTTCATCCAGCAACAAAACGTCAGGCTCACCGAGCAAGGCTGCGCACAAGCTGATTTTCCGGCGCATCCCGTGCGAGTAGTTCTTGATCAGCTCGTTGGCTTTCGCGGTCAGATCAAAAAATGCGAGCCATTTTTCTTGGTCGTTGGTCGTTGGTTGCTGGTCGTTTGCCTTTTGCATTTTGCCTTTTGCTTCTTGTCCATTGCTCTTTGCCCTCCGCCCTCTGCCCCAAGCCCTTCGCCGCCGCAACGAATGCCAAAAACTCCGAACCCGTGAGATATTCGTAAAAAACCGGGCTCTCGGGGGAATAGCCCAGTCGTCTTTTGTATTCGATTTCGACGAAAGCGATTTTTTGTTCTGCCACTTGAATCTCACCCTCGTCTGCGGCAAGCATTCCCATGATGATTTTGAACAGAGTCGTTTTGCCCGCGCCGTTCGGGCCGAGTAAGCCGCAGAGCTCACCTTTGGGGATTACAAAAGAGACTTGCTGCAGAGCTTGAACCTGATCAAATCTCTTGCTGAGGTTGCGGACGGCAATCATGTCATTCAAAACTCTCGTAAGACAGACAGATGGAGGATAGAAAAACAAGTCTGCGATTCCAGGCCATTTTGTTTAACCTCATTGGAAGCTTTCATCCTCATGACTTTTGGAAAATCTTTCAAAGACTATTTACTGTTTGTTCTTGTAACGGTTATAACCTTGCCCAAAGCTCTTCACTAGTTTTGCCCGTAATCGTTCTGCCTTTTTAACTTGACTATGTCAGATTATCCGCAAAGTCTCACAAGGAAAATCTCTGCGCAATCTCTGCGTGAGACATAAAGTCTGTGAACAAAAACAGATTTCAACCAACCTGCGCCTGGCCGACAAGCGCCCCGGGCTTTGCTCGACTTTGGCGAGTGCCAGATGAAAGCCGGTATCACGCGTATCGTCAACGGTTTGCCTGACTTGGGAATTTATCACGCAGAGCATCGCAAAGGATCGCAAAGAAAAACTCTGCTTAAACCTAGCGCCTCTGTCCCGCGCTGCGGTCTTTTTGTTCTTCATTTGGCTGAGGTGTAATTCCAAATGTGACATAGTCAGGTTAATAGGAATCCTGAATCCGCAAAAGTTCGCTTCATCCGTGTCATTAAATTGCACCTCAATGGTGCCTGATGCACAAATCGCGGGACCTAAAAGCCAAGCCTGGTGTTGGTTGGCGTCGGCTATGATACTTCCAGGAATCGAAAATGCCGCTGTGATTTCCGCACCCATGTCAGCATGAATCCGAGCAGAATCAGCGAACCGAACGGCATATAGAACCAGAACAAGATCATCAAGAAAATGAACAGGCTCATCAACATTGCGGCATAGTTCGTCAGGGGAAACATACCGAAGGCGGCATTGCAAAACAATAGTGAAAAAATCGCGGGGGTGGCCAGGCCGGTCGCGGCCTAAAGGCAAGCAGTTTGAGATTGAAACCGAATTTGAATGCGATGATAAAAACCGGCGGCAACATGGGTAACGCCAGCATGCCGAGTGTGAACCACCAACGCGCTTGCCACCACTGCGCGGCAGAAACCGGCAAGATGCGCATTAAGCTTATGGCGGCAGCATCCTGCTCGAACACGTACATCAAGGCGTTGATCATCATCCAGCAAAAAATGAGGAATATGATTGCCGCAAGCACATGAGTCCAGCCAAACGACCATGCGACAAGTGTGACCCCAAATTCGCCTTGCGAACAAGAGAGCAAGGGTGCCATGATTATGATTTCACCCAGACCCCATCGCCCCCATTTCCTGGCGGGCGCGGCGCGGCTGCGCAGAAGGTGAGCCTGTGCGAATGCCATAAGCTGCAGCGCTGACATGAAAACCAGCGCGGTCACACTCTGCAGGCCGGCGCTCCATGAATCTCCACGGCCAATAGCAAATGGCAATATGCCGATCAAAAGCAAGCTGGCTGTTTTCAGGAAATGTCGCGCCAGTTGATAGCGCAAAAGCGCATACTTTTGAAATGGCAAAGCGGCAAGAATTTGCCACTCACCAGCCGGCCGCAGCGTCACCCACGCCAGGAATTCGGCGGCAAAATAAAAAAGCGGCAGCAAAGACAACCAGCGTACCATCCATCGTGCCGCAAATTCCGGAGTGAAGAAGGCTTCCGGTCGATAGCCAATATCTGCTGGTGATCGTGCTGCCAGATATAAAAAAATCAAGCCTATGCAGGCCAACTCGATCACTGTTACGCGATCAAAGTGTGCTCGCAAAAAGTTACGGTAATAGTGCAGGCGAGTCTTGAATAGCAGAAAAAACATAGTTGATTTACGAACGTCGATTTCCGATTGCCGATTTGCGTATTTTGAAAATCCTCAATAAAGTGAATCGTAACCATTCAGATGCTTTTGAGCAGGCAAAACAATTACGGGCAAAACCATTGAAAGGTTTAAGGCAAGATAATTTGATGGATGGAAGCGCATCAGAGTATCTTCCCAACCGCTCTGCCAACGATTGAAGATTGGTGTCTGCAAGAATACGGCAAGAAGAGTAAGGAGAGCGAACCAGTGTCTGCGCAGTGTTTGCACTTCGATTTCCCTCTCAGGTGCTTTGATCACGAGCGAGAGCTTGAACTTATCCGAAAACCCTGAAATGTCATCCAGAAGGGATCTTGGTTGACTCAGACACAGTCTCGCGTTCAAGCGAGAGGGCCGCATCCACCAAGATCCTTGCTGGATGACAGAATGAGGGTTTCGGATATGCGGATTGCCAACGAACCGCAGCAAAAGATCGCTTCAGGCGCATTACGTTATTCTTAAGATATTGTATGCCGCTTCAGCGGCATTCCACATTTTAGCTCCGCGCCTTCATGCTGGGGCGGCGGGATCAAAAAATACCAAATGATCGCGATACATTCCCCGGCAAGAAATTCTTCAAATCTCGCGGAAAAGTCAAGCCTCGATTGGCCAAGGGCAAAGGCTTTTGAACATGTCAGCTTGTCCACCGAGGCGTGACAGCATATCATCTTCCAGCCAAAAAGCTTGCCATCATGACAGTAAATTGGTGTTGGTACGTTCTTTGATATATTAACTGTCAAACGCTCTCGAACAGAGAAATCTTTGAGATGAGCCAACTGAACTCAGAATAAAGCTCCAAAAGTTTTTGCCCAACGGATGTAAAAACGACCAACAGACTCAATACGAAATCCGTTCGTCGTTCTTGCATCCGTTGGACATTTTTAGGCGTTTAAAGAATCAAACATAGAATAAAATTCTAACTTTTTTTCCAACGGATAG
>JBOHQX010000219.1:0-21649 GCA_050732395.1 bacterium
TCAAAGATTACAGCACGGGCGGCAGCGCCAACTCCAAGCTTTACTTGCACGGGCAAAATGATTATCCCTTGATTGAGAAGAATCGCGTCTCGGTTTCTGCAGAGACCACGGCGGTTTACATTTACGGACTGAACGGCGCCATTGCCAAACGCTTGGGCAGCACTGTTCTCTTTTTATTGAAGGATCACCTCGGCTCGACGCGTGTGGTGATGGACGCCACCGGGCTTGTGCGCTCGTATTATGACTACGATGCCTTTGGTAATCTCATTCGCACCAGTACAACGAATGAAGTCAAATATCAGTTTACTGGGCAGGAATTTGATGAAAGTGGGTTGCATAACTATCGAGCGCGGCTGTACGATAGTGATTTGGGGAAATTTTATGCGGTAGATGCAGAAGGGCAGTTTGCAAGCCCTTATGCTTACGCCGGCAACAATCCGATACTTGTCATCGACAAAGACGGAAATTTAGCTTGGTTTGTGCCCATCTTGATTGGGGCGGCAGTTAATAGCGTCTTTTATGCGGCAACGGCTGAGCAATTCACCTGGCAAGGTTTAGCAGGTGCTGCTGTAAGCGGGGCGATCTCCGGCGCGTTCTCTCCTCTCCTCCCCGCGGGCATCATTCCAGGCGCAGTATCCGGCGCAGTTGTTGGTGCGTTTGCCAATTTTACGGGCGCAATCATTTCCGGCGGTGATCCACGTTCTGCCGCGCTGTGGGGCGCGGCCGGCGGATTCGTGGGCGGTGGCATAAGCGGTGGACTTCAGGCGCGTGCGCTCGGGCATAATCTTTTGACTGGAAAAGCGCCGTCACTTGCGCCTGTACCGCTGAGCGGGGCGATTGGAGAGATTCCAATTCGAAGCGGCGGTCAGTCAATTCCTCAAAGCCTGGATGAATTGGATGTTTTACCCTCGCAGGCCGATGAGTTGGCTGAGGTGTCAATTGGACCGATGAGGCCAGTTACGAGTGATGCTGTACGAATTCAATATTCAGAAACAAATCTAATTGAACGTCATGGTCTCAGATTCACAGAAAAATATTACGCTGAATTGTGGCAGACGGGAAGAAAAGCTCCAGCCTTGATCTCAAACGAAATCCTAGCTAGCAAGCATTTCCAGCCGATTCCGGTTCAAGTTGCAAATCGTCCTGGGCAACAATTCTTCTTATACCGAGCAATTTCGGGAAGTGATACGAGAGGCTGGGAGCTAGTATTCAACCCTGTAACCAAAGAAGTCTATCATCTTCAGCAAGTCAATAATGTTGTCACCAGAATCATCACCCAATGGAGATAAGAGATGAGGAAGATAACGCGTGATCATGTGCTCCAAGAAATGCGAACAGCTTTGGTAAAACTTTGGTTGCTTGACAACTTGGGCGAAATTGAGGAGTTTATCAGCAATAAATCGAAAATCGGCGAGCAAATTTCTGACCTTGCGATAAAGGGGCTGCAAACCAACGAGAAACTCGATGATAAACGCCTTGAAGGCGCTCTTATCTCAATGTGTGACTTAGGATCAGTAGACCCATCCAATCTTTATGAAAGGATCGTTGATATCCTAAACGAGTTATGTGCCCCTTCTTTTACAATTACAGATCAAGATAAAATGAAAGAACTTGATATGTTATTATCCCCAATTGTAGAACAAATAAAGGCAAAACAGAGCCTAGAAGAAGCAGCGGCTTATTTGATTCTACTCCGTCGAGTTTCACGCCTCGCAGCACAACTCGCATTCTCGGGAGATGCTGACCTAAGCAAGGTCATGGATACTCTTATTCGAGATTTCGAACATGCAGACGAAAACTCTATAATGCGCTCAATATTCAATGACATCCAGAATGATAGTTACTTGCGAAAATGACTACTACTTTTTGGATGCTGTTGATCGAAATGAGCATAAATATGGCCCCTAGGTCAATCGTCAGAATCTAAGCAAAAAAACGTCAGATTTTTTGCACCAGTCACAGACGCCCAGCTTTTATTGTTCCCGCCGTAATCATTCCAGGCGCAGTGTTTGGGGCAGTTGTTGGTGCGTTTGCTAGTTTTACGGGTGCCGTCATCTCGGGTAGTGATCCGCGCTCCGCCGCCCTGTGGGGTGCTGCAGGAGGATTTGTTGGCGGCGGGATAAGTGGTGGACTTCAGGCGCGAGCGCTCGGGCGTCCCCTTCTGACTGGGAAGGAGCCGTCACTTGCGCCTGCGCCGTTGAGCGGGTCGATCGGAGAGGTTGCGATTCGAGGAGGTGGCCAAAACTCAATTCCCCAATCTTTGGATGAGGTCTTGCCATCGCAGGCCGATGAACTGGCAGACGTATCGATTGGGCCAGCAAAGTTTGCTTTTGTCGGTCTGAAAAATGGTGGCACAGCTATCTCCACCTTTCATATAAAATCCGCAAGAGAGCTTGCTCGTCTAGTGTCATGGATCAATTATTAGTCTGGAGCACAAATCATGAAGAAGCATCAGATTTTCATTAATCGAATAGAATGGCTGGACTATGAAACCAAAGAAGCACTTGTACACTTTACTCTGGGTTTACACTCATATTCAGCCTTCAGCCATCCTTGCACTTTTGAGGAAAATGAATATTATGACGTAGAATTCGACTTTTTAGAAGAAGAAGTATCGGTTGAAATCAGGTTAACAAATAACCAACAAGGTGAAAAGAAGCTCGTTATACGAAAAAATAGCCTGTGGTCATATGATTGTTATGGACAAATCACAAACGTCAATCCTCTAATAGTGAACTGTGGTGATATTGAGTTCGAGTTATTCGATCATGTACGGGATGAAAAGCTATAAAAGGAGAGTACTTCTATTTCGCTATCGGAAGGCTTAGTATACACAGAACTGCTAATGCTAAAAATCGAACACCATCTTGACCCTAATTGAGCCTGATTATTCAGCGTTTCGGCAATGCATTCCAGGTGTATTCGCCCTTCTTGCTCCTGCGGGCATCATTCCAAGCGCGGTGTCCGGTGCAGTTATTCGAGGCGGTGATCCACGCCCCGCGGCGCTGTGGAGCGCGGCAGGTGGTTTTGTGGGCGGGGGCATTCACGGTGGACTTAAGGCGGGTCCGCTGGGGTGTGATCTTTTGACTGGTAAAAAGCTGTCACTTGAGCCTATGCCATTGAGCGGGCCGATTGGTGATGTTGCAATTCGAGGAGGAAGTTCTACAACAAGCCAAGAGCTTGTAGATGCTACAGTACAGACTCACAACATTTATAAATAGAGGCAACTCTGTACAAATTATAATTCTGCAAAGGCCCATTGGGACGATGCAATGGCAGACCATACAGAATTTAAAATTGACAATATTGACATGGGGGGAAGATGGTTAGATTTTGCGGATTTCTGGCTATCAAAAGCCGGCGCCATTTGCTTTGTTTGTTCGGATGAAAATATTATGGACATAATTTCAACGCCTTTTGGCCCTGAGGCAACGTTCCATGCAACTGTCGAAGACGCTATCAATGCCATCAAATAAACTTCACCGTTATCTCTACTCCCCGTCCTTCTATTAAAAGGTTTCCTTAGAGTGAGGTAGATATGGGTCAGTATGCCGAGTGAAGCGGATTTCTATGCCGGCTGCACCTACCACGCCGATGGCAGGCTGGGCTCTGAAAAGCTTGCCAATCAATATGAAGGCGCATCTACTTTTACAATTCTCCGGGCTGGCTGCTGCACATTAATGGCGAGCGCTTCACCGAGGACATAACTCATACCACCGGCTGGCGCGGCGGCACCACGAAGGCTTACGCTTACTACACCGGCACCAACAAAGTGTAGAACGCCGATGGCGCCGGTAGCGATTATGGCTATGACGGCAATGCCAATGTTGTGAATGCTTCACTGGAATCAATTTCTACTATTACCTAACCTTATTTTGCCACGTTTCAAGCCGCACCTCAGCCAAAAGAGGAACCCAAAAAGTGCGGCGCTGCACAAAGACTTCAGGCTTCAGCAAGGCTTGTCTTTGCAATTCTTTGCGATGCTCTGCGTGATAAATTCCCAAGCTCAGCAAATCGTTTGCGATGCGCGCGATACCTGCTTTGAGCTGGCGTTCACCAAAGTCGATCAAAACCCCAGGGCGATTGTCTGCGAGGCGCAGGTAGCTTGGAATTTGTTTTTGTGCACAGACTTTATGTCTCACGCAATGAATACGCGGAGATTGCGCAGAGATTTTCCTTTTTCGCTCAAAATTATCCTTTGGATAAAGTATTTGTGTAACTATATTTTTGAGAAACTGGAAATACTCGCCTCTGCCAAGTCCACAAAAGACATTTTGGAAGTTAAGCAAGCCTGGAAAAGCGCTTTTGCGGCCGGAACAAGTAAATGTAAAACGATTAAGCGTAGAACAATGGTTTAATCATTTTGCCCAAAATAGTCTTGCCTTGTTTTTTTGCTTACAAAGCAAAGATCATACTTTTAGTTCTGCAAAACTCGGCGCTTGAAAAATGCCATCTAGCTTGCGGCTCAATCCGATCCCCAAATCCAGGAGACTCCCATGATCCTCGCCGGTGACGTCGGCGGTACGAAAACACGTTTGGCGATTTATGCTACGCTAGAAGGTTCTTTCGCGCAACAAGCTCTCGAAACGTTTGCCAGCCCGAACTATGCCGGTCTGGAGGAAGTCGTGCAAGTGTTTTTGCAGAAGCATAAAGCAAAGGTTACTAAAGTCTGTGTCGGCGTACCTTCCCCCATTGTCGAAGGCAAAGCCAAGCCCGTGAATCTGAAATGGGAACTGGATGAAAAGAAACTGGTCCGTGCGCTCGGCATTAAGGCAGTGCGTTTAGTAAACGATCTCGTGGCCACAACCGCCGCCCTGCCGTTCTTGAGCGAAAAGGACTTGTTCGTGCTACATCCCGGTGAGCTTTCCGGCCGCGAAAATATGCTGGCAGTTCTGGCGCCTGGCACGGGACTGGGAGTGGGCTTTCTGCACAAAAAGACGAACCAATACGAGGTCATCGGCTCCGAGGGCGGGCACGGCGATTTTGCCCCAAATAGCGAGACTGAAATCGCATTGCTCGCGTATTTGAGAACCAAATTCAAGCGTGTCAGTTACGAGCGCGTGTTGTGCGGGCCGGGCTTGGTCAATATTTATAATTTCCTGAAAGACACCGGGCGCGCCCCCGAACCCGCGGCGTTGGCACAACGTTTTGAGAATGAAGATCAAGCCGCCGTCATTTCCATATCCGGACAATCCCGCGAGTTTGAAATCTGTGTGCAAGCCCTGGATATCTTCGCCTCGGTCTTAGGCGCGCTGGCTGGCAATCTGGTCCTGCTGACGTTGGCGACAGGCGGTGTGTATCTTGGCGGAGGTGTTTCTCCCAAAATCCTTCCCAAATTGCAGGATGGCACCGCCGTCACTTCCTACCTGAACAAGGGCCGTTTGTCGAATTTCGTTGCGAAAACGCCGTTGTATGTGATCCACGACGATCACGCGGCGCTGCTCGGTGCGGCGTATCTGGCTTCGACCCTATAAGCACAGAGACTTGCCATTTTCGGCTTGCAAAAGGAGACCCCGATCTTCATATTCCCTGAAATTGAAGGTCGGGGTTTGTTTTTGGAGCGACTGGATTGATTGTGGCAAGTTGGGTTGAGCAAAAACCCAAAAATTGTCCAACGGATTAAAAAACGTCCAACGGATTTGATTTCCGTTGGTCGCTTTTCAGCCGTAAGAGCTTTTCAACACAGTGACAGAAAGCGCACAGCGCGGCGTAGCCGCAACCAAAAAACAACGCACGCAGAGCTTCGCAAAGACTCGCAGAGATTTGCAGGGCGGCGGAGTCGCAACCTAAAATTTTGCTGAGAAAACAAAGTTCTACAAGTTTGAAATACAGAGTGGGGCCTGTTTTTCAAACTTCTAAAAATTCTCCGTGAAACTCCGTGTGCTCTGTGTCACTGTGTTGAAAAAGGTGCTCAAAGAAACATAAAGACTTTCGAAATATTAAACAGAGTTTATAGGGCTAGTAGCATCAGGCTCAAGTATTACTGAGGAGGCGAGTATGTCTTTTTTTCTACGCAGCGGCACGCTGACTGTAGTCGTTTGGTGTTGTTTTTCACAAACCGGTCGTGCGCAAACTTCAACGAGCGCGAAGGACACTGCTCTTGCCCGCTACCAGCTTCAACAAATCACCGTAACGGCATTGCGTTATCCCGAGCAGCTTCTCAAAACCCCCGCCGCCGTGAGCATCATCAGCCTGGATGACTTTCAGGACCGTCGCGGCTACGGCATGGACGAGGCGCTGAAATTGGTACCCGGCGTGCTGGCCCAATCGCGCTACGGCAACCAGGATGTGCGCATCACGATTCGCGGCTTCGGTGCGCGCGGCGCGGGCGACCGCTCCAATGCCGGCACTTCCCGCGGCATTCGCGTTTTGCTGGACGGCATGCCGGAAACGGAGCCGGACGGCCGCACTTCGTTTGATTTGATCGATTTGGCCACTGCCAAGCGCCTCGAAGTGATGCGCTCCAATGCCTCGGCGATCTGGGGCAATGCCGCCGGTGGGGTCATCAGCATCAGCAGCGCTTCCTGGTTCGATGGACCTTTCATCGCGCCACAAGCGCTGGCGGGGAGCTTCGGCCTGCAACGCTACGGCTTGCAGACCGGAATGTTGCTGGGGCAGAGCCGGATAAGCTTCGCCGGGAGCAATATCGTTTTCGACGGCTGGCGCGAGAATTCGGCGAGCGAACGCTTGTTGCTGCAAATCAATTCTCTCAACAGGTTGAGCGCGAATACCAAGCTCAACGCGTTTCTCCTCGGTACGCGCAACCGCTTTGCCATTCCCGGCCCATTGAAACAAGAGCAATTCGACACGGACCCACAACAAGCGAATCCAACCTATTTGGAGCGCCGGGAACGGCGCGACAACCGCCTGGCGCGCATTGGGCTGACGCTAGAGCACGACGGAGATACGCACGGTTGGGGCGGAACCGCCTTTGTCGAGCCGAAGTTTTTGCAGCGTTCCGAGCGCGGCACGTTTCGCGACTTTACGCGCTATCACCTCGGCGGCAACTTGATCTATCGCTATGCGCACGCCCTGGGCGAGCGCCACAAAGGCAAGCTGCAAGTGGGGATCGATGAAGCCTACCAAGATGGTGCTATTCTGTTTTATTCGCTTTCGCCCAGCGGCGATCGCGGCGACGAGCTGCAGCAAGACAAGCGCGAAGGGGCCAACACTTTTGGCGCCTTCATGCAAGAAGAGCTTAACCTCTCGAATCGAGTGCATGCGCTGCTGGGTGTGCGCTACAACAATGTGACCTATTACAACGAAGATTTTTTGAACCCGGGCTTCTCGGATGATAAAGCCTTCACGCGTTGGACCCCTAAGCTTGGGCTGACGTACGAGCTCTCGTCCACGCACAGCGTTTATGGCAATTTCGCGCAAGGCCTCGAAGTGCCGGCCGGCAATGAGACCGATCCGGCTTCGACGTCGGGCCAGGATACCGTTTATGCCCTCAATCCTTTGCTGGATCCGATCGCTTCGACCACAATCGAGCTGGGCATGAAACAAGTGTTCGGGTTGCAGGAATCACCGTTGCTGCGTTTGTTTTCATACGATCTCGCGGTGTATCGCATCACGACTGAGAACGATATTATTCCATATCGCGGCGGCAGGTTTTATTTCACCGCCGGCGAAACGCGGCGTTACGGGCTCGAGCTGGGCGCGAATATGGAATTTCGTCATGATTTCTCTCTGCGAGGCGCCATAACATATGCCCATAGCAAATATGTGTCCTATCAAGTCGATTCGGTGCACTACGACAACCCGGGAAAAGTCGCAGATTACAGCGGCAACGACGTTGCCGGCATACCGGATTTGTTTTACGCCGTGGCAGTGGAGATCGCGCCGAGAGTGATTTATCCTGTTGCCGTGCAAGCTGAATTGCAGGGCGTGGGCGAATATTTTGCCGACGACGCGAACGTGACGACCGTGCCGGCGTACAATCTTTTCAATCTCACCCTGCGCATGAAAAAACCGCTGCGCCTGGCGGAGAACCTCGGCTTGGGGGGATTCATCGGCGTCAACAATCTCACCGATCAAAAATATGCGGCCTCGGCATTCATCAATCCCGACGTGGTGAACGGTGTTCCCGTCTATCTGGAACCGGGGCTGCCGCGCAATTACGTGTTGGGCCTCACGATCACGGCCGGCAAGGAATGAATACCACTGCCGCTCTCTCAAAGCGGGTAGTAGGTTGTTCGTGTGGAGGAAGGCATACGCGACGTTTCGTTTTACTCATGGCAGGGATCGGGCTTGGGCTTCTCCTGGGGGGCTGCGACGAAGCTGAGCACGTTCGCTTCCGCAATGGCGAAATCGCTTTGGCGGGTGAAGTATGGAAGCCAAAAGCAAACGGCCAGTTCCCCGCCGTCGTGTTCGTTCACGGCTCGAGCGCTAGCGCCAGGGACGAGTTTCACGCGTTGGCAAAGCTGCTCGCGGAACAAGGCCTCGTTTCGCTCCTTTATGACATGCGAGGTACGGGCAATTTTTCCGGCGAATGGACCGGAGCGGATTTCCAAGCATTCGCCGGCGAGGCGCTCGCTGCAGTGCAATACTTGCAGCAACGACCGGATATCCAAAAGACGAACACCGGTCTCGCTGGTTTTGGTAATGGCGGTTTGGTTGCACTCCTGGCCGCAAGTGCTTCCCCGGACATTGCATTTGTGATCACCGTTTCCACGCCGGCGGTTTCCCCGCACGAGCCCGGTGGCTTCGATCCTTTGCCGGTTTTGCGAAACTTGCATGCGCCGGTATTGACGCTTTTCGGTGAAAGAGATGACTCCACAACGGTTGAGAACAGCGTCGCATTGATCACCGCTGTCATGCGCGAAACCGGCAGAAGGAATCTTGCCTTTCGCGTTTTGCCGAATGCCGATCGTGATTTGTATACCAAGCCATACCATGATTCGCCGCTGCCCTTGCTGCAAAATCTGCCGCTCTCACGGCGCTTTGAGCCGGAGGCGCTGGAAGCGATGGTTTACTGGATAAAAGTCGTTTCGCCTCTGCATCGTACGCAAGCGAAGAAATAGGCGCTTAAAGAAGCATGCAATGTTCTGCCCAAAATTTTGGGAATTTTGTTCTATTCGCGGACCGTTGAAATGTGAAGCGTTAAGAAGAGCCAAAAGATGAATCGCGAAGTAATGCTCGAGGCTCTTGATGAGCGGGCTCGTGTTTGGGATCTGATCATCATTGGCGGTGGTGCCACCGGTTTGGGTATTGCGGTCGATGCGGCCTCGCGTGGCTACAAAACTTTGTTGTTGGAACAGTACGACTTTGCCAAAGGCACTTCGAGCCGCAGCACGAAACTGATCCACGGTGGCGTTCGTTATCTCGCACAGGGCAATGTTGCACTGGTGCTCGAAGCCCTGCGCGAAAGAGGGTTGTTGCTGCAGAATGCGCCACATTTGGTGCATCATCAGTCATTCATCGTGCCGCGCTATGATTGGTGGGAAGGCCCTTTTTACGGCATCGGCTTGAAGCTTTACGACGTGCTCGCCGGCAAGCTCGGCCTCGGGCCCTCGCACCTTTTATCGCGCGAGGAAACTCTCGCCCGCATTCCCACATTGGAACCGGAAGGCTTGCGCGGCGGTGTGATCTACTATGACGGCCAATTTGACGACGCGCGCCTGGCCATCGGCCTGGCGCAAACCGCAGTAAGCCTGGGAAGCACGGTCATCAATTACGTGAAAGTCGCGGCGCTTACCAAGACGCATGGGCTAGTTGGCGGCGTCATTGCGCACGATACTGAAGCCGGCACCGAATATGAGCTGCATGCGCATTGCGTCATCAACGCCACGGGTGCCTACGTCGATGCCGTCCGCCGCATGGACGAGCCCGAGAGCGAGGCGATCGTGGCGCCCAGCCAGGGCGTGCATTTGGTGTTGGACAAATCTTTCCTGCCCGGCGACAGCGCGATCATGGTGCCGCACACGGATGATGGCCGCGTGCTTTTCGTCGTGCCCTGGCATGATCGCGCTATCGTCGGCACGACGGACACCCCGATCCACGATTTGACGATCGACCCAAGACCTTTACCGGAGGAAGTCGAATTCTTGCTCACGCACGCCGCCCGCTATCTCGCCAAAGATCCTGCCCTTGGCGACGTGAAAAGTATCTTTGCCGGCATTCGGCCATTGATAAAAGCCGGCGCAGATAAGTCCACCGCCACTCTGGCGCGCGATCATACCATTCTGATCTCAAAATCCGGCTTGCTAACCATCTCTGGCGGCAAATGGACGACGTATCGCAAAATGGCGGAAGACGCCGTCCATCAAGCCGCAGCCGTGGCCGGACTTGAAGCCCGGCCCTGCCTCACGGAAAATCTCCGGCTGCATGGCTGGCATGCGCCAGACGAAACAAAGGAGAGCTTTGCCTATTACGGTGCCGACCTCGCTGGCGTGAAGAAACTCGCAGAGGCGCATCCGGCATGGTTGGAGCAACTGCATTCCGGCCTGCCCTATTTCGCCGCACAAGTGGTCTGGAGCGTTCGCCACGAAATGGCGCGCACCGTGGAAGACGTGCTGGCGCGCCGCACGCGCGCTTTGTTGTTGGACGCCAAAGCCAGCATCGCGATAGCGCCGCGTGTCGCGGCGTTGATGGCGCAAGAGCTGGGCCGTGATCCAGAATGGCAAGAGCAGCAAACGACAAAGTTTGTCGAATTGGCCAAACAGTATTCGCTGGATTAAGTCGCTTAATAGTGCCGCGAAGGAAAAACTCATGTCGCCCAATCAAACGGTTCAATATCACAACGTCGATGGCAAATACTTGTCGCAACGCAAGCTGCGCAAGAGCGCGGGCTGGGTTTTGTTGTGGGCTTTGGGCGTGGGCGCCGTCATTTCCGGAGACTATTTCGGCTGGAACTACGGCCTGGCGGTGGCGGGCTTCGGCGGATTGCTGCTCGCCACGGTGATCGTTGCGGCGATGTACGTGTGCATGGTCTATTCGATTGCCGAGCTTTCTGCGGCGCTGCCGCACGCCGGCGGATTTTATTCTTTTACACGGAATGCTTTCGGTCCATGGGCGGGCTATGTCGTCGGCGTCACCGACACGATTGAGTACGTCATCACGCCCGCGGTAATCGTCGTCGGCATCGGCGGTTACTTGCAAGAGTTGTTCCCTGAAATACCGGTCTATCTCTGGTGGCTGCTATCCTACGGCTTGTTCGTGGGCATTAACGTTCGCGGTGTGGAATTGACGTTGAAAGTAGGACTGGCCGTCACCCTCCTGGCGATTTTGGTGCTGCTGATTTTTTATGCCGGCGCCCTGGCAAACAACGCGTTCGAATGGAGTTCCGTCTTCAATCTCCCGCCCGACCCGGGCCATTCCGTATTCCTACCCAAAGGCTGGTACGGCGTTTTCGCAGCTTTACCTTTTGCGATTTGGTTTTATCTCGCCATCGAGCAGTTGCCGCTGGCGGCGGAAGAAACGATCGACGTCGTGCGCGATATGCCCAAGGCGCTGATTACCGGTATCATGACTTTGCTCGCGCTTTCGATTCTGACGTTGGTTTTGAACACGGGCGTCAACGGCGGCGCGTCGGCCATCGGCGCGAGCGATGCGCCGCTGGCCGACGGCTTCCGTGCCGTGTTTGGCAGCGGCGCCACGACCACGGTGTTGACTCTGGTTGCGTTGACGGGATTGATTGCCAGCTTTCACACGATTATTTACGCCTATGGCCGCGTGTTGTTTGCGCTGTCACGTGCCGGCTATTTTCCTCCTGCGCTCTCCATCACCGGCTACAAAACTCACACACCGCACCGTGCGCTGATTTTGGGAGCATTGATCGGGCTGGGTTGCGCGCTCTTGATCGACGTTTTCAGCGCGGGCCTGGTGGGCGCGGCGTTGTTGAACATGGCGGTGTTCGGGGCCGTGATTTCTTATGCGTTCGTCATGTTCGCCTATATTCAGCTCAAACGCAAACGCCCGCAATTGGCGCGGCCCTACCTCAGCCCGCTGGGAAGCGGTGGCGCTTATCTCGGTGCTATTCTTGCCCTGCTTTCATTGATTGCAACCTTCGCCGTGCCGGATTATCGACCCGGGGTCCTGGGCGTCGCCATGTTTTTGCTGATCGCATTGCTCTATTTCTGGGTGCACAGCTCGAAACGCCTAGTGGCCCAGGCGCCGGAAGAAGAAGTGGCGTTGATTCTGGAGGCGGAGAAACAACTTGCACATTCGTGAAGCTCAAGAAGCTGAGTCATTCCTGCAGCAATAAATCTTACCCACGGATTGAAGAAGCCCGCCAATGATGGCTTTATCCGCGGGCTTCTTCAATCCGCGTGGGCTTATTTTCATGACGGTTAAAAAGATTCTTTTCAATCTCATATTGTCAGGAGAGGCTATGCCACACAAATTAGAGACCCAATTGATTCACGCCGGCGAGCCGAGCCCGCGCGCGGAGGGTGCTGTTGCAATGCCCATTTATCAAACCGCGATGTTTCTGTACGCCGGCGAGCAAAGTTATCACGATCTCAAGTATATCCGCTTGAACAACACGCCAAATCATGTCGCTTTGCATCGCAAATTTGCTGCCCTGGAGGGCGGGGAGGCTGCGCTGGTCACCGCGAGTGGTATGGCGGCAATCACAACCGCGTTGCTGACTGTACTCGGCGAAGGCGGGCATTTGCTCGCACAGGATTGCCTGTATGGCGGCACGCATGATTTCCTCACTAAGGATTTCGCCGGATTCGGTTTGTCGTATTCTTTTCTGGATGCCAACGCGCCCGCAACCTGGGAAAAAAGTCTGCGGCCAAATACCAAAGCGGTTTATGTCGAAGCCATGACCAATCCCACGTTGCAAGTCGCCGATCTCGAAGCTGCCGTGATATTCGCCCGCGCACATGGCTTGATCTTTCTCATCGACAACACCTTCGCCTCACCGGTGAATTTCAATCCCATTGCACACGGGTTTGATTTGGTCCTGCACAGTTGCACGAAGTATATGAACGGCCATTCCGATCTCGTGGCCGGTTGCGTTATCGGTCGCGCGGATCTCATTGAAAAGATCACGCACAAGCTGAATCACCTGGGTGGATCGCTCGATCCACATGCTTGCTATTTGTTGCATCGTGGCGTCAAGACGCTGGCGCTGCGCATGCGCTATCAGAATGAAAGTGCGCTGGCGCTGGCGCGCTTTCTAGAATCTCATTCGTCGGTTGAAAATGTGAACTATCCCGGTTTGGAAAGCCATCCGCAACATGGGCGCGCGAAAAAACTGTTCAGAGGGTTCAGCGGGATGATGAGTTTCGAACTGAAAGGTGGAGTGGAAGAGGCCGAGCGCTTCATATCGCGGGTGCGAATTCCGTTGGTGGCACCGAGCTTGGGTGTGGTCGAAACGTTGATCACTCGCCCCTCGAAGACTTCGCATGCCGGTATGTCGCAGGAAGATCGCCGCCGTTTGGGAATATCAGATAAGCTGATTCGGCTCTCGGTAGGCGTCGAGGCGACAGAGGATTTGATGGAGGATTTCAAACAAGCGTTGGGATGACGATTTAGTGGCTGGCCAACCAAAGAAGCTCGACATAGAAAATCTGAAAGTTTCTTGCCAATTGTTTTGCCCGAAATAGTTTTGCCTTTAATTTTGAGCCGAATTAGCTCTTCTCCACATAATAAAAAGCCGCCGTGATGGTGCATTCTCGCAAGCCCGGTAGCGCACCCCAGAAAGCGCGGCGCGGCTTGAGGCCGTAGCGAATGTGGTACGTCGGGCGGATCGCATAAAACTCACGCTGCAAAATCTTCAGTTTGCAAGCTGAGAGCACGCGCTCGACGGCTTTGACCGTGGTGCGGATGTCGTTCAGCGAAAGCAGTTCCTCTTGAATCGCTCCCGCCGGCTGGATTTGCCTGACCAGCGTTTTGAAAAGCGGGCTGGGTAGCAAATGTAAATAAGGAAGGTAGCCGATTTTCGATTTGAGATTCTGCGTGTGGCCGCCGAATGGAGAATAATAAGGAGGAAACGTGATGTAGATTTTTCCCCGGGCCGCGAGCACCTCGATGATATTTTCCAGGAAATCGCGCTTGTTGGCGATATGTTCGATGACGTCACGCACGACGGCAAGATCGTAATTCCTCTCCAAACGATTGAGCGTCTCCCGCTTGCACATGTCCCCGAGCACAAAACGGAAAGGATAACCGTCCGCTTCGAGCTTCTGCATATCGGAAATATCCAGACCCGTGCATTGCGCACCGCGAGATATCATGGCGAAAGGAACGCCGGCGTTGCCGCAGCCTACATCCAATACTCTGGCGCCCTCGAAATTGAAACCCCACCTCTCCAACGCCGGACAGATATAGAATTTTGCCAGCATGAACTGGTAAGACCAATAGTATTGCCACCGGTGTTCAAATTCAGCCTCGGACAGCTTGCGCGGTGTTTGAGCCTCGATAACATTCCGGGCCCAAGCTGGCATTTCCATATTTATTTTTCTCCTGTGCTGGCGGAGTGGATGGGTGGTGGTAGGTGGGAGATCGAAGATCGAGGATAGTGGATCGAGGATAGTTAAACCAAGCATCATCTCTCCTCCACCTCAATCCACTATCCACTATCTACGATCTACTACCCTCGATCCACTACCCTCGATCCTCAACAATTCAATACTCCCACATCAACCCCATCGAAAAACTGCGCACCTCATTGAGGTTGCGCTCGACTTGCGCATAATAATACTGCAACAAATTGCGCACGGCGAATTGCAGAGTGAGATTGGACCAGCGATAAAGCAAGCGTCCGTCCAATTGTTTCTTCGGCACGCGCTGGTCGTTGATGAAAAGCTGCACCGCAACCGTGGAAGCGTAGCTGTAATCCGCCTCGAGCGAGAATGCGCCGAGATGCAACGAAGGCGTGACGTAGGCGATGAATTCCGGACGGTACGTCAGCGGATCTCCATCCTGAAAAGTAATCGGCACCACCGTTGAATCACCGGCCTTGGTAATCGTAGGATCGGTCCACGTGGCCGAGGCCTCGAGTCCAAAACGATTGCGCCAAAACCGCATGCGCGTCGATACTTCCACGCCCGGAATACGCGCCTGCGTGATGTTGACGAGCGTGGCATAAAAACTCGTGCCGCTGGCCACGAACACCGGCTCGATCAATTCGTCAAAGAGATTGTAAAATCCGGCCACTTCGAGATCGGCGTGCGCACTCAAGCGTTGACGCCAGCCAAGCTCGTAGGACCACGATCTCTCCGTGGCGACGTATGGGTTCGGTCGAAACGGAATCGGCTGATCGAATTGCAAGAATCTCTCTCCCAAAGCCGGAATGCGAATGCCGCGACCCACTGCGCTGTGCAGCACACTGCCCTCCGCGACTTGATAGCTCAAGCCGAGCTGTGGGCTCAGATGTTGTTCCTCCAACCCTTGCGGCAAGGGATTGACGACACTGACGAATTCTTCGCGATCTTTGATGGGATTGTAAACCGTCTTGGTGAAGACCTCCGGCCCCGGCAGGAGATAATAGTGATCATAGCGCAGGCCGAGGGTGACACGCCAGCGCCGGCTTGCCTCCCAGATCGTCTGAAAATAGGGCGAAATCGTGTAAGCGAAATGCTGGCCAATCTGGCGTTGCTCGGCGAAGTCGTAACGATAGTCGAGGCCCGTGGTGAAGCTGAAATTGCTGTCCAAGCGCGCATACACGTGAAAATTCGCGCCCGGACCCTGGGCGGGCTCGAAATCGCCTTCCACCTGGAATTGATTGCCGGTCAATTGCCTCACGAGCGAAGCGCGCAGAGACAATTCCAGCCACTCTTTCACACGATAACGTGCACGGGCATAGCCGGTATAGGCATCGAGCGCCAGGCGATACTCTTTGAACGCCAGCGGCACGATGAAAGGCCGGCCATTCTCCCCCCACACAAATTCGCCGCGACGATCGCGTGCATATGCCCCGAACAAGGTCAAATCCCAGGCCTCAGTGAAACGGAAATCGAGCTTGGCCGTGCCATTCCAGCGATGAAAATGACGATTTTCCCGATCACCGGTCGATTCGTGCCGTCCCAGAGAAAGGCGCAAGCCCATGTTTCCAACTTGTCTCGAATAGCTCAAGTCCTGGCGATTGAAGTTGAGCGAGCGATCCGTCCACTGCCATTCTTTTTGGTAAGGCTCATCATAAATGCCTCCGCTCGCGCGTACGGCGAGACGGCCTTCCGGTCGTGGCGGCTGGGTAATAATGTTGATCACACCGCCCAAGGCATATGAGCCATAGATCGCCGAAGCCGGACCCTTGATGACTTCGATACGCTCGAAGTCCGTCACCGGCAGAATATCCCAATTCATGTTGCCAAAGTCGCTGGGTAGGGCCGCCACACCGTCGATGAGAATCAACACGCGACTGCCGAGGCCGCGCGTGTAACCCGTGCTGTTGCGGACGTTGACGTTCTCGCCGATGAGATTTACGCCGGGAATGCTTTCCAGAGCGGCGTCAATGCGCAAGGGCTGGCGGCGCATGGCGGATTCATTCGTCAATGCGCTCACGCTGACCGCCGCAGTCTTGATTTCCTCCACTTGGCGTGTCGCGGTGACGACGACCTGCGCGCCTTCCAACAAAGTGGTCTGCAGGACAAAACTGAGCCGGCTGGTGGAATCGGCCAGAACCGTCACAGCCGCGTGCGCCAGATCGTAGCCGATATAGCTGACGCGCACGGTGTAAATCCCGGGCTGCAGCTTCTTGATGATGAAAATGCCTTCCGCGTCCGTGGTGCTGCCCAATACTGTTCCTTGAATCTGCACATTTGCGCCGGGCAAGACTTCGCCCGTTTGCGCAGCGGTGACTTTGCCGGCGATATTGCCGTGGAAAGGATTTTGAGCGAAAACATTGAAGCGAAAGACGAGAAACGAAATAACGAGCATAAAAAAGCCCCGCGGCAACGGGGCGCAAGCATAATTACTCACGAAGCATCTCCCGAGGTGTTGGCAAGCGAATGCAATAGGTATTGCTGTATCCGGCGATTTCCTAACCGAGTGGATGGCCCACTGAGCCCTGTCATTCGGATGAACCCTGGTGAGTCTTACCCCATCATTGTGAGTAACACTATCCGCGAGTGTTGTGGACGGCGCTCACCAAGACTCCTACAAAAGACAAATGTGCTGGCTATGGGCAATCACCGCAATCTTTGCAGAATTTGACTCCGCCGTCCTGCAGCGAAGAAAAGTACACGTCGAAATTCACGTCACGAGTTGTTTCGCCGGCGGGCGCAAGCACTTTTTGGGGAATCAAGGAATCCGTGGGACAATGGTAGAATCCTGCGGCGCGGATATCGGCGAGACTCGTTCCCCGGCCGAACCAAAAGAGCGCGATGAATTTGTATTCGCCGCTGCTCACTGCCGTGCGAAAATGATGCGTGGGTGTGAACTTTTTGACGTTGATGTCCAAGCCTTTGAGATAGATGATATACTCGAACTGGTTGCGCGGAATGACGGGATAAAAAGCCAGCGCCACGATTTCCGTGTTGGCCGGCCATTCATCTTTGAAAGAGACCGTGCCTTCAATATAGGCGTCGCGTTTGGCTAGATCCCAATTCGCGATGATATTGACGTTGTCGGCCACGGGATGCTCCGGCGTCAGCTCGATTGCTTGAGGCGTGATTTGCCCGGGCGCGGTGTACACGCCGAGAATATTGGCAATGTCCCACGGCTCGTTCTGCCGCCGCCAGAGTACGCCCGAGGTTACGTACTTGCCCGCATCGACAATGAGTTCGTAGCGGACGGTGTCCGGTTCAGTGCGAGCAGTGTCGGTGTCGAAAAGCAGAGGATCGCTGAACACGACGTCCGTCAGCAAATTGTCCGGCGGCAGTTTTTTCGCAGCGATGAATACCGCTTCGCGCACGTAATCCGGTGGCGGCGTATTGGCGAAAATCACCTCGCCACTGATTTTCGTGGGCACGGGATCGACGCCGTGATCGTAATTGCAGCTCAACACAAAAGGCAGCGACAGGAGTAGCAGTGGCAGCGAGGCGTTGGCAAGCTGTGCACGCTTGAAAAGCAGATTGGTCATAAGCTTTTAGTCTTCACAAGACTTTGAGGAATGAAATTGTTCAGTAGGCTTTTGAATCCGAAGGAGGAAAATAGAAAAAAGTAAGGGCAGGCGCAACATTTAATTATTCCTTTGCAAGTTCAATGCGTTTAAAAAAGTAAAGATTTTTTAAAGACAAAATGATGGACGACAAAATAATTCTTCATCATTTTGTCGTCCATCATTTTGTCTTTTTGAGCTGGCTCGTCAGCGTTGGGGATGAAAAAGAATATAGAAGCAGATCGAGAAGGCCAGATAAATCTCCCGTAAATCTTATGACGCGACACGCGTACAAATTTCAATCAGGGCACTACGTTTGTCCTGCAGTCTTTCCGTTCTTATTGGTTGTACGGGAAGAATTCCAGATTTCGAATGACCTTCGACTTTCTCCACTGCGCTTCCCAGCCAACAATCCCGCGACGCCGATGTGCTCATCAAGATCCGGCCATTCGATGGCATATCCCCCTCCTAGCAATTGCCAATTTTGCCTCTCTTCTTCAGAGCCGCTTTGCAGTCGCGGATACCATGCAAGTGGTATGGTGATACTGCGACCATCGGCTAGCTCGATGATCAGTTTTTGGTTTGAGATGGCAACTTGAATGGCAAGTGGTTCTGTCTCAAGAATCAAAGTACTCATGCCAAGCCTGCAAGAGTTTAGCGTAGTGTTTGACGATCATGCGAGCAATTTGATTCAGCTCGGGTTCTTTGAAGCCATGATTTTTAGATACCATCGAAGATGCAACCGTGAAATCGGGCGGCTTGTTCAAAAACAGTGTTCATGCAGGCACGTATAACCCTTCCACTTCAGCAATCTCGGCCTGTACACGCGCTGGATTCCAGCCCAATTCGGCAGCCATGAGCAGCGCGCATTCTTGCAGCGCCTCCTTGCCGGGAGGGCCGGCAGCGCCGAGGTCGGTGCGGCGCATAACGACGTCTGCCAGCTTGAGTGCCATCTCCTCGCGCATGCCATGAATCACCTCCGCTTTCAAAACCTCGGTGCCGGCGCCAAGCGTTTCTTTCCAATCGGAATTTCCTTCGCAGTCGCGCAACAATTCGGGGTAGCTTGCACCATAGTTATTCACGAGATGTTTCACGATTGCGGGCCTCAACCCGTATGGCTGTTTTTGTGTTTCGGCGCGCAGATAATCGTCAAATCTCTCGATCTTCCCCCCGTGAATGGGCGTATGTTGAGCGGGAGATTTGCGCGACGGCAAGCCCAGTTTTCTCATCGCCAGGTCAATCGATTTTTCAGCCACGTCGCGCGCGGTCGTGTATTTCACGCCCACGACCGTGAGCAATCCGGTAAGACCGTCTTCTGTTTGATGATCCCGCAAAATGTATTGTTTGAGCAGACGAACGTCCCCCGTGCGCGCATTGAAGCCCTCCATAGGCAATAGCCCACCGTTGAAGAAGGCGACGTCGGCGCGCGACAGACCCGCCGCCGGATAAGCTGCACTCAATTCGTCGATGAACTCTTGCACGTCTCTTTCCGTCACGCGAAAACCGTCTGGTTCGCCGTGATACGGGACATGCGTGGTACCGACGGCGGTAACGTTGCGCCAGGGTTTCAGGAACAGCAGGCGTGAGCCTTTGTTGAGCACGGCATCGCTGTCGGTGAATTCAAACTTGCTGGGCACACCCACGGCGTATTCCGGAATGAGCTGCCGCGCCAGGACTAGATTCATGGTTTTGGACAATAGCACTCTTTTGCCGGAATACAACCCGTTTGTCAATCCCAAAACTTTGTTGACCCATGGCCCGCTGTTGTTGATCACCAGCCGGGCGCGTATCTCGAATTCTTCTTGGGAAAAAACTTCACGCGCTTTGATACCAAACACGGCTTTGTCCCGCACCAGGAAGCCGGTGGCTTGCACGTAGTTCGCCACCTGCGCGCCTGCCGCGACGGCGGAGTGCAGATAAGACAGCAGCATGCGCTCTGAGTTGTGAACGTGGCAATCGTACCAAAGGGCGCCACCGGTTAGATTTTTTTCATCGACCCCGGGAATCAGTTTTTGACAATCCGCTTTGGAAATGACGTGGCCGCGTGGCAAATGTTTTTGGGGATCACTCAGCCCGTTGCGATCGAAGCCGGCAAGATCGTTCAAGAAGAGCGCGAGGGTCATAACTTCCTTGCCTTTCAACGCATGGCCGTAAGTGGGCATGACGCAAGGCAGGGGATGCACGAGATGTGGCGCGATGCGCATCAGCACCATACGTTCGTGGATGGACTCACGCATGCGCTTAAAATCTCCGTGCTGTAAATAGCGCAAGCCGCCATGAATGATCTTCAAGCTATTCGAAGAAGTCGCGCCGCCGAAATCGCCCTTCTCGATCAAGGCAACGGACAAGCCACGACTGGCCGCATCCCACGCTGCGCTCGCGCCGTAAATGCCGCCGCCGATGATGAGAAGATCGAAAACTCTTTGTGAAAGCTCAGCGAGGTTTCTTTTCATGAATGCGTTCTGGGGTACAAATGAAATCTTTGCAAAATATCAGGGCAAAACGGTTAAGAAGATGGAAGGTAGAGGATAGAAGATGGAAGATCGTACAAAAGCATCCGATCATCTATCCTCCATCTTCTATCTTTCATCTTCTATCTTTCATCTTCTTAATCGTTTTGCCCTCATTGGTTTCGGTCACGTCTGTGTCCCGATGAGATTTCGCTTCAGCCACATGCAAAAGAAGCTTTTACCTGCGTCTCCGCGAAATCGCGCAAACTATCTGGCGTCTGCTCGTCCCCTCCCACTCCCGAAGTCGCTATCGTTGAGTAGCATCACGCCCTCGCGCCTATTGCGCTTGCAGCAGCTCGAGCACAGCCGCTGCCATCGCTTGGACGCCGGTTTTGATCGCAGGTGCCGCCGCCGGTTTTTTGCAAAATGACCAAAAATCACCTGACAATCAAGATGAAACTTCCATTGCACGCGTGGTGCAGTTGGTCATACGTGCAGATTTTTTGTTGTTGGCTTGTCACCCAAAACCTCGCTTGCATCTCACAACATTTTGTTTTTATATTACGAAAATCAGTGAAAGGAACCTTGTTGATCTATGCGTGAAGATTTGCACACTCAACTCGAGGGCCTGTCCCGCCGTGTGTTGGCCGTGCGGGACAGTCTTTGACGTACTCAAGAAAGAAAAAGAAATCGCCGAGCTGGAGACCAAGACTGCGGCCGCGAACTTTTGGAACGATCGCGAAAAGGCGCAAGCGGTGATGCGAGACATTTCGCAGCGCCGCGAATGGGTGGAAGCCTGGCGCAAACTCGAGCACACGCGTGAAGACGTAGCCGTAATGCTCGAATTGGCCGAAGAAGGCAAAGACGAAGCACTGTTTGCCGAGGCTGAAACCGGGTTGCTCGGCCTCACCCAACGCGTCGATGAGCTCGAGCTGCGCAGCATGTTGTCCGGCGAGCACGACGAATGCGACGCGATTCTCACCATCCATCCCGGCGCCGGCGGCACGGAGAGCCAGGATTGGGCGCAGATGTTGTTTCGCATGTACATGCGCTGGATCGAGCGCAGTGGCTACGCTTGCGACGTCATCGATTTGCAAGCGGGCGATGAAGCCGGCTTGAAAGATGCGGCCATCGAAGTGCGCGGCAAATATGCCTACGGCTATTTACGCGCTGAATCGGGCGTGCACCGGCTGGTGCGCATTTCGCC
>JBOHQX010000220.1:0-26042 GCA_050732395.1 bacterium
CTGGTGCCGACCTTGCAATAGACCTCCGTGCGAAAGCGGCGCATGCTCTCATACAAAATCTGTACGTGCCGGATCAACTGTGGAATATACAACGTACACAGCAGTTTCTCCAGCTCGGAAATAAAGGAGGCATCGTACTGTTGCTGCGCCTTGAAGCGGCCAAGACGCGACTTAACGCGATAGTAGCTCGCGAATACGTCTTGATAGGCGAGCGCCGTGGCCGAGTTCACGCAGTCGACGATGAGGTGCGGGCGATATTTCTCCAGGATTTGATACAGCCACGAGCGCGTGAGCACGTCTTCGCCCAACTCGTCGAGCACGTCTGCAATCAGCAGGTTGCGCAGGAGTTCGCTCTCCAAAATTTCCGCACGGGATTTGCCCTGGAGCGCGTCACTGACAAAAATGTTCCCCCAGCAGGGCGTAAGGCGCAAATCGGTCTGGGTTTCTTTACGCAGGTGCGTGATGGCTTCGCGTGCTTCCCCTTCGGTGAGCGAGGCAATGACGATTTCATCCGGCGCTTCGTGTAGAAACTTCCGGCACACGGCCGAACCGACCAATCCCCAACCGCCTAAGACCAGCACGCGCTTATTGCGAATCTCCATCTGCCCTACTCACTGCCCGACCGGGCTTACGGCCTGCTTGAGTTGCGCCATTTCTTTTTTGTTCAAATAACGCCATGCACCGGGCCGCAACCCGCCGAGCGCCAGAGGTCCGACGCCAACACGTTGGAGATTTCTGACGCGGTATCCCAACGCTTCAAACATGCGCCGCACCTGCCGGTTGCGGCCCGTGAGGATCGTCATTTCACAAAAACGCCGGTCACGATCCAGGAATCTCAACTCGCCCCGGGCAGGTTTGAAAGCATCTATTTTTACACCCCGCCGGAAACTCGAGATAACGCCCGGCGCTACCTCCCGGTCCAGAACAACGCGATACACTTTCGGCACCTTGTAACGTGGGTGCATCAAACGATAAGCAAGCTCACCGTCATTTGTCAGCAACAACAAACCTTCGCTGTCGCGATCCAAGCGGCCAACTGGAAACAAACGTACCGGCGTGCGCACGAGCTGGAGTACCGTGGGCCGGCCTTTTTCATCGCTTGCGGTGGTGATGTAGCCCGCCGGTTTGTTGAGCATAACGTAAGTGGTTATATCTACCGCACGCACGCTCTCGCCGCGTACTTTGATTTTGTCACGCGCAGGCTCGATTTGCGCCCCGAGCGTGCGCACCGTCCTGCCATTGATGGCAATATCGCCTGACAGAATCAAGGCGTCTGCGCGGCGTCGCGAGCACACGCCGCACATGGCCAGATAGCGATTCAGACGCATGGATCATAACCATTCATTTGCCAACGAGCTTTTGCCAGGTGCTTCTAATCCACTGCACGGCTCTTCTGAGAAATCCTGCCACGCTGCTCTCATTCTTGCTGGTATCATCCATCCACGGCGCCCCGTTCGCTGACGGGGCCAACACGAAAAAAGGTGTTTCAATTTCAACATTTTTCTTCAGCGTAGGAGAGGCTGGCGCCGGCGGTATCGGCTCCGATTGACCCGTGTCCATAACCGGAACCGCGGACACTTTGGAGAGCGCGCCGGAGACATCGTTTAGGTCAACGATCGTGGGCTGGTTGGAATGGACCTGCTCAGAAGTAAATTCGTGCACCGGCACGAGGGCGGGGACGATTTCCCCGGCAACGGAGGAATCTACCACCGGCGGAGCAACTTCATCGAGACCGATGACCCGCACGGCCGGCGGAGCACTGCCTTCGCTGCCAGCAGCGACTGGGCCGGGCTCGATCGGGCTTTCCAGGCGCACACGTTTTCTGCGCTTCTCGCGCTGTTGCGGCGCAGGGGTTACTGCTTCATCTAGAAACATGCTTTCGCTCATTCGGGGCGGAACTGTCTCAGGTGCAGGCGCCGGCGCCGGCTCACTTACAGCTTGTAATTCCGGTTCTATCATTCCTGGAAATTGCGCTTCCGTTTCAGGCACGGCAATGTGATTTTCTGTGAAGGGAGCCATTGCCTGGATAGCGGTTTTTGCCGTTTCGCCGGCTTCGGACGAATCGCTTTCGCCTTCAGTGGCTTCGGATTCGCTGGTATCCGGATCTTCCACGACAATCGCATCCACTTCTTCTTCCAAGGATTGCTCCACTTCGGGGGCCCGGACGGGCTCGGGAAGACTTTCACTCTCTAACGAGACGTCATTCTGCCCGGCAGCCGGCTCCGCCGGCGCTATTTCTTCCAGCATCGTTGCCGCTAGAGCTGCTTCGGATTTTTCGTCGATAGGCGCCGGAGCAGCGACTTGCGGAGCGAGGTCCTCAGCCTCCGTTTGCCCTTCGGCATTGACGTTCATCGGCAGCTCGAGCTGTTTTTCATCGCTCAAGGCATGCAGCACTTCCTCGGGCATGCCTTCCTTTCCGATTAATTCCTCGATTTCGCGCGGCTTGGGCAAATCGGAAAGATCATTGACGCCGAAGTATTGCAGAAACTCCGGTGTGGTATTGTAGAGCAGAGGCCGGCCGACGCCTTCGGAACGGCCGCTGATGGTGATGAGCTTCTTTTCCAGCAGGGTGCCGATCACGCCGTCGGAATTCACGCCGCGAATTTGGGCGACGTCTACGCGGCTGATGGGTTGCTTGAAAGCGACGATGGCGAGTGTTTCGAGAGCCGCATGCGACAGGCGCATCTTATTCCGGCCGAGAAACAGTTTTTTGACCCAATTGTGTAACTCCGGCCGCGTGCTCACTTGATAGCCGCCGGCAATGTGCCGGATGAAAAACGCCCGCCCGCTGTCTTCGTAATCGCGATTCAATTCGGCGACGAGGTGGTTCAAATCAAATCCATTCAGCTCTTCCGGCAATGTTTCGCGAATGCGCTCGGCGGTGAGTGGCGCGTCCGCGGCAAAAATCAAGGCTTCGATGACACGTTTGAGTTCTTGTTGTTCCATTAAACTTTCTGAATCCAAATTTCTCCAAACGACGAAGATTGCGTGGCCGTAATGGCGCCACGGCGCATCATTTCCAGCAAAGCCAGAAAGGTCACGATCATGTAAACCTTGCTCGGCAGCTTTTGTAACAACGAGACGAACAACAATTGGCGACTGACTTGCAGCTCCTGCAAAATATAGTCGATTTGATCGTCGACGCTCACCGGAATCTGCTCGATGCGATGCTGCCCTTGCTTGGGAACGCGCATCAACACGCGCTTGAAGGCCGCCATCAAATCGAAAAGCGAAACCTGGCCGCTGAGCTCGGAGTAATCCGGCGGCTCGTCGCTGAAATCATAGTTGCGATAGCCCAGGCCGAAATAATCGCGCTCGCGGAACTCGAAATGGCCGAGCTGCAGCGCGACTTCTTTGTATTGCTGATACTCCAGCAGCCGCCGCACCAGCTCCTGGCGCGGGTCTTCTTCCTCTTCTTCCTGCTCCTCCGGATTCTTGGGCAGTAGCATCTGCGCCTTGATACGAATCAGAGTAGCCGCCACCAAAATGAAATCGCCCGCGCTTTCGAGATCGAGCAGGGTGAGAATCTCGAGATATTCGAGGTATTGCCGCGTGATCTCCGCGATGGGGATATCGTAAATATCGACTTCTTCTTTTTTGATCAGAAAGAGCAACAGGTCGAGCGGACCCTCGAACATTCTGAGCTTGACGCGATAGGCCATGCCATATCTCGATTCGCAATTCACAATTCGCAATTCACAATTGTCTGTTCACAATTGGCCGTTCACCATTGATAACCGCAAGTGCTCAACGATGAATTGTGAACGGTCAATTGTGAATTGTCAATTGTGAATTATTGCTCCCCACCTCGCCCAGCTTCATCGCTTGCCGCACTTCGGCCATCGTCTTGTGCGCTTCCCGGCGCGCGATTTGTTCTCCATGCGCAAGAATGTCTGTTACCTCGGCCGGATGGGCTTCATAGTAAGCGCGCTTTTCCTGCATCGGCGCCAAGAATTCCGAAATGCGGCTGGCGCAGCGTTGCTTGCATTCCACACAACCCAGTTTGCCGCTTTCACAGCCGGAACGAATCTCGCTGACTTCCGCCGGGTTGAATTTGTTGTGGTACGTGAATACCAAACAGATATCCGGCCGACCGGGATCGCCCTTGCGGATTTTTTGGGGATCAGTAACGGCTTTACGCATTTTCGCTTGCACCTCTGACGCCGGATCCGATAGCAAAATCGTGTTGCCGAGGGACTTGCTCATTTTGGCCTGTCCATCGAGTCCTGGCAGGCGCGAAAACTTTGTGAGCAGTACTTCGGGCTCCGGGAAAACGGGGCCAAAAGTGTTGTTGAACTTGCGTGCGATTTCGCGTGTGATTTCCACGTGCGGCGCCTGATCTTCTCCTACGGGCACGGCGTCACCTTTATACAGGAGAATATCCGCTGCCTGTAACACGGGATAGCCGAGATGGCCGTAAACCAGGGTGTCCAAATTCAGATCACGCGCTTGCTCTTTTAAAGTCGGATTGCGTTCCAAACGCTCTTTGGTGACGAGCATGCTGAAAATCAAGAACAACTCGGCGTGCTCTTTCACCTGCGATTGGCGGAAAATGGGGCTCTCTTGGGGACGGATACCTGCCGCCAGCCAATCCGTCACCATATCGATGGTGTTAGAATAGAAGTCGGAAGTGTCGAGGCCGGTCGTCAGCGAGTGGTAATCTGCGATGAGGTGAAAGTTATGAAATTCGTTTTGAAGTTGTACCCAGTTTTCAAGCGCGCCGACATAATGGCCGATGTGCAAACGCCCGGTCGGCCGCATACCGCTGAGAATGCGTTTTTTGTTCATCAAGAAGAAAGGTATCCAATCTAAACAGCATCGTCATACAGAAACCGCGCGATTTATGACGGGTTAGTGAGTTACATTTTCGTTTTTTAACTTGCAAACCCTTGGGTCTTGGCGGAGCCCCAGGCCGCTTTTTGCACCGCAACCTGCTGATATGAGAAATTAGCCAAATCGGCGCGCTCTTTAGCGTGTTCGATCGTAATACCCACCAGCTTACCATGTTGATCTAGCTCGATGATGGTGTTTTCATCCAAATCTTTCGTCTCGTAAATCTCTTTGTCGCTCAGTAACACATATAAGGTATCGGTATCCTCAAAATATTGTATTTTCATAAGTCCTCCTTGAAAGAACGATCGAAAAAGGCGTTATGAACAGTCACCCCATCGTTCAGTCAAACAACCCGCAACGTGCGATCGTTCATATCTGCTATCCTCGCCCATCGCCTGATTCTGCCATCGGTCTGAATTTCTTCTCTTATCGGACACTGGATTACGAACTGGATCCATTCGTTCTTTATGAAGGCGCGATCCGGGCGGCCTCTTGTAGCGAGAAAATATTCAGTAAATCTCATACTACCACACGCCCCCACTGACCGCTTTTGAGCTTTCCCCAAAAAAAATGCGCCTCATGCAGACTACAAGCGCCGGAGACGCATCCCAATGCTCCGGTCGGAACCGCCACGCTCCACGACCAGAGCGAATCAAGGCTGGAGTTCTAGTTCATAAACAAATACGGCTTCCAGCGCTCATCCACGACTCCCACGAAATGCTGCATGAAGAAAATATGCGTCGGCCTTTGCGGCTTGCGATACAACGGCATTTTGGCTTCATCCGGCGTGCGGTTGCCCTTGCGGTTGTTGCAGGACACGCATGCGCACACCAAATTCTCCCACGAGTCTTCGCCGCCGCGATTTTTGGGGAGAACGTGATCGACGGTGAGCGGCTTGTGCGGCGAACCACAATATTGACACCGGCCGTTGTCACGCTTGATGATGTTTTTACGCGACAGCACCACGCGTTTGCGCGGAATGTTGATAAAAGCGACCAAACGCACGATGCTCGGGAAAGGAATGGCGTTCCGCACCGAGCGCACTTCCCAGATGGGATGGCGTTCGATGATCTCAGCCTTGCCCAGGTAAATCAGGATTACGGCTTTCTTGGCGGTTATGACGCTCATCGGCTCGTAGTTTTGGTTGAGGATGAGCACGTTGCGATTCAAAGAAGCCATATTACATCGCGAAAAAACCCGCTTAAATTTTGACCAGAAATGTAAAAGAAAAGCCCGCAAGAGTCAAGAATTTTCTCGGGCGCGAAAACGCAGTAGATTTCGTCTTGCAAAGACTGCCGTATTCTTGTTAACTTTCGCCATTCACCGCGACAATGCTTTCCCGGGTGCGCGTTCGCGTCCCAGTTTTCTAATGGTCGCATTTATTCGGTTCCCGACTTTTTGAAGGAAAACATATGACCTTATCCCCCGAAGCAGCTCGCGTTCTGGGCTGCTTGATCGAAAAAAGCCAGGCCACGCCCGAATACTATCCCATGACATTGAACGCGCTGGTCGCAGCTTGCAACCAAAAGTCCAGCCGCGATCCGATCGTGGATTATTCCGACGAAGAAGTGGAAGACGCGCTGGGCCAGTTGCGGGACCAGGGCCTGTGCGCTTTCATTTCCGGCGAAGGCCGCGTAATGAAATATGCGCATCGTGGCGGTGAGAACGGGCTGGAATTATCGGCTTCGCAACAAGCGGCGCTGAGCCTCATGCTGCTGCGCGGACCGCAAACCCTTGGCGAGATCAAAAATCGCTCCGGCCGCCAATACGAGTTTGCCAGCCTGGAAGAAGCGCAGGAGGTGTTGCATACGCTTATCAACCGCCAGCCGCCTCTGGCTGAACAGGCGCAGCGCCAGGCCGGACACAAGGAAGTTCGCTACCGGCATTTGCTTTTTGAGTATGCCGAGGCGACGGAGGCCACAGCCAACGAGCAGGCTTCTACTTCATTGCGGGATGAAATCGGAGAACTGAAAAGCATGCTGTCGGAAATGCGCGAGCGAATGGAGAAGCTGGAAGCGATTGTGGCCAAAATGAAAGCGGATTTGTATTGAAGCCCCGTACGTACCTATCAAAATCTCATTGTAAGCCTAAATTTCTGTGGAGCTATCAATTTAGAGCCTATCCGAAAACCTCATTCTGTCATGCAGAAGGCATCTTGGTCGATTCACCACTCAGCCCTGTGCTCGAGTCAACCAAGATCCCTGCGGGATGACATTTAAGGGTTTTCGGACAGCCACTTAGCCGCTATGCCAGCGCTTCGAAATGGTGGTGAGATATTGGGAGGGATAGGCGTTAATTTTTTCCGCCGCAATCATCTCTGCGGCGGTGCGTGGCGAGACTTTTTCGCGCGCCGACTTCACCAGCGCTTCTTCCGTGGCTCTGCCAATTTGGTCCTCAATGCTTTGGCGCAGGCTCGCCACTGAGACCGTCCCCTCTTCTCTCATGAGACTACTGTACAGCGCAGCCGTGCCGGCGTTCGCAATAAAATCCGGCACTACGACTTTTCCCAAACGAAACAGCCGCTCTTCAATGTCCATCGTCGCAAAAGGCGCGTTGGCGCCGCACACGATATGGCGCGCATGAATGCGCCGAAAGTTCAATTCGCTGATGATCCCGCTGTCAGCTACCGGAATGAACACGTCGTCGCCAAAATCATAAATCGCTTCCGTGTCCGCGATCAATTCGCAACCCGGTGGGCACTGGCGGTCATGCAACAGAGCTGGAAAGACGGCTTTGGTGCGTTCGTCGCGTCGCGCCAGCAAAAAATCGATATCCAAACCCTGCGGGCAATGAATTGTGCCGAAGCGATCGCCCACCGCTTCGATCTTCGCACCGCTGTCGAATAGGAATTTGGCCACACTCCCTCCCACATTGCCAAAACCTTGAATTGCCATGGAACATTCCGTCAGGGGTTGCGGGGAAACGGCACGGCGCACGGCTGCGCAAATGCCGAAGCCGGTAGCAGCGTCATTCATGACCATATTCACCCGACCATTCACGGACAGGCTGATGCCTTGGTAAAATCTTTTGATGCGATGAGCTTCATTTCCCAGGCTCTTGGCAAGAGCGTATTGCGGGCAGGGCAAGCCGATGGCTTTCGTGCAGGCGATGATCTCGTGCTCATTGGTGTTCAAATCCGCACCGGTCACGTAGCAATTGAACAAAAAGCCGCGGATATAGTCGAAGAACCGCTGCATCACGATGAGCTTCTCCGGCCGCGTGGGGTCGAAATCAAGGCCGCATTTCGCACCGCCGAGGTGCGGCTCGATCAGCGTGAATTTGCGCGTCATCGTTTCCGCCAGCGTGATCACCTCCGCGCGCGTGAGACCTTGCTTCATACGGCAGCCGCCGCCGGCCACACCGTTGACCAGCATATCGATCACCAGATAGCCTTGGGCGTCGAATTGGTCGTCGCGATATTCGATCACCAGCATGGGCTCGCGATCTTGCACCACGCTGTCATGGCGGTGACTATTCTGATTTTGCTTTGCGATATAAACCGCGCCGTCTTGGTTGTACAAGAATCACCTCGATTTATGAGCCTGGATGGTAGTTAATCATTCAAATATTTCCGCAGCAGCCTTTTGATATAAACCGCGATCATGGCTTTGCGATATTGTGGCGAAAGCGCCACGTTGCGGTAAGGCGTGACTTGGCTCATGATGTCGTTCGCTAGGCCTTCGATCAAGTCTTCAGTCAATTGATCACCGATGACGGTCTGGCTACATTCCTCAAAAAGCAGGGGTGTCGTTGCCACCCCAGTCAATGCAATGTGCAAGCGTTGGATCGTTGTCTCATTTAAGTCAATCGCCACGGCAACGCCGAGCACGGGAAAATCCATGGCATCGCGTACGCGCAGCTTTTGATAATCTGCGCGCAAGGTCCGCGCCGGCTTGGGCAAGAGGACGTGGGTGAGAATTTCTTCTGGGAGTTTCACATGTCGTGTAATGCCGTCGTGTGTGAAAAATTTTTCCGAAGGCACTTCGCGCTTTCCTTCCGGACCCATCAGCACGAACGTCGCGCCCAAAGTCATCAATACCGGCGCGAGATCGCCGGAATAGGTGGCGTAACAGACCTCGTGCTGCGGCACCACCAGGCAAACGTCGCCGTCGGCTTTCAGACAATAATTTTTGGAATTGCGCCAAAACCAGCTTTGATTGAAATAGTAGCAACGCGTGTCGAGCAGGATATTGCCGCCGAGCGTGCCGGATTCGCGAATCAGCGGCGTGGCGATCAGCGCAGCGGTGTGGGGGATCACCGGTAGCGCGTGTTGGAGCTCCCCATGGTTGGCGATGTCCTGCAAACGCGCCATCGCCCCGATACGCTCGGGGGTGATCTCAAACAATTCCTTGATGCCGCTCAGGCTGATGACGTGGGCGCGCGCATTCAAGCGGTTCTTGTAATTCGGCAACAAGTCCGTGCCGCCGGAGATGAAATCAAAATCGCCGTCGCAAGATTGAGCAATCGCAACAGCTTCGCCCACGGTTGCGGGTTGATAATATTCAAAGCGCGGGAGAATCATCGGCTTTCTGGTATGGTCTTATTGTCGTTGCAAAATTCTGATTACAACGCTTTTTATTTGCACGTATAGGCAAACCATCTTTAGTCATTCTGTCATGCAGAAGGCATCTTGGTAGATTCGGCACCCTGGCCCGAACTCGGTATTGTGCCCGGGTCAACCAAGATCCCTTGCGGGATGACATTTACGGATAGGCTTTAAGCCACCACGGCACGCGCGCGAACCTTCCGCTTCTCGCGCGTGTCGTGTACGGCTTTCCAGATCTTATCCGCCGTCATCGGCAGGCTGCGCATGCGCACGCCAATGGCGTCGTAAATCGCATTTGCGACCGCAGGCAGGATCGGCAGCAACGGCCCTTCGCCCGCTTCTTTCGCGCCCCAAGGGCCTTCGGGATCATCACTTTCAACAATAATGACCTCGACTTCCGGCATCTGCATGGGCGTGAGCGTCCGATAATCCAGAAAATTGGCGCTTAAAATATTGCCGCGGTTGTAGGTCATTTCTTCCATCAACGCCTGGCCCAGGCCCATGTGAATGCAACCTTCGATTTGGCCGGCGACGGCGAGCGGATTCAACGCTTTGCCGCAATCATGCGCGGCCCACACTTTTTCCACGCGCGGCTCGAAGGTTTCGGTGTCAACTGCAACTTCGGCGATGTAGCATTGGAAGCTATACGTTGGCGAAAGCCCGGCGCGCGCACCTTTGAATTTGCCGCCTATGGGCGGCGGTCCCATGTATTTGCCCTTCGCAATCAACGCACCGTTGTTTGCCAACGCCTTTTCCAACGCCTGCATGAAAGTTACGCGCACGCGTGGATCGCGCATGTAAATGATCTCTTCATTTTTCAAAGTAAACGCATCGGCCGGATAGCCGGTGAGCGCCTGTGCCGCCAGCACGAGTTTTTCGCGAATTTTCATCGCGGCTTCTCTCGCGGCATTGCCGGCCATGAACGTGACGCGGCTGGAATACGAGCCCAGGTCGATGGGATCGGCATCCGAATCGCTCGAGAAAATACGCAGACGATCCAGGTTCACGCCGAGGGGCTCGGCCACGCATTGCGCCAGCATGGTATCGCTGCCTTGCCCGATCTCTGCCGCCATACAATGCACGGTAATGCCGCCGTCCATATCTATCTTTAGATGGACGGTGGATTGGGGCAAATCGTTGAAGTGAATACGATGCGCGCTGCCGCTGATATAAAAACCGCAGGCCACGCCCAGGCCACGACCGAACGGCAATTTGCGGAATTTCTGGTCCCACGCCGAAGCCCGGCGTGCGCGTTCGATACATGCGCGCGTGCCATTGCTGGTGATGCGAAAGCCGTTGACCGTGTTGCAGTTTTGCGGCAGCAGATTTTGCAATCGCACCTCGCAGGGGTCGAGGTGCGCTGCCTCGCAAAGCTCGTCGATCAGAGTTTCCATGGCGAAGCGGGAATTCACCGCGCCGTGGCCGCGCATGGCCCCACATGGCGCTTTGTTGGTGTAAACGCGCTTGCCACTGTAACGAAAATTGCGGAGATCATAGGGCCCCATGCTGAGCACGCCATTATAGTAAGTCGTGACCACACCGAAGCTGCCCCACGCCCCGCCATCGATGTGCGCCTTTAAATCGAGAAACGTGAGCTTGCCGGTCTCATCCATGCCCATCGCAATTTTCGTCTGCGTTGGATGGCGGCCGTGATTGCTGAGGAAAACTTCTTCGCGATCGAACAGTATCTTTACGGGCCGGCGGCATTTGCGTGACAGCAAGGCCGCCACCATTTCGTGCGGAAAGGGGTCGCTTTTCCCGCCGAACGCGCCGCCGACCATCGGGCGTAGGACGCGAATGCGATGCATGGGCATTTCCAAAACTTTGGCGAGGGCGCGATGCAAATAATGCGGCACTTGTTGCGCCGACCACACGGTCATGCGATTGTCGGCCTCGTAATGCGCGATCACGCAATGTGGCTCGGTGAAGCCGTGCGTGACGCCGATGAAATCATACTGCGCTTCGCGAACATGGGCACTGTGCTGGCGCGCGTCGTTGACGTCGCCGAAATCCTGATCGACTTCTTTGTGAATGTTAGTGCCGTCGACGGTATCGGGATGAATCGGCGCCGCCGCGGGCTTCAGGCTGTCTTCGATCTTGCGATACTCCGGCAGCGCTTCATATTCCACTGCAATCAGGTCCAATGCTTCCAGCGCGATTTCTTCATCATCGGCTGCGACCGCAGCGATATTGTCGCCGATGAAGATCGCCTTGTCGACGGCCAGCGCGGTCTCGTCTTCGCTGATTGGCAGCACGCCAAACGTGTTCGGCGCTTCTTTGCCGGTGACGACGGCATGCACCCCCGGCAGAGCTTCGGCTTTGCTGGTATCGATCGCTTTGATGCGAGCATGCGGCAAGGGGCTGCGCAAGATTTTCCCGATCAACATACCCGGCAGCTTGAGATCGTCGGTGTAAATGCCTTCGCCCGTCGTCTTCTTCAGACCATCGATCAAGGGGACGGGCTTGCCGATGACGTTGAGCATGGGTTTATCTCCGCAGGGTAAATCGGCGGTTCATGAAGTTCCTGATTTTCTTCGATTGATTTACGATTAGCGATTTCAGATGTTGATAAATCCTTCGTGAATCTTCAATCGCAAATCGCTCATCGGGAATCGTCATTTATTTGAAACCTCCTCATTTTCAAAGGAGGTATTGACACTACCGGGCTTCGCGGGCCACCGCCTCGATCGCATCCACAATCTTGATATATCCCGTGCACCGGCACAGGTTGCCTGAAATAGCTTCTTCGATTTCGCCGCGCGTGGGATGGGTATGGTGGTCGAGGAAGGCTTTAGAAGTCATGATAAAGCCGGCGGTGCAAAAGCCGCATTGCGAGCCGCCGCGTTCCGCGAACGCGCGCTGTAAAGGATGTAGCTCGCCTTTGCATTTCAATCCTTCGATCGTGGTGACGTCATGTCCGAGGGCGTCCAGCACCGGCGTCAAACACGACAGGCGCGCACGGCCGTCGATGATGACGGTGCAGCAGCCACAGGTACCCATATCGCAGCCGCGCTTGGTGCCGGTGAGATGGAGACGTTCGCGCACCACGTCCAGCAGCACGTCGTATGGTCGCACGGCGATTTCGTATCTCGAGCCGTTGACCTGCAGCGTGACGAGTTTCTTATTCGGCATATGATGACTGTTTCATGTGAGGTATTCAAGGCGCCCTCAACAGTCGCGCCCGGCGGCCACGACGGCATGGTACGATGAGAGGGAGGTAGGCCAGGTTGTCCACGCCCGATCTTTGTCGTCGAATTGCGGAAGCATAATACGAGGCAAGCGTTTAGATGTCAAGAAGAAACTTGATTGGAGGCGTGAAAATAGCGGGTGTTATTGAATTTCGGCGGAGTGAAAGGTTATGCAGGGGAGGGTGGATAGTAGATTGAAGATAGAAGATCGAGGATCGAAGATCGAAGATCGAAGATAGTTGATAGCGAAGCCTGCATTGCACTATCTTCGATCTTCTATCTTCTATCTTCGATCTTCGATCCACTATCCACTATCTACCATTCACGCCAGCCTCACTTCGCCTTCACCACTACCACGGTGAGATCATCATGCTGCTGCGTATTCTGCGCGAACAATTTGACCGCGGCAATGATGTGATCGCGAATTTTTTCTGCGGAAGCGGTGGAATGCCGGGAAAGGATCTCGCTGACGCTTTCTTCGCCGAATTCCGAGCCGGTGCCGTTTTGGGCTTCGGTGATGCCGTCGGTCACGAACAGAAACACGTCGCCGCAATCATAGTTCAGCTTCTTCTCTTCCAGCTCCGCGGCGAAAAGCTTCTCATCATCCAGGCCCATGCCCAGGCCCTTGGGCGTGATTTTTTCGACGTGTCCGTGTTGGGCCGAATAATAAAAAAGGGGAAGATGGCCGGCACGCGCCAGGTGCATCCGCCGCGCGTGCGGCTCGAAGCGCGCGCCGATGGAAGTCACAAACGAGGTTCGTTCCATCGCCTGGCGCAGCAGATGATTGGCGCGCACGAACAATTCGCGCGGCGACAGGCCGAAATCGTGTAGCGAGCGCAAGATGCCCTGCACTTTCGACATATACAACGCCGCCGACGTGCCTTTGCCGCTGACGTCACCAACAATGATCGTGATCTGCTCCGCAGGGCCACGAGCAGGCTTGCTGCTGGACAGCGCAGCGAGCGAGGGCGCACCATTGAGATAGTCAAAATAATCACCCCCTACCTCCATGGCGGGAATGGAAACACCGGCGATTTCCAAGCCTTCGATGCGCGGCGTGACTTGCGGCAACGACGCCAATTGGATGCGCCTCGCAATGGCCAGTTCGTGCTTCAATCGTTCTTGTTCGGCAAGCTCTTCATATAGGAATGCGTTCTCAATCGCCAGGGAGGCCTGCTTGGAAACCGCAGCCAGATAATTCAGTTCTTCGACAAGAAAGGAAGCTTCGGACAGCTTCTCGCCCACCAGCAACGCGCCCACCAATTTTTCTTTGAAACGAATGGGAAAGAGATGGGCGAAGCCTTGGCGCTCGAATTCCGCCTTCATGTCGTTGGGTAGATAATCCACACTAAAGCGCGACTCGCTGCGAAACTTTTGCAAAACGTGGATGAGCTCGCGGTCAACGGCCAGGCAAAACTCTTTCCACTCATCCCGCTCGAAGCCGTAGCCTTCCATGCAACAACATTCTTTCTGATCGCGGAAAAACAGCACGCCAACACGCTTGATCTGGATATGCTCGGCGAGCTTTTGCGCCAGTCCCTTAGCCAGTTCGACCATCCCCAGTTTGGTCGCCATCACTTCCGCCATCTCGTTCACCGCGCGGCGATAATCGTAACTGGTGCGATAAAACTTGCGCGCAATGAACAACTGCCCGGCGCGATTCATGCTACGCAATGCATAGAATATGCCGAACGCGAGGCCGATCATGACGATTTTTTCCAGCGCTTCGCGGCGTTCCGCGGGCAACGGCGCTTCCACCACTTCGAGATAAGTGCCGGTGAGGCGAAAATGGGGAAAGCTGAACGGCACCTTCGGCAGCTTGAAGAGCAGGAACAAAAACACCGTCGTGAGCAGCCCGCCCCACAACCAGGAAGTAATCGTGTATTGAATATTGCGGCGGATACGCAGGTTCAAGTTGAGCAGGCGATAACGGCCGATGGTGTAGAGATAGGACAGGGGAATCAGCGAGAGCGGAAGGCCGGTGAAGCCGAGACGCGTCGTATCCTGGCGGCCGAGCGCAACCGGCAAGCTGATGGCGAAGACCAGCCCGGTCGCCACCAGGACCGCGGTCTTGATGATTTGATTGAGTTTTTGATATTCTGCGGAGCTTTGCTTGCGATAGCGCAAAAACATGAACAAACCATAAATGCCGAGCGAAATGATGCCGAAAAGAAAGGGAATGCCGGTCACTTGTTCGCTGATATAAAATTGCAGCAGAATCTGCAACACAAACCAGAATCCGGCCAACAAATATGGCGCGAAAATCGGCCAGCGCTTGCGGATGAGCTCCGGCCGTTCTTTGGGAAAGTATAAGCTTTGATGCAGCCCGCAAGCGGTGCCGAAGAGTAAGCAAGAAGCCAGGGTGAAACGGATGGCGATGGTCCATTCATCTACGATAAAGTGACGTTGATACAGCACCATCACCGGGAACGAAAACGCAAGCAAAGTCAATGCAACCAGGCGCGCGGCCAAAAGCTGCGGGCGTTGTAGTCCAACGAACAGCGCCACACCCAAGAAGATCAACCCGCATACAACGCCGACGGGCCCAGCGATGTTCGTGCCCAGCCTCGCGAGCTGAAGATGCAAGGTCATGAAATGAGGGCCACGCAGAATATCGTAAGCAATGGCGCGATGGCTGTGCGCGCCGCGCATGATCCGATCTGCTTCGCGAGCGTCGCCAAAATTCTGGCCGTTGATGCGCAGAATGAGATCGCCCGTCCGCAGGCCGGCACGATCGGAGGCCCCGCCTTCTAGAACCTGGATCACGAAAACACTAGGCGGCAGTTGCACGAGAAAACTATCTGGGAGCGCCGCGCGCGGGACGCGAAAAAACAGCAGGCTATCGCTGGTAGGGCGGAATACTTTCAGCTCGATCTCAGCCGCACGGCCTTGTGCCAGCATGTAGGCCTGTGCTTCCTGCGCGGTCTCAATAGCGCGATCATTTATCTCTAGAAGCAAATCGCCGGCTTGCACGGTATCCTGCGCGACCGCGCCGCGCTGACTACGCTCACCCGGCAAATCGCGAGAGATCAAAATCGTGGCATCAGAAGTGCGAAAAAGATTTTCATCGGTCATTTGTGAAGCATAGCGATGAAAATTCAGTCCCGCCAAGCCGACAAAGAAAACGGCCACCGCGACCAAAAAAAAGCGAAAATGGTTGGGATGATCGTCAAAATACTTCATAAACCGGATCGATCGGTTAGCGCTTGAGTGCGTCGCAAAAATTCGATTCATGGTAATGAGTTTTCGCTTGAATGTCAAGCCGCTGCGCACGGAGCTCAATGCAATCGTCATTCTCCCGCCGTCTAAACATAAGATGTCATTTCGATACAATTGGTTGCCACCTCAATTTTGGAACAAACCTGGCTTGCAACGAAAAATGAACAGCACTGTAGGTTTTTCCAACCCAGTTGTCGTGATCATGCGACAGATCAAACTTGGATTCATTTTCTGGCCTCTCGCTGCGCTTGATAATTTCTTGATTCTCCTTGAAATTTCGTTGAGACGAAATCGCCGCGGATGGCATGTGCTTTGATAAAGGTATGATTACACCCAGGCAGAAGGAACGGTATCAACGGACAAAAATGAGATGATGGGCGTTTGCGCTAACTGCAAAGAACCTTATCGCGCCGCTTGTGCCGTGCGCTGTCCCGGCAGCGAAAGCGAGTGGCTTTGCACAAGCTGCGGTTTGCGTGTGTTCTGCAAACGCTTGCGTGCCAGCTTGTGGTTTGCATTTTGCGGTGGATTGTTCGGCTGGTCGATCGCCTCCGCAAGCCTTTCTTTGCGCATGCCTCTCTTGCTCGTGACGTTGATGAGCAGTTATGTCTCGTGGTCAGCTTTTTGGGGCTGGCATGTGGGTGAGGAAAAATGGGAATCGGTTTATCTTGCGCTGAAAAAAGTGCTGCGTCTGAATGTTTTGATCGTTGTTCTGCTGACGATCATTCGAATGTTCGCGGCCCTTATCGTCGGGGTGGTTGGGGGCAACTTCAGACAATTCTTCGAGGCCATTTATGTCTTGCAAAAAAACAAACCATGATCTTTGCCATAAAAATGCGCTGGCAGAATGATTCCGAATCATCTGCCGAGAAGTCATCCTGCCCGAAGTTTTTTGTGCTGCCCACAGGCTGCAGTTTTCAGCCCGATAGGGTCCTTGAGCGGCTTGACTGAAAACCGTCGTAGTTATTTTGGCCTTGACTTAGTGTGGGAGATTCATTACTATCGAACCGTTTCGATTATGTGAGCGTTTTCAATACTTTTTCAGGAGGATATATTCGCTAAAGGAAGAGCATTCTTTGGACTGTTCTATCGAAGCGGTTTGATTCATGGCCTCCACGATTCGGGATGTTGCCAAGAAAGCCGGCGTTGCAATCTCAACCGCTTCGCTGGTGATTAATGATCGTCCCAATGTGAATCCGGAAACGAAAGAGCGCGTTTTGCAGGCCATTCGCGAGTTGGATTTCCATCCGCGGCGCCACGCTCGCGCCCTGGCGTCGCAAAAAACCGGCAATATCGGATTCATTCTTACCGAAGAGCACTTTTCTCTCGCCGAGCCATTTTATACCAAAATTTTTCTAGGCACCGAGTTCGAATCTCGCAAATTCAACTATTACATTTTGCTTACGACTGTGCCGAGCAGTTTTCGCGTGGAAAGCGATCTGCCACGGTTCTTGCGCGAGCGTAACGTCGACGGCATTCTTTTCGCCGGTCGCGTGCCGCTGGCTCTGGCGCAACACGTGCGCGAGCTCGGCTTGCCCCACGTCTTCATTGATTTCTCACCGCGCCACAAGACGAGCAATGTGGTCATGATGGACAATTTGATCGGCGCCACGCAAGCCGTACGGCATCTGCTCGCTCTCGGCCATCGCCAAATTGCCTTCATCGGCGGTGACATTTCCCATCCCAGTATCGCTTCGCGGCGCGAAGGTTACCAACAGACGATGGCGCAAGCACGATTACCAGTTTCCACGGAATACATCTCATGTGAAGAGAAAGACACCGGCAATGTCGACGGCCAGCATGCGGTGCAAAAGCTGGTGGACAGGCGGGTGCCGTATTCCGCTATTTTCGCGGCCAACGACGCCATGGCAATTGGAGCAATGCAAGTCTTGCAAGAAATCGGGCGTAAGATTCCGGCCGAAATCTCCCTGGTTGGGTTTGATGACATAGAAGCCTGCATCCTTGTACAGCCTTCTTTGACCACGGTGCGAGTGGATAAGGAGGAGTTGGGTGCCATCGCCACACGCCGTCTGGTGGAAATGATTGAAACAAAAAAAGAACTTTCCGGAAAAGTTTTCAGTCCGGTGGAATTGGTCGTACGGCAGTCGACTGCGGCGCCGGCCGTTTTTCTTTGACAGGCTCGAAACCTCAATCTGATTCGCTTCGCAAGAAAGCAGCGCAATTTCTAAAGCCATTCGAGCTGCCGTGGCGATAGTCGGTGCCGGCAACATTGGCTTGCTGATGCCGCTTTGCCTTGGATCAAATTTCCAGCGCGATAGATAGTGCAAAACAAAGCGCGGGGGTGAAGACCCTAGTCTTGCCGCAAATGCGCTGAGGGTTGCTCATGGCTTGAGCGGTCAGCAAGCCTCGGCGAAGATTTCTTGTAATTTCTCAAATCGTCACCTAATCACACTGCCCGGGCGCTCATGCATTTCCTACGTATCGTTCGGAAGAATTAAAGCACTGGGCGGTAGTAACTTCAATCTAACCAGTAAGGGAGGTTTTCATGAAGCTGCGGTACAAGCTCTTGCTGGCCCTGATCGGCGCTTTTTGCGGTTTAAACGCGCGCACGAGTTGGAGCCAAATCAATACCATCCTCAACGGCGGTTTTGAAAAAGCAGAAGCGCCGGCATATTGGCATAAGGCAGAGGTGGGCGACGCCGTGGTCGAGTGGGCCGGTGACGTCTACCGTTCGCCCGAGCGCTCGCTAAAAATCAGCGACAGCGGCGGCGCCGACGCGCCGACGTGGGAATCTGGCAATCTCGCCCAGTTGAATTGGAATCCCACCACCGGAACCACGCGGAACGTTGAAATGGAGATCGGCGGCTGGGTGAAAACGCAGGGCGTAAATCTCAATCCCGCCAGCGACGCCGACAAGATTACCGTGTCTTTCTGGTTCTATGATGCCTCGAACACGCTGATCTTTGGACAGCCGGTGTTGATCGAGGTGCCGCAGAATCAAGCCGACACCGATTGGACGGAGATCAAGAACTCCACACCCGTGGTGCTCCCCGCGGACGCGGCGCGCTTGCAGGTGCAATTCAAATTCGGCGCGAACGCCACGGGTACGGTCTATCTCGATGATATTTTCATGCGCAATGCACCGAATGCGCAAGGTTGGCTCGGCGATTTGTTCAACAATAATTTCGGCACGCCCGAAAGCTGGTTTTTCTGGAAAGGCAATCTCGGCCAGGGCAGTAATGGGAAAGGCGTGGTCAGTATTACCAACGCCGCTGCCCATAGCGGGAACTATTCCTTGTTGGTGGAGGATGATTCCAGTAATCCCGATGAAGTTGTGGCAATTTCTGACCGCAATTCTATCGAGCCGGGCCGCGCTTACGGCATTTCCGCCTGGGTAAAATTCGATGCCGTCAACTTGAACCAGCCGTTTGAGGTGGATAAGGCGGTCTTTTTCACGCTGACCTACCATTCTGACGCCGAAGGCTGGGCAGAAGTACGCGGCGAAGATTTTTTTGTGATCGACCAATCCGCTGCCGATCGCGACTGGCTGCTCTATTCGTTCACATTCACGGCGCCAGCCGATGCCCACCGGCTATCCGTGCGCGCGCGCTTGCAGCATCAAGCCACGGGCAAAACATATTGGGATGATTTCCGCCTGTATCCGGTGGAGATTGCCAAGAAGAATTTGAGCTTCGACGAATCGCTGCGGCCGGCCTATTGGGAAAGCTTCAACAACGGCAACGGCGTGGCCGAATGGTCGAAAGAGGTTTTTCGCTCGGAGGAACGCAGCTTGAAGCTCAGCAAGCCGGCGGGCAGCACGGCCGATCCGACCTGGCTTGCGCGTCAACTCGCCAAGCTGAATTGGAATCCGACGACGGGCGTGACGCAAAACATCGAAATGGAAATCGGCGGCTGGGTGAAAACTATAAATGTCAATACCAATCCTGCTAACGACGCCGCGAAGATTCAATTGCGCTTCAAGTTCTTCGATGCGCAAAAAAATCTGATTTTCGGGCAGCCGGTCACGCTTGACGTGCCGCAAACGGTGGCGAGCATCGACTGGACGGAAATCAAGAATGCCGTGCCCGTCGTGTTACCGGTGGATGCCGACTCGATGGCCGTTGAATTTCAAATCGGGCCGAATGCCAGCGGCACAGTCTACCTCGATGATATTTTTATGCGCAATGCGCCCAATGCGCAAGGCTGGCTTGGCGATTTATTCAATAACAATTTCGGTGCGCCCGAAGGCTGGTTCTTCTGGAAAGGCAATCTCGGTCAGGGCACCAATGGCAAAGGCATAGTCTCGGTCAGCGATACTTACTCTTACAGTGGCCGCTATTCCTACCGCGTGCAAGACGACGGCACCAATCCCGATGAAGTCGTGGCTATTTCCGATCGCAATCCCGTGCAGCCAAACACGGAGTATCTCGTCACCGCGCGTGTCAAACGCGCTGGCACCGTTCTCAATCCGCCGCCACGCGACGTGGAAAAGGCGATTTTCTTCACCGTGACCTATCACGGCAATAGCCCATCGGGTTGGGACGAAAAACGCGGCGAGGATTTTTTCGTCATCGATCAAACCACGGCCGACCGGGATTGGACGCAATACTCCTTCCGCTTGAAAACGCGCGCCGATGAATATCGCTTGTCGATTCGTGCGCGCTTGCAGCATCAAGCCACCGGCGATACGTATTGGGACGAATTTCAAGTTGTGCCCATTGCCACGCCCAATGCCAATCTGAGTTTTGACGAGACCGAGGTACCGGCGTACTGGATCAAAATGAATACCGACGCTGCGACCGTGGAATGGGCGAGCGATCAATTCCGTTCCGATCAACGCTCGTTGAAGATCAGCAAAGCTGGCGGCGGTGGCGAGCCCACGTGGATCACGCGAGCCAACATGGCCAAGCTGAATTGGAATCCGACGACCGGCACACCGCCGAACATTGAGATGGAAATTGGCGGTTGGGTGAAAACGGAAAACGTCAATACCAATCCCACCAATGCCAGCCAACGGATCCAGCTCAGTTATTCGTTTTATGACAACAACAAGAATCTGATTTTTGGCCAGCCGGTGGTGATCGAGGTGCCGCAAACACTGGCAAGCGCCGATTGGACCGAGATCAAGAACGCGGTACCGGTCATACTGCCGACCGATGCCGATTCGCTGGTGGTGGCGTTCAAATTCGGAGCCAATGCCACCGGCACGGTTTGGTTGGATGATGTTTTCATGCGAAACGCGCCGAACGCACAAGGCTGGCTTGGAGACCTGTTCAACAACAACTTCGGCACGCCTGAGGGCTGGTTTTTCTGGAAAGGCAATCTCGGCCAGGGCACGAATGGCAAGGGCGTGGTCAGTATCTCGCGCGACTTTGCGCGCAGCGGCGATCATTCCTTGCTGGTCTCGGATGACGCCAGCAATCCTGATGAAGTGGTACTCATCGGAAATCGCAATCACGTGAAGGGCAATCACGTATATCAAGTTTCCGCGTGGGTGAAAACCGTGGGTGTGAATACCAACGTGCCCTTCGACGTCGAAAGGGCCATTTTCTTCACGGTGACGTATCACCGGGACGAGGCCGGCTGGGCGGAAGTGCGCGGCGAGGATTTCTTCGTGATCGATCAATCCGTGGCGGACAAGGATTGGACGCTCTATTCGTTCCTGGTGACCGCGCCGCCCGAGGCCAACCGCCTGTCGATTCGTGGCCGCATGCAGCATCAGGCTACGGGCCAAGTATATTTCGATGATTTTGCCGTAGTCGAAGGACCGGTGACGCGCGTGAAGGAAGGCAAAACGCTGCCGCGCACGTTTGCGCTGTCGCAAAACTTTCCCAATCCGTTCAATCCCGAAACGCGCATTAGTTATGCCTTGCCGAAGGATGCGCGCGTGACGATCGAGATTTACAACGTGCTCGGCCAAAAAGTGCTTACACTGTTTGACGCTTTACAGAAAACCGGCCAGCACGAGGTCGTGTGGGACGGTCGCGATCAAGCGGGTCAGGTGGCGGCGTCCGGCTTGTACTTCTATCAATTGCATACAGAGGGCATCAAGCTCACGCGCCGCATGATGCTCGTGCGGTAAGGAGCGCAAAGTTTTCTTTTTTAACGCAACTGTTTGGCTGATTTGCGATTGCCGATTTACGATCGGAAATCGGCAATCACCGTATTTCTTGAGCTGAGAGGCGAGAGCTGAACAGTTACTCCCATCAACCGGCATGGTATGAAGGCTGGAGAGTGGGTACGCTGATTTCCCCCCACTCCCCCTTCACCCTTTCCCCCTCTCTGCTCCCAAAGAGGCACCACATGCGACCCTATGCACGCCTTCTAGTTTTCGCAATCCTGTCGCTCGGCCCAATGGCCTTTGCCGGCACCACGGGAAAGATCGCGGGCAAGGTCACTGACAAGAACACTGGCGAACCGCTGCCGGGTGTGAACCTCCTCGTCACCGGCACACGCTTGGGTGCGGCCACCAGCTTGGACGGAAGTTACATTATTTTGCAAGTGCCCCCCGGCATCCACTCGATCAGAGCCTCGGCCATTGGTTATCAAGAAGTCGTTTATGACAATGTCCGTGTTTCCATCGATCTTACAACGCGGCTCGATTTTCAGCTCAGCGAGACGGTGTTGGAGCTGGGCGAGACAATTACCGTCGTTGCCGAGCGCCCGTTGGTGCAAAAAGACCTCACTTCCACTTCGAATACCGTGGGCGCAGATGTGATTTCACGGCTGCCGGTGGAGAATTTTTCCGACGTCGTCAATCTGCAAGCGGGCGTGGTCGAAGGCCATTTTCGTGGCGGCCGTTCGGGTGAAGTGGCATATCTGGTCAACGGCATTCCGATGAATGACGTGTATTCCGGCTCGTTTGAGCTGCAGGTGGAAAACAAAGCCATTCAGGAACTGGAAGTGATCAGCGGCACCTTCAATGCGGAATATGGTCAGGCCATGAGCGGTGTAGTCAACGTTGTCACCAAAGAAGGCGGCGAGAAATATCATGGCAGCCTGTCGGGTTATCTCGGAGATTACGCCAGCACACATGATGATATTTTTTGGAATGTGAAAGCCATTAACCCAATTTACAACCTGGAAGCTACGCTTTCCGGGCCATTGCCGCTCCTGAGTGACAGGCTTACCTTTTTTGCCTCCACGCGGTTCTTCGATGATGCCGGCTCGATTTACGGCCGCGAGGTTTATGTGCCCACGGATTCGTCCCGGTTTCCCAGCAATGCCGTGCGCGATTGGTATATTGAAGCGCGCGGCGTGGGCTACCGTTTCAGTTCTGATGCCGCTTTTGAGCGCACGGCCGACAGCCTCAAGAGCACCGCGGAGCACGTCGCCATGAACCCCACCCAGCGCTTCAGCGGTCAGTTGAAACTGGCTCTGCAAATTGTTCCCACGCTCAAGCTCGAATATGACGGCCTGCTCAATCGCCGCGACTTTCGTGAATATGATCATTCTTTTCGTTTCAATCCGCGGGGTAATTTTCAGCGTGAACAGCGCGGCTGGAGCAATACCTTGTCGCTCACCCAGGTTTTCAACGCCCGCACCTACTTGCAAATCAAAGGCGGTGCGCTCAACAACGACTACAAACAGTTTGTGCACGAGAACCCGCTCGATTTGGACTATGTCAACCCGGAGTTGCTGAGCGCGGCCAGCGGCAATGCCTTCCGCAGCGGAGGCGAGCAGATGTGGCATTTCTATCGTGATACGCGGACGTACATCGGCAAGGGAGATCTGGTCTGGCAGGCCACGCCGCAGCATTTGCTGAAAATCGGTGGCGAAGGACGGCAACATCGCCTCTGGCTGCGCGCGTTTGAGATTCGTTTGAATCGCGACACGGGTTTCAAACCTTTCGTGCCGGAGGCAACAAAAAATGTCATCAACAATGATGAATACCAACGCTGGCCGATCGAGCTCTCCGGATACGTGCAGGACAAAATGGAGTTTGACCATCTCATCGTCAACGCCGGGCTGCGGTACGACTATTTTCAATCCGATGGCAGCGTGCCCGTGGACTTTGGCGAGCCGAATTTGTCCGCAGTGCGGCCGGCCGGATCCAGCAGCCAGTTGAGCCCGCGTGTCGGATTGGCCTATCCCATTACCGATCGCGGCGTGCTGCATGTTTCCTATGGTCACTTTTTCCAAATTCCCAATTTCGAGTTTCTATATTCCAATCCGGAATTCGAGCTTTATCCCACACAAGATTTTGGCAGCACCTCGCCGCCCGAGCGCACTCCCAACACCATCGGCAACGCCGACCTCGAGCCCCAAAGCACGGTCATCTATGAGATCGGCCTGCAACAACAACTGGGCGAGCAGTTTGGCCTCGATCTGACCGGCTATTATAAGGATATTCGCAATCTATTGGGCACGCAACTCTTGGAAAGCATCAACGGCATTCGCTATGCGCGTTACATCAATCGCGACTACGGCAACGTGCGCGGCATCACCGTGTCTCTTGAAAAACGGCAGGCACGTGGCGGAGTCGGTGCGACCATCGACTATACGTTTCAAGTCGCACGCGGCAATGCCAGCGATCCCAACTCCGCGTTTTTGGACGCGCAAGCCAATCGCGAGCCCACGAAAGAATTGGTGCCGCTGGAATGGGATCGCACCCACAGCTTGAATTTCAGCATCATTGCTGGCGATCCAACCAACTATTCCCTTGGCTTGATCGGCAAGCTCGGCAGCGGCTTGCCTTACACGCCCACGGCGCAAAACGTGCGTACCGGCGTCGAAAACAGCGAGCGCCGGCCGCTGTTCATGAATATCGATGCCTATCTGAGTAAGAATTTCAAAATGAGAAACTTGAATGCTTCCGTTTTTCTGCGCATCTACAACTTGCTCGATAGAAAAAACGAGCTGCAGGTTTTCACCGACACTGGCCGCGCCAATTATTCGCTTTCCGCATTGAACAGCGGCACGGTCTTCGGCTTGAATACGATTGACGAATACTTCACACGCCCGGACTTCTATTCCGCGCCGCGGCAGGTGTTGGCAGGGTTTGCGGTCGAGTTTTGAAGGGCCATTGGACTACCGGATTTCTGGATTTCTGGATTGATGGATTGATGGATTGATGTGCTCTATAAATCCAATAATCCAGAAATCCAGGAATTCCCGTATAGTAACCGTCATCGTAGTGAGAACAACGATGAGCACTCGCAGAACAATTCTTGCATGGATGTTTATGCTGGCCACTGGCGTGCTGGCCCAGCGCGTACCGGATCCCAATGTCGGGCAATTGAAATTCACGCGCAAAGGCATTATGGACGGCAATCTCGTGCGTTCCATTTTTTGGAATCACGGGGAGGTTGCGGACTGGCCGAATCAGCCCTCGGGTGAGTGGCCTAAAGGCACTGGGCATTCTTACGTCGACGGCGTCGCATTGGTCGTGGCCGCGCCGATTGTCGATACCGGGGGGCAGCGGATTCATTCAGTGATTACAAGGTATCGCGAAGACATGGATGTCTCGCCCGAGCAAATTCCATGGGGTTTTGCACCGCTGCCGGGATATTCCAACGAAGATTCTAAAACCAATCCCACCAACTCGCCTGCACTCAGTAACGATCCACGCACATGGCCGTCCACGTGGCCGGACCGGCCGCCGGATTGGGCCGGACAATGGAACGGCTTCTTCGGCAAAGGTGTGACCAATGCCGATCTCGAAGCGTACATCGTTTTTGACGATGATCCTGACGAAGAATTTCTATTCTATCCCAACCCCGCCGATCCCTCTCGCCGCGGCCTGGGGCTGGAAGTGGCCTCACGCCTTTTTCAGTGGAATCAAGTGCTGGCGCAGGACGTGATCTTTGCGATCTATTTCATCACCAACGAAGGCAAAACCGATTACGACAGCACGTATTTTGCGTTTCATCTCGATTGGGGTATCGGCGGCATAGACGATTCCGCCGACGACGGTGGCAATTATGATGAAGACCTCGACATCGCCTGGGCGTTTGATGGCAACGGCTACGGCAGTCCCGGGAATTGGTCGCCCGTCGCTGTTGGTGGATTTGCCTTTTTGGAAAGCCCTGGCATCTTTCGCGATGGTCGTGACAATGACAACGATGGCCTGCTGGATGAACGCCGCGAGAGCGGCCCGGGGGTATTTTTGGATCAGTATCCTTATGGCGTGCAAAACGTGGAGGCCTTTCAGAAATTCTACCCCGAACATCAATTGCGCCCGCATTGGTCCGGTGACGAAAACATCGATTGGGATGGTTTCGAAGACTTGAACAATAACGGTGTTTGGGAGAACGGCGAGCCGCTGCACGACGACGTGGGCGCGGACGGTCTGGGGC
>JBOHQX010000221.1:0-17811 GCA_050732395.1 bacterium
TCCCTGGGCCTTGTTGCCGGCGGTCGGATGCAGGACCGCGACGGTTTTGGTGAACGCCATCATTTTCGCCGGCGCAGTTGGCTGTTGCGCATGCCCTTCATGCTGGGCATAGCTGCGACTGGCTAAAAGGCCAAGGGCCATAATCCCCAAAGTGATTTTGCTTGCTTTGAACTTCATACGCCAATTCTCCTTAGAAATCTTGATAGAAACCTGCTTGATTCACTCACCGACTGTCATATAACATACATTTTCTGCATTGGATTGTCAACTCATTGTATGACGAAAGGCGCGTCGTCATTGGTGGCTTTCAACGATTATCCCTCCCCGTCGAGATGCGTTCATCGAAGCCCCGCAATCCAACTCTTAATCAACTGCAGTCCTACTGTATCGATCATGCTCGTCCCCAACGGCGGCATGAAAATCGTCGTGTCCGGAAACGTATGCGCAAATAGTTGAACCAACAAACTTTTGTCAGGATCGCCGGGCTTGATGCGCACGATGCTTGAATCGCTTGAAGCGAATTTTTGGGGCATGACGTTGATCGTGGTTTCCTTCGCCCGCCAATAGCGCAAATCCAAATTGTTCGAAAAGAAAATCGGCGAGCCGGGATTGTGGCAATGCGCACAATTGCCGTGCAAATATCCCAGGGCTTCTCTTTCCAATTCCGGACCTGGAATTTCCAACGGCTCAATCTTTTCCGGATAGAGAAACAAATTCCTCTCCACCCATTCGGCCATCTGTAATTTGCCGCTTGCATCGTGCAGGCCGCTCATGCGAATCACCTCCAAGCCAATCACAAAATTCGGCTGCGGCTGATGGCAAACGAGACAAGAAAGCTTTCCGGGAATCGTGTATACGTAGTTTCCGAAAGGGAGCGCAAACGGAAATCTGATGTCATTGCCATCGGTTAGAAAAGCCTCGCTCCCATCCGCGTTCCATTGATAGGTGCCGACCTGCCAGCCCACAGCCCGGCGTTGCAACACGCGGGTTTCGATTCTTCTTCGCGATGAGTTTCTCCCGCCCATGGAGGTGAGATAAAACGTCTTGAACAGCAACGTCCCCTCGGGAAATTGCCATTGCTGCGGATCGCTGTTGTCGATCCTGCCTCCCGGCGGCAAGAACAGATAACGGCTTTTGTCATTGTCATCAGAATACAAGCCATAACGAACGTGATAAGGAATCACGCGCCCGGATGGAATTTCACGCACCGGATCAAAAAACAATCCGATTTGTGAGATTTTTGCTGGCAGTGTACCGGCCGGATTGTCCAATAGGGTCGGCTCGGGAGGCGCTTCGATGGGAGTGCCACGCTGGGCACACGCGACGAAGTAAAAACTTAGGGCAACTGCAATCCAAGAATTGCTTAGGCGGCATGAGACTTGAGAAAATTTCTGCAAGGCCTTTTGCGCAATAGGTACAGTCAGTGCTGGAAAGGAAAACAAATTGTCCACGAGGCGCAGCAACAAAGCTGAAGCGCGGGCATGGGTCAGGCGCTGACGCCATTCCAATTGAAGATCTTGCAGTCGTTTTGCGCGAAGAATAGCATCTTCAATTCTTAACAATTGACCTGCAGCGTTTTGAAAACTTGCGGGATTCATAATTTGCGTTTTCAAATCATCAACGTTCGAATTGTTCCATATTCAAAATTCAAGATACCATCTTTGAGAGCATTATTCAACGCCGATTTTTCTTCCGAGAAATTGTTTGACTCTTTTGTGCACAATCACTTATTTTCCGCAGCATTAGCAGGCCGTACTTGCCTGCAAAGAGATCCGTCCCGCAAGGGCCTTGTCGTCTGTACGACAACAAAAAGGAATACTTCATATGGAAGCCGCCGAACAAAAACTCCGACCTTCTCATCCACCACGGGAAGATTACACGGACAGGTTCCTCGCCATTCTCAATAATCGCGGTAAGCTGAAAAAGAGCGGCGACCAGCCAGTGCGCCGCAATGGTTTCGTCGTGCTGGCGCGCGGCGGCGATAGTCTCAAGTCATTGCAAAGTTTGTGTTTCGACACGCGGCAAAGCTATAATTCTTGTTTGACCGCGCGCTATCGCTTGCAGTCCGGGACTGTTTTCGGAACCCTGCTGGCCGCGTTCGTGAATGACTTGCGCATGCGCGGCAGCACACGCTTGAAAACGCGCGGCGACTTTTCTCCCGCGCTTGCCGATGCGGAATGGGAAAGTTTTCTGGCAAGCCCGTTTGCCGGTTGGATGAATTCCTGGCCGGCGAACCAGACGGGCGCTTTTACTGCGGATCAAATTCAAAATCTATGGCGAGTGCTTCGTGAGGAGAGCACGTTGCCCACGGGTAAGCGGTTCGTGCTGTTTCTAGAAGTTGAAACCGCCGGCGCGGGCGCTTCGAATTGGGAGGAAGCGAAGTCGAGCTTTTTTGCAAACCTCCCGGAACGCGCCGGCCTTGTGCTTTCCGGTGCACCAGCGGAGTTTCGTCTGCCGGCGAACGATCCGCATTTCCTCGAGATTTTGCTGCCGGCAAGCGATAAGGCCGAAGCCAAACCGGCGGGCGAATTGTATTTTCGTTTTAAGACTGCGGCGCTTCGCAACGACCGTGCCGCGCGTGAAGATCATCTCGGTGTCAATCGCTTCGCGGAAGCCATGGCGCGTTTCCTGTTGCATCCGCAAACCCATCCTCCGCTCACCATTGGCATCCACGGCCACTGGGGCAAGGGCAAATCCTCGTTCATGGCGATGGTCGATATGGCCTTGATCAAATTCGCCAAAGTGAATTACGGTGCGTTACTCCAGCAATTGGCGGATTTGTTTCGCGAGATCGCCGAGCTCGAAGCAAAGCTGGAAAATGCGCCGGAGAGCGAAAGCGAAAAGTGGTCGCGCGCCAAACAACGCAAAGCCGCCATGCACGAAAGGGTGTGGAACAAAATGATGCGGCACGCAGAGCAACAGGTCATCTCCGTGAGCTTCAATGCCTGGCAATTTCAGGATGCGCAGCAGATTTGGGCGGGTTTGGCGAGCGTGATCAGCGAACGTATCGAACGTTCCTTGTCGTGGTGGGAGCAAGTGCTGATCCGTGCACTCTATACGTGGAAAAAGCGCCGCGCCGAAGTATTCCTGCAAATCATTTTGCCCATGGTTATCGCCACACTGGTGGGCTTGACCCTCTTCATCGGCAGTGAAACGCCTTTGCGCACCTGGCTGGCGGCGCTGGCGGAGGGTGAAAAGCTCCCGGTATTCGGAGCGCTGTTGCAATTTTTTCTTCCAGCGGGCTCATTGGTATTCTTGTTTTGGTTCTTCTCCACCCGTCTGCTCAAAGTGGCACAGCCGGTGAGCGAGCGCGTGTTGGGCTACGTACAAATGCCCCAATATCGCGATCAGATGGGGTTTCAACATCGGGTCATGGCGGATTTGCAGTTTGCCTATCAATTCTTGAAGAAACAGCGGCCGGAATGCAAGGTGGTGGTCTACGTCGACGATCTCGATCGTTGTTCCGATGAAAAAATCATGGAAGTACTGCAAGCTATCAATCTCATTCTCGGCAACAGCGAGTTGTTCGTTTTCTTGGGCATGGACACGGAGATGATTTATCGCGCCATTCGCAGCCATTATCACCAGCGCCGGCAGGAAGAATTCATGCCCGAGAATTTCGCCGATGAGTATTTACGCAAAATCATCCAGCTTTCTTTTTTTCTGCCGGAGACCAAAGTCGAACAGCGCTTTGATTACGTACGCACGCTGTTCAGCACGCACACGCGGCAGGCATTTGACGGGGAGAAGCAAAACTCGCGACAAGAGCAACCTTCAGCGTCGGCTGAGCAGGCGCCAACGAACGGCGCCTGGCGCTATGACTTGCGGCTCATACAGGAATTGGCGAGGTCTTCCTGGCAGGAAGTGCTGGATACGGTCGACGAGCTGCAGGCCTTTGAAAATGTGCGCCAGTATTTGAAGGACAACCCGCGCGAGATCAAGCGCATCGTCAACGTGCACCGGCTCGTTAAGATTCTCCTGCAGGGGGCGGAGTCGAATTGGCCACCGGAACGCCAGCGTAAGCTGGTGAAGTGGCTGGTCTTTTGCGCCAACTGGCCGTTTTTGATCGACGATCTCATCGAAGAGCTACCCAGGATGCCGGAGGGCTGCAATTGCTTGCAGGAATTTTACAGCAAGCTAGAAGTGGATGAAAGCAAAGACAAGGATATTGCGGCGTTGAAAGAGTTTGCCGAAAAGGCGGAAATATTGTGCGCGGTAGATCTCGATGAAGAATTCAGGCTGGCTGCGCGTTTGGCGCATCCGGTTGACGGCGTCAACGCGCCGCGCAAACAAGTAGAGAAGCGGTTTGGATATCAATCAGAAAAGAGCCTGCCCGGAAACCCTGGAATCTAAGTCCGATTGTGCCGTTGCAATTCTTCCCGCAGCGGGGTTTCAAGCACTTCGATGGCTTCCTGATCAACGCGGCGATGGCGGAGGTAGCTGCTGGCGAGCACGTCATTGATGCTCTGGCGTTGCGGCATGGGCAGATTCAATCGCACGATCGTATTGAACACGCGCAGCGCGGCTTCGTCGTGCCGTCCGAGCAACAAATAGAGTTGGGCGAGGCGCGGGTAAATGCTGATGCGATCGGGCCTGCGCAGCAACAGATTTTCGTACAACTGTGCCGCGCGCTTGAAATTGCCTCGCATCAAGTGAAAACGTGCGCGATTCGTCGAAGAGAACGCAAACGCGGCCGCCATCGGCAGCCCGAAGACTGCGGCCAATGCTCCCGCCACGAGCAGAAAGCGTTTGCCGGTGCCTTCCACTTCGACGTGAGACACGCCCAATTGTGCGATTTGCATCTGCGCGCGCGCCTCCTTCAGTCTCCGTTTTACTTCGTGATTGTCGGGCTCCAGCTTTTCTAAGTGCCCCAAAACCGCGAGGGCTCTGAACCAATCTTCGTGCGCGAGCGCTTGCTTTGCCAGCATTTGCAGAGAATCTGGCGGCAAGGCGGAGAACCCTTCAGCTGGAGCGTCTGCTGGCGTTAGCTCTTGGATTTCCGCTTCGATTTCCGCGAGCAAACTGGCGGCGTCGCGAAAATCGGGATCCATCTTGTGAACGGCGCGCAAAAAACTTGCCGCCTTCAACGTCTCGCCCGTGCTGCGCGCCTTGAGCCCCTCGACATAATAGTGCGCGAGCGTCGCTTCCGCGCTGCCCTGCTGCGCTTGCGCGAGCAACCGGCGTGTGTCGCGATAATCCGGCGCCTGTGTGAGCAGCGTTTCGAATGCTACCTGTGCGCGCGGCCAGTCACGTGCATGGAGTGCGGTTAGGCCCTCGGCATATTTTTTGTCCAAGTTCTCGAAGACCGGCGCTGGCGTGACGCGCCGGCCGATTGCATGAGCTTGCTGATTGTCTGACGGTAAAAATAAACCCGCTTCTTGGGCGGGCAATTCTCCGCTGATGAGATGTTGAAACACGAATGCCAAAGCGAGCCAACATTTGCGTGTTCTTCTGTGGCGGGCAGAATTCATCAACACGTCTGACCTCATAAAACTAAATTTTGTGTGGAACAGTCCAATACTATTGCCGGAGCTGGAACCAGTCCATTGGGTGGGAGATTCTTCCCGAAGGGGCCTTTCGGCCTGAAACGGCCCGCAGAGGTCAAGATGAGAAGAACTTGGTCCTTAGAAGACCTTGCGGCCTGACAAGAGCGCGGGCGCCAGCCGGTCGCCCCCCGCGGCGTGAGGGAGAGTTGCTTCAACCTGGGCTTGCAGCCATATGCGCGCATTGGAAATGACTTGCTGCAGAAACGGCCGTGATAGCCATGCCTCTGTACGCCGTAAGCGGAAGAGATGCAGAAATATGAGAACAAGATCACGCAGAAAACCCTTGCAAAATTTGAGCAGAATGTTATAATTTTCAGTTTGTTGCCGTTTTTTTGACCGCGCGTCCAGACAATAAGTTAAAACGGCTTTTCTTGCGGCATTACCTCCTCGTGGGCCTTGAGGCGCAACATGGAGGCCACTTTAAATGAACCATGTTTTTTGAGGGAGAAATAATGAGTAAAAGTCCACCCAAAATCATGATCGAGGCAAAAGGGCTGAGCAAGTTTTACGGCCCATTTGTTGCGATCAAAGATATCAACTTTGCGATTCCGGAGGGGCAAATTGTGGCCTTTCTCGGCCCCAACGGCGCAGGTAAAACCACGACGATGAAAATCTTGAGTGGTTATCTCGCTGCAAGCGAGGGCCACGCCGCGATTGCCGGCCTCGACGTCGCGAGAGATCGGCTCGCCGCCGCACAACAACTCGGTTATCTTCCCGAGAACGGCCCGTTGTACCAGGACATGACCCCGCTCGAGATGTTGGCGTTCTGCGGCGAAGCGCGCGGCTTGAAGGCCGCGGAATTGACCAGCCGGGTTGACAAAGTCACCAAACAATGCGTTTTGGAAGACGTGCTGGAGAAACCCATCAACAAGCTCTCACGCGGATATCGCCAGCGTGTCGGCTTGGCGGTGTCGCTGCTCCACGATCCTCCGGTGTTGATCATGGACGAGCCCACTGCCGGCCTCGATCCCAATCAAATACGTGATTTCCGCAAAAACATCAAAGAGCTGGCCCACTCCAAGACCATCCTGCTCTCCACTCACATCTTGCATGAGGTGGAAGCCGTTGCCGATCGCGTGCTGTTGGTGCATCGCGGTAAGCTGGTGTTCGATGGTACACCGAATCAATTGATGGAAAAAGGCTCGCTAGAAGAGCCCTTCTATCGCATGACGGATTTCGGACGTAAAGTTGTAGAGGAGGGCGCAACCGCATGAAGCTCAATCTCAATTGGAATGCGATCAGGGCGATCGTCAGGCGCGATTTGCGTATTTACTTCAGCAACCCCACTGGTTACGTTTTCATCACCCTGTTCATCTTTCTCAGCGCCGTGGCAGCGTTTTGGCAGGAGCGGTTCTTCATGAACAATCTTGCCAACCTCGATCAGCTCAACGGGTTGTTCCCTTATTTGCTGCTCTTCTTCATCCCCGCGCTCACCATGGGCGTGTGGGCGGAAGAAAAGAAGGAAGGCACGGACGAGTTGCTGCTCACCTTGCCGGCCACTGATCTCGAAATCGTGCTGGGAAAATATCTCGCCACGCTGGGCATCTACACGGCCGCGCTGATCCTGTCCTTCAGCCACGTGCTGGTATTATTCTGGCTGGGGAGCCCGGACCTGGGGCTGATGTTCGCAAATTATCTCGGCTTCTGGTTCATTGGCGCAGCGTTGATTGCAATCGGCATGCTGGCCTCGTTGCTGACCGGCAACATCACGATTGCCTTCATCCTGGGCGCGATTTTTTGCGCGTTTTTTGTGTTGATTGATTCCGTGGGCGGCCTGTTTGGCGTGGGGATCAAAAGGTTCCTTGCGCCGCTGGGTGTAGAAGGCCACTTCGGCGATTTCGCGGCCGGCATGATCAGTCTCTCCGGATTGCTGTACTTTCTTTCCCTCACCGGTGTCATGCTGTATTTGAACGTGATTCTCATCAGCCGCCGTCACTGGCCGGTTGCCGCCGACGGATACAAAATGTCGTGGCATCACGGCGCGCGCGCCCTGGCATTAGTAATTGCCGCAATCAGCTTCAACGCCCTGGTCAGCCGCGCGAGCTTGCGGCTCGATGTCACGGCGGAGCAATTGCACTCACTCTCCGATCAAACTGAAAAACTGCTGGCAGAATTGCCGGAAAATCGGCCGGTGTTGCTACAAGCGTTTATTAGCAAAGAGGTGCCGCAGGCCTACGTGCAAACGCGCGAGAACTTGCTGGGATTCTTGCAGGAGATGGACGCGACCGGCGGCCCGCGCGTGCAGATTTTGATTCACGATACCGAGCCCTACACGCCCGAGGCGCGCGACGCGCGAGAGAAATTCGGCATCACCCCGGTGGAAGTGCCGAACCAAACCAGCGCGCGCGCGAGCACGGCGCAAGTGTTCATGGGCGTGGCCGTCACCTGCGGCGCGGAAGAACAGGTGATCCCCTTTTTCGATCGCGGTTTGCCGGTCGAGTATGAATTGGCGCGCAGTATTCGCATTGTCGCCAAGACCGAACGCAAAAAAATCGGAGTAGTCAACACCGATGCGAAACTTTTCGGCGGGTTCGATTTTCAGTCCTTCCGCAGCACGCCGCCCTGGCCCGTTGTCGAGGAATTGAAAAAGCAATACGAAGTCGTGCAAATCAATGCAGCCAGCCCAATCACGGACAAGCTTGACGGCTTGCTGGCAGTGTTGCCCTCCGCTTTGCCGCAGGAAGAAATGGACAATTTGCTGCACTACGTCGAAGCCGGGAATCCCACTTTGCTGATCGACGACCCGCTGCCCATCGTGGATATCGGCCTGGCGCCTTCCGAGCGCAGCGGCGCGAACCAAAACCCCTTCATGCGCAATCAAGGCCCGCCGCCGAAACAAAAGGGTAACATTCAAGCGTTCGTGGCGAAGCTTGGACTCAGTTGGAACTCAGCGATGATCACGTGGGACACGTACAATCCGCATCCCGATCTTGCGCAGATACCGCCCGAGATTGTGTTTGTTGGTGAGGGCAATGAAAACGCCCAGGCTTTCAATTCCGAGAACAAGGCCACCTCGGGCTTGCAAGAGCTGGTGTTGATTTATCCGGGATCGATTGAAAACGCCACCAACAGTGCGAACGAGTTCACCCCGCTGCTGAAGAGCGGCCGCGCCTCCGGCGTGATTCCTTATCAACAGTTGGTGCAGCGCAGCTTCTTCGGCACGCAGTTGGTGCAGCGCGGCCATCGCCGCGTTCCGGGCAGCGTGGATCATACTTTTGCGGCCTGGGTTCGCGGCAAGAGCAGCAATGGCAGCGACAGCACCGGCACGAACAAGAACCTCAACGTGATTTTTATCGCCGATATGGACTTCATCAGCGAGCAGTTTTTCGAGCTGCGCAAACGTGGTTTTGAAAACTTGAATTTCGACAACGTGACTTTTTTCTTGAATTGCATGGATATGCTGGCGGGGGACGAATCTTTCATCGATCTGCGCAAGCGCCGGGTAAAGCATCGCACCCTCGAAACCGTGGAAGCGCGCACGCGCGAATACGTCGAGCGCCGGACGAAGGAAGAACAGGAAGCCGAAGCCGAAGCGCAGCGTTCCCTCGACGAAGCGCAGCGCCGCTTGAGCGAAAAAGTCGCGGAAGTGCGTCAGCGCACCGATCTCGACGAGCAAACCATGCAAATCATGGCCAAGAGCATGCAAGAGACCGAGCAGCGCCGTTTCGACGTGCAAAAATCCAACATCGAAGCGGCGAAAGAGGCCCGCGTCGCGCGCAGCAAGGAAGACATGGAGGAGCAGATTCGCAAAATTCAGACCAACATCAAATCCCTGGCGGTGTTGCTGCCGCCCATCCCGGTTCTGATGATGGGCGTTTTGATCTTCCTGCGCCGCCGCAAACGCGAGCTGGAAGGCGCAGACGCGGCAAGAAGATTGCGGAGTTGAGCGGATCCCTGGGAATTCTTGCCCAACTCTGTAGCTGTCATTCTGTAAGAATCTTCCCAAGACGATGCCACAGCGTTCATGATGGGGAGCTCTTTCAAGCGAGTGGGAAGATTCCTACGGAATGACATTGATGAGGTATAATTGATGCATACGAAAAGTACCGACAACTTCTTCATTTTTGGAGTAACATAATGGACTGGAAAAACCTCAGCGAATTAAAAAAGACCATGACCTTCGGTGGCGTGGCATTAGCGTTCGCATTGTTGGCGGTCGTCACCGCGCCGCGCCGCATCACCCCGAAAGATTTTGTGGAGGCCGGCGAGGCCTTCTTTCCGGAATTCAAGGATCCCACCATTGCCACCTCACTCGAGGTGGTGAGCTTCGACGAAGCTACAGCCAGTGCGGTGCCGTTCAAAGTGGTTCTCAAGGACGGTAAGTGGTCGATTCCTTCGCATTACGACTACCCCGCAGACGGCAAAGAACGCCTGGCAAAAACCGCCGCCTCCGTGATCGACATTAAAAAAGACGACGTGCGCTCGGATAACGTCTCCGATCATGCCGGCTGCGGCGTGATTGATCCGCTCGACGACAAAGCAACCAGTTTGCAGGGCCGCGGCACGCGCGTCACGCTCAAAGCTGCGAGTGACAACGTGCTGGCGGATTTCATTGTTGGCAAGCAGGTGAAAGACCGTGAAGGCTTTCGATTTGTGCGCGTGCCCGGGCAGAAGCGCGTTTACGCCGTGCGCATGAACATCGATCTCTCCACGAAATTCGGCGATTGGATCGAATCTGACTTGCTGCTCGTGAACAAAGACGACGTCGAGCAGATCATTTTGAAGGATTATTCCGTGGACGAACGGCGGGGCACGCTCAACCAACGCGACGTCGTGACCTTGGACAAGAAGGATGGAAAGTGGACGATGAACAATACGCCCGGCGGCCGGGAGCTCGATGAATCCAAAGTGACCACGTTCCTGACGGCGCTGGATGAATTGTCGATCGTGGGCGTGCGCACCAAACCCGCCGGGCTAACGCAGAGTTTGGAGAAATCCACGTACGGTCTCAACCAGGAAGACATGCTATCGTTGCAGAGCAAAGGCTACTATTTTGCACAAAACGGTCAGTTGTTCTCGAATGAAGGCGAGATGCAAGCGCGCACCAAGGAGGGTGTGATTTATACGTTGCGTTTTGGTGAAGTCGCCTATGGCACGGGCATGACCGTGAGCGCGGGCTTGGAAGACAGCAGCAGAACGGCACAAGGCCCGGGCGAGAATCGCTACTTGTTCATCTCCACGGCGTTCGATCCCAAAACGCTGCCGCCCGCGCCGCCGCAGGCGAAGAATACAGAGTTCTTGAACAAGCCCGATAGCCTTTTCACGGCTGCTGATCGCGCGAACAAAGAAGTGCAAAACAAGTACGACGAGTGGAAAAAGACGTACGATAAGGGCGACAAGGCTTCGCAAGATCTCAATAAGAGATTCGCGAAATGGTATTATGTGATTTCGCAGGCCAGTTTTGACAAAGTGCACCTGGCGCGGAAAGACTTTTTAAAGGAAAAGACGAAAACCTGAAACTGATTTCGGACCTTCCAAGCCTGGCGAGTTTGGAAGGTCTTTTTTTCTGCCTCTCTTTACTATCGGCGAGAGGCTTCGAGTATAGCTCAACCCACCAAGCGCGTGCCTTCATAACCGAAAACAATATCAAACTGTAATTGGAACGATCTGATCACGCCTCGATTATGGCGTCGTTTTTCATTCTCACAGTTGCATGCCGTGGAGAACATAATGAAGCTACATTGTTTCAGTGCTGTAGTTTTGATGATCACTTCATCCGTGCATGCTGGCAGCAATTTCAAGAAGAAGAAAGAAGCCATTACCACAGTCGATCAGCAGCGCACAAAACTGATCAATCTCAGTGATCAAATCTGGACGTTCGCAGAGACCGCTTTGCGCGAAAAGAAATCCTCAAAGCTGCTGGCGGATTATGCCGAACAGCAGGGCTTCAAAGTCGAGACCGGCGTGGCAGGCCTGCCGACCGCTTTCATCGCCAGCTATGGCCAGGCCCGGCCCTTCATCGGCATTCTGGGGGAGTACGATGCGCTGCCCGGGCTTTCACAAAAGGCTATACCGGCGAAAGAAGCGAATGAGCCCGGCGCGGCGGGGCATGGCTGCGGACACAACTTGTTCGGCACAGCGAGCTTGGGCGCGGCAGTCGCCATCAAAGAGCTGATCGCGGCCGGTAAGCTCAAGGGCACGATTCGTTTTTATGGCACACCGGCGGAGGAATCCGTGGGCGGCAAAATCTACATGGCGCGCGAGGGATTGTTCAATGATCTTGACGTGTGTCTGGCCTGGCATCCCGATGAGAAAACCCGCGCAGACACGCAAAGCTCGCAAGCGGTCGTTGATTTTATCGTCGAGTTTCACGGCAAGGCGGCGCACGCGGCCTTTGATCCCTGGAATGGCCGCAGCGCGGTAGACGGTCTCGAGCTGTTCACGCACGGGCTCAACATGTTGCGTGAGCACGTGAAGCCGAGTGTGCGCATCCATTACACGATTCAAAAAGGCGGCGAGGTTCCCAACGTGGTACCGGAGTACGCCAAAATCTGGTGCTGGGTGCGCGACTCGAAGCGAGACGGTGTGGAAGCAGTTTTGAGCCGCGTGCGCGAGATGGCGCAAGGTGCGGCACTGATGGCCGGCATCGAATCGAAGTTCACGATTCAAACTGGCGACTACGAGATGTTGGTCAATGTGACGGGTGCGAAGTTGTTGCATTCGAATCTGACATGGCTTGGCGCCATTCAACACACGGAGGAGGAACAGACGTTTGCGCGGGCGATTCAACGCGCCGCTGCCGTTGAAGAGAAGGGACTCAACAGCGCGATTCAACCACTGGAAGAGCAAAAACCCGATCCGCCGGGCGGTTCCTCCGATGTTGCCGATGTGAGCTGGATCGTTCCGGTGCTGCACCTTTCAGTGACGACGGCGCCGGAAGGCACGCCGTGGCATGCGTGGCCGGTGGTTGCGTGCGGCGGGATGTCGATCGGCCATAAAGGCATGCTGCAAGCCGCAAAGGCCTTGGCCGCAACAATGGTAGACTTATTTGAAGATGCCAACATGCGCGGCGTTATACAAGCCGAGTTCAAAGAAAAAACCAAAGGCCACGTGTACAAGCCTTACATTCCCACGGGCCCCCCGCCGTTGCCGGCGAACTGATGAAGTTACGTGCGCGAAGCACATTCAATTAAGTAAATCAAACAACCTGCTGTATTTAACAATAAGGCTGCGGTCACGCGGACCAAGCGCGTCGCCCTCGGTGTCACGCGTTTCGTTATAGACCACAAAAAGTCCGGTGTTGGCGGTTTGTAGCCAGCCGAGACGCAGATTCGTCGCCCAGAGGTTGTCTCTATCGTTGTATTGCAACAGTCCCTGCAAGAATACTCTTGGCGTAAAGGAATAGGACAAGCGTGCCCGGGCCAGATTGGTTACGAAATCACCACCGGGCAGATCGATATCATTACGATTCCATCCCAACTCGAGGTTTAAGATCTCGCGGTAACGCAGACGCAGCGCTTGGAGAAGGGCAAGGCGATCGCCACCGAAAAATCCGCCAACGGTGAGAGTTGTCTCATAACTCCACCAAGCGCCTTCGTTGGTGATGAGAACGAGCTGGACTTCTGCGTGATCGTAAGTACCTGGCGGCACGATCACGTCGGGGTAAATTTCAAATGATCCGGTTAGACCCTCCCTTGTAAAATTTATGCCGGTGTGAAATTCGTATCCGCTTTTCCACTCCCAATGATTATCGATGTGAAGAAAACCGGTTTCCTGAAAACCTTGAAAATCCCAGAAACCGCGGTAAGAGATATGCGGCCTCAGTTCGTGGAGGCTCAGAAAGTTTTTCGGCCGGAAACGATGCATGACAAGAAAGTCCGGCTTGCGATAACCGCTCGCATCTAGAACGCCAGCTTGGGGTCTGCGTCTGCTGAGAAACCCCACCTCGGGATTAAAATAGTCGCCTACTTCCGTATAATTCGCTTGCAGCAACCACGCTTCGGAATCGTAGCTGGTACCAAGTTTGAAAGCGTGCTGGTCACCGCTAACCCCCGAGGTTGCGGTACGAGCAGCATACCCCGAAACCAGACCATACTTGCCAATACCGAGACGTCCGTCGGCGGAGAACGTGCGGTTGTAGTCGTTGTCCGGAGCCAGGTCACCAGTGCCCTGACGATTGACAAGCATTGCGCCAATAGCCGAGCGATTTGGCAGCTCACGGTTCACGCGAGCAACCGCGAAATTATTCGCCGAGGTCACGGCATGCACTGCATCGGTTTGCATATCAAGCAGGCCGATATTCGCGCCGGCAATCTTGCCGGAAAGACGAGCGCCGCCAAGAATCGGAACGGCTGTGCCATCCGGAGCGATGCCAATGCGGCGGCTGAAAAACATTTCGACTTCACCCGGGCTGCCGACGGAAAACAAGCCGGCATTTTCCAGAAAGAATGGCCGCTTCTCTGGATAAAAGAGATTGAAGCGGTCCAAGTTGATCTGCAGCTCATCCGCCTCAACCTGCGCGAAGTCGGTATTGATCGTGAGATCCAAAGTCAAACTGGGAGTAAGGCTGTACTTGAGATCGCCCCCGAACTCGCTGAGCCAATCGGTGTCGCTGCTTGCAGTCACGCGCTTGCCTTGGCCAAGCACATAAGGCGTCAGCTTTAAATTGCGTTGTTGGGGAATGACGATGCCGGTGAGCGTGCCGGCTCGGGAAAGACGGTAGAGATTGAATTGGCGGGGAAGTGGTGCCCAGAAAGCAGTCTCGTTCCGCCTCCGGATGTTGCGCTGAAAATTCAGACCCCATGTTTGGGAGTTGCCGCTCGCATATCGCAGAGTACGAAATGGCACAGCAAACTCCACACTCCAACCCACGTCAGAGGTTTGAGCTCGAACTTCCCATGATCCATCCCAATTGATATTGAAGCCGCCGCCGGATCCGACTTGTACGCTTCCCGGTCCAGTTCCGCTGCCTTCGCCTTCTTTAGAGACCTGACCGTCGTATTCAATTCCTGCCGGATTAGTGCCAAAGACAAAGCCGTTTTGGCGATCGAGATAAGTATCCAGAATAATCTGGAAGCAGTCGGTTTCATCCAGAGGCGAATCGCGGCGGCTCTCTGACACAATGATCTGTTTGGGACTACGATCATAGCAAACCACTCCGAAGTAAAGCGTATCTGCGGTAAAAATGATGCGCACTTCCGTTTGCTCCGTGGCCGGATGCCCTTCATCCGGTGTGGTCTGCCAAAATTCGGTAAGAGGCCTCACGCTGGCCCAGACCGAATCTTCGAGCACATTGCCATCGAGCCGCGGCGATTTATCAACGCGCCTCGCGGTTGCGGACACGGGTGTGGCCTCGGCACTCCCGTCGAGACTGGCAAGGCGCTCGCCTTGCATAGACTGAGACCAACTCCGACCGAGGTTCGCTGCGCTCAGGAGCAAACAAATCCACAACGCACCGGTTTTAGTGCCGATGGCCGAAGCCATGTTTTCCTCCTCACGCCTGTGCAGTAACTTAGAAGAAGATCTGACGCGTTGCGACTCAGAAAATTCCGCCAGCATGCATGGGACGATGGAGGCTTCTTTAGACCATTTCACGCTTCTCGGCGAAAGCAGTGCGAGTGCGAGAGCCAGCCAAGCGCAATGCCATTTTCGCCGTGCGCTCGCTCGCCCCCGGCGTTCCCAATTTTTCCCTCACCGTCGCGAGCTGCTGGCGCATGCGCGCGTTGGCTTTCGGCTCGAATAGCAATGGCAACAGCGCTTCTGCAGCTTGCGCGGGCTTGAAATCATCCTGCACAAACTCCGGTGCAATTTTTTTGCCCATCACGACGTTCACCAAACCGATAAAAGGCAGCTTCACCACGCGCTTGCCGATTAAATAGGAAAGGCGCGAGGTACGATACACGATGGCCAGCGGCGTGCCGAAGCAAGCGGTCTCTAAAGTCGCTGTGCCCGAGCACACCAGGCAGGCCGTGCTTTCTTTCATGATTTCATATGTGGTGTTCGCGATCAATTTGAAACCATTGCCCGAAAGATATTGCTCATACATTCCGGAGGCCAGGATAGGGGCTTGGGCAATGGCAACCTGCAAATCTGGCCGTTGCTGCCGCAACAAATGCACGGTTGTCAACATATCCGGCAATAATCTCTCAATCTCATGTTTGCGGCTTCCCGGCAGCAATCCCAGCAAAGGTTTGTCTTCTTGAAAATGATAGAGGGACAAAAATTCCCGGCGTGAAAGTTTTGGCAACAAGCCTTCCAAAAGCGGATGACCGACGAAAGTGGTCGGTAGGCCGGCGTTCTGAAAGAGATCGACCTCAAAGGGAAAAACGACTGCCATCTCATCGATCAACTGTGTCATTTTTGGGATACGGCCCGCGCCCCACGCCCACACCTGCGGCGCGATATAATAGAGAATTTTGACGCCGCGCGAGTGTAAACGCTCGGCCAGGCGCAGATTGAAGCCGGGATAGTCGATCAAAATCGCAACGTCCGGTCGCTGACGTTCCACCTCGATTTCAAGCGTGCGCATCACCCGTCGCAAGAACGGAATGTGCCGGATCACTTCGGTGAAACCGACCACCGCCATATCGCGGATGTGAAAAAGCAATTCCATGCCCGCGGCGGCCATGCCGTCTCCGCCGATGCCGAAGACGCGACTGTCGGGTTCCAATACTTTCAAAGCCTGCACCAGGCGTGCGCCGTGTAAATCGCCACTGGCTTCGCCGGCGATGATGAGGATGTTGAGGGGAGTGTTCATTTACACGTTACACCTTACACGTTAGACTTTGCACGCGTAACGTGTAAGGTGTAACGTGTAAATCGTATCATGGACGGCATCGTTTTATGCTCGCACTTGCCCTTGACCGTGCACCACGTACTTGATCGACGTCAATTCACGCAAGCCCATCGGCCCGCGCGCATGCAACTTCTGGGTGGAGATACCGATCTCTGCGCCGAAACCGAATTCGAAGCCGTCGGTGAAACGCGTGGAAGCGTTGATGTAGACCGCCGCAGCATCCACCTCCCGCGAGAAGCGCTCTGCTGCAGAATGGTCTTGAGTGGCAATTGCTTCGCTGTGTTGGGAAGAATAATGCCGAATATGCACAATCGCTTCATCCAGGCTCTTCACCACGCGCACAGCCAGCACCAACCGTAAAAACTCCTCCTCCCAATCCTCTTCCGTCGCGCGCCGGGCTTGTGGAAAAATTGCAACGGTGCGCTCGCAGCCGCGGATTTCCACACCGTGTTGAGCTAATTTGCTCAGCAATTCCGGCAAGCCATGATTTGCCCAATCTTCGTGCACCAATAAAGTTTCGATGGCATTGCACACTGAAGGCCGCTGTACTTTGGCATTCACGCAAATATCGATCGCCATTTCGCTCTCGGCAGAGGCATCGATGTACAAATGGCAATTGCCCACGCCGGTTTCAATCACCGGCACCGTGGCATTTTGCACCACCGATCGAATCAAGCCCGCGCCGCCGCGCGGAATGAGCACGTCGATCCATCCGTTGGCGCGCATCATGCCGGTGGCAACTTCGCGATCGGTGTTCTCGATCAATTGAATGACCCCACGCGGCAAATTGCAGGTCTCTGCCGCGGCTGCTATGAGCTCAACGAGGGCGAGGTTGGAATGCAGCGCCTCCTTGCCGCCGCGCAGAATCACGGCATTGCCGCTTTTCAAACACAAGCCCGCGGCATCGGCCGTGACGTTCGGCCGCGCTTCGTAAATGATACCGATTACGCCGAGTGGCACGCGTACTTTTTCAATGCGCAAGCCATTTGGCCGGGTCCAACCTTCGATGACTTCACCGATAGGATCGGGGAGCGCAGCTACTGCCCGCAAACCCTCGGCCATGGCGGTGATGTGTTTCTCATTCAGGGTGAGCCGGTCAACGAGTGTTGAGGACATGCCGCTCGCCAAGGCCGCGTCCACATCTCTTTGATTGGCCGCGAGAACTTGCTTGGCAGCTTGCACCAGAGCATTCGCCATAGCTTCAAGCGCGGCATTTTTTTGCGTCGTGCGGCATTGTGCCAAGACGAAGGCAGCAGTGCGTGCTTGTTTTCCCTTTTCCAAAACTTCCGGCGGCAAGGCGGATAGTTGTGACGTGTTCATGATCGAACTATCGCAGGCTAAACATTGAAAATATATTCCAACGGATAGAAACAACCCAACGGATCAACCAAAGCTGATCCGTTGGGTTGTTTCTATCCGTTGGAGATTGCTTTTATACTCTTTGACACGCCCTGTGCCCTGAATTACCAGCGCTCTCGTTGATCAATCCTCACTCCACGGCCAGAATCTCCCCAGTCATCGCCACAAACC
>JBOHQX010000222.1:0-3529 GCA_050732395.1 bacterium
TATCAAGATACTCCGGTGTGGCAAGCACAAATCCGGTTGGAAATGTGATCTCGGGCAACACCACCGGCGCCAACGGTTCTTGTTCAGGCGGATTAGACAACAACTCTTATGCTTTCAATTTGACCACGAGCGTGGCTGGTGCCATGGCGTATGGAGCAGCAGCGATGCGGCAGCGAACGCACACGCCGGGCGCCGGCTATTCAGAGCGGGGCGAGATCATCCAGGTTGGCACCGGCGCGGGCAGCGCAGCTTCAGTCGCAGTGGAGGACAAAAGTGTCGCTTCGCCCTCAACGGTGATTGTGAACGGCACGATCAGCGGCTCCGTCGATTGGGCTGTTGTGGCTTTGGAAATAAAACCAGAGCCCGGAATAGGTGTAACGATCTTGGATGATCTTTCCATTTCATCCTCGAGCTCGGTGCTTGTTAAGCAAGCTGAAGAGGCAGGAATTGAGCAGACAGTACCCGCGGCGTTTATGCTTTCACGGAATTATCCCAACCCTTTTCATTTCAATACGCAAATTCAAATGGCTCTGCCTGAAGAAGGGCAGGTTCATGCCGTCATTTTGGATGTCAATGGCAGGGAAGTCCGGCAACTCTACCAAGACCAAATGCCTTCGGGCTATCGTTCGATAAACTGGGACGGCACGAATACCGCCGGCCAGCACGTGAGCAGTGGCGTATATTTCCTGCGTGTCATTTTCAATGCACCGCAAGGACAGAAGGGAACTTTAACTAGGCAGTTGCAATTAACGAGGTAATTTGCAATTACCACAAGCCGGACGAGCCGGCACCAAAAAAATTATTCTCCCGCAAAAGATGAGCTCTCACGAAAGTGAAAAGCATTTTGTTGGCGGTGATTATTCATGCTTTTTTCACAAGGGTAACGATATTGTTGCGAACACCTCTTCTCAGACACCTGCTTTTCATTATTTTCTCCGTCGCTATTTCATTTTTGCCAGATGAAATATCTCAGCGCCGACGAAATAGAGCTGATTTCGAGCTGCAACCCGTGGTAAGCGATTTGGATTTACCCGTGAGCATCGCCTTCGTGCCGAATCCCGGCCCGTATCCTGACGATCCATATTTTTATGTTACTTTGCTCTACGGCCAAATTATCATGGTCCAGCGCGACTTTCAGACGCAAGTTTATGCCGAGGGCTTGCTCAATTGCGATCCCCACAGCGCACCGGGCTTTGATGAAATGGGCGTCGAAGGCCTCGTCGTCGATCCTGAGACCGGCGACGTCTTTGCCACTGTTATATACGAGGACACAGGCCTGACATACGGTAAAGTGGTGCGGTTTCACAGCACTGATGGTGGGCGGACTGCAGCGTATCAAACCACAATCTTGTCGGATATTCCCACCGTCCCTTCGCATTCACTGCATACACTTACCATCGGCCCGGATCAGAAGCTCTACCTGAACGTCGGCTACGGCCAATCTCCGGACACGGCGCAGGACGTCGACGATCCGCACGGCAAGATCTTGCGCATGAATCTCGATGGCAGCTTGGTACGCCGGTCAACTGTTCGTAGGTTTATCCGGGCCAACCTACCTTTTGGGTACGACACCGCGTGGCAAAAAAATTCAAACGTTCCAGCTCGACGCCAATGGCCAGGTCGAGAGCGAGGCGTTGTTTCTCGATTACATTGGCGCGGGGTATGCAACGGTCATCGGCGTCGCCTTCGGGCTCGACGGATTGTATTTCACGGATCTCTATGGCGAAAACGGATTCGACGAATCCGGCTTGGCGCACGGCAATGTCTATCGCATCCGCTGGCTGCCGGGTGACACGACTGCTCCCGTGATCAGCGCTGTGCACGCCATTCGGGTCACCGGAGATTCTGCCCTCATCGCCTGGCAGACCGACGAGCTATCCGACAGCAAAGTGGAATACGGCCTCGATACTAGCTATGGCAACTCTTCGCCTTCGGATACAGGTTTAGTCAGGCAGCATAGCGTGGCTTTGGCGAATTTGCAGCCGCAAACGACTTATCACTATCGCGTGTATTCGCGCGATGCCGGCGGCCATCTCGCCCGCAGCAATGATTTCACTTTTGCCACGACCGCCGGCGAGGACACGACTCTTCTCGTCGATGATTTCAACACCGAACACTCGCGGCCGAGGGCTTTCGAGCTCTCGCAGAATTATCCGAATCCCTACCATTTCAACACATCCGTGCGCCTGGCTCTGCCAGAGGCGGCATTCGCACACGCGGTCATCTATGATCTTGCCGGCAGGGAAATTCAGCGTTTGTATCTCGGCCAGATGCCTGCGGGTTATCATGTCGTGAATTGGGACGGCAGAGGTTCCGCCGGCCGGCCCGTGAGTGGCGGCGTTTATTTCTTGCGTGTCAATCTTGAAACGCCGGCAAGCCACAAAGAAGTGTTGACGAGACAGTTGCGGTTGATAAAGTAACACACTGACACGGCGCGTCAACAGGGCATTACTATGGAAAGGGTGGCAGTAAAATGGAGGTCAGCTTGAAGGATTCGAAGTGCAAATATTGTCTTATTCTTCGTATTCCAATAGTATCGATGTGGACACGCAAATAGAAAAACCACCATCCACTAGCTTTTGAAATATTGCTTGATACGGGCTGCTTCTGGAAAGCGACTCAATGAAAACATTGGTGTCGATAACAGCCCTCAAGATGCCGATTCTCCATATGGATTCTTGAGCCTATGTTCTTCAATTGCTTTTTGCAGACTCGCCCGGCTGCCAACTCCCATTTCCCAATCACGTGTGACTGCATCGGTCAGATTTTCGCCGATTAGTCGAGAAGCATAATGGTGAATAAGCAATAGCTGCTCTCGATTCAACTGATCCAGCTTTAGAAAAAGCTGGGATTTGAGTTCCTTTTCTGTCAACTCTAATACCGACATAGTGCCGTCTCCTTGTCGAATCATCAGCAAAATGAACAATTCAATGCCAAAGTAAGAAACAATCACCGGAAAATCAATGCTCGATTTTGAACAGAGGTTAACAAATCCTTGTTGTTGCTGCGGTGAAACAGACTGTGCCAGACTGTTACAATTTTGACTTAGAATCACGCCAAATACGGAGATGAAAACACCTGGGGATCTTTATTTTTCCACCACTTCCGCACACTCGCCTATCAAGATACTGAAAAAGTTCAAAATCACTGTAAATTGTCTTTCCCGCGAAAGCGGGAATGCATGATTTTCTTGAGTTTTTGGATGCCACTTTCGCGGGCATGACATTGAAAGGGGGTTTTTCAGCAATCTGCTAGAGTTGGTACAGTTTTCGCAATACCCTCGCCTGTCGTATTTTCAAACCTCTTGGCTTTCTTCATTTCGCTTGACCAGGTCACATTAAGAATCACCCTTCAGCCAAAAGAAAAGCACAAGGCCCACGAAGAACACTAAGTTGCACGGAGAATGGCTAAGAGCCTATCCGGAAACCTCATTCTGTCATGCAGAAGGCATCTTGGTAGATTCGGCACCTAGGCCTGAAATCGGCACTGTGCCCGAGTCAACCAAGATCCCTGCGGGATGACATTTCAG
>JBOHQX010000223.1:0-24296 GCA_050732395.1 bacterium
GGCGGTTAGCTCAGCCTGGTTAGAGCGCTTGCTTGACATGCAAGAGGTCACAGGTTCAACTCCTGTACCGCCCACTGCAAAAATGGTTCGATGGATTGATGGATGATTGGATTGATGCAATCTGAAGAATCCGCTCATTCAACAATCCATCAATCCAAATAATCCAATACTGATTTGTAGAGACGTTGTTTGCAGTCGTTATGAGTGAATCGATACGCATTGAGTTCCCGGATGGGAGCGCGAAGGAATACGCAGCGGGCGTAACGGCGCGGGACATTGCAGCCGAGATCAGCAAGTCTTTGCTCGCGAAAACTCTGGTCGCCAAGTTCAATGATAAACTCATCGATTTGAGCCTCTCCTTGCGGCAAAGTGGCAAGCTGCAGTTGTTGTCTTGGGAAGACGCGCAGGGCAAAGAAGTTTACTGGCATTCGACTTCTCATATTATGGCGCATGCCATCAAAGCGCTTTATCCTGAAGCGCAATTCGGCGTGGGGCCTCCGATTGAGAACGGTTTCTATTACGATATCGACGTCGAAACCAAGCTGACGCCGGAAGAATTGGCGCGCATTGAAGAAAAGATGCGCGAAGTCGTAAAGGCCGACCAGCCCTTTTGTCGCGAAGAATTGACCAAGTCCGAAGCCGTTGCGCTCTTCGAAAAGCGGCAAGATCGCTACAAGCTCGAATTGTTGCGCGATCTGGAAGACGATCGTCCCAGCATTTACCGCGAAGGTGATTTTGTCGATTTATGCCGCGGGCCGCATCTGCCCTCAACCGGCTACGTCAAGCATTTCAAGCTGCTGAATATTGCCGGTGCGTATTGGCGCGGCAATGAAAAGAACAAGATGCTGCAGCGCATTTACGGTATTTCTTTCCCGAAGCAGGAAATGCTGCAGCAGCATTTGCAGATGCTGGAAGAGGCCAGGAAGCGTGACCATCGCCGGCTCGGCCAGGAATTGGATTTGTTCCTGATCACCCCGAACGTCGGCAGCGGCTTGCCGTTATGGTTGCCGAAAGGCACGATCGTGCGCGAGCAGCTCGAAGGCTTTTTGCGCGAGGAGCAGCGCAAGCGCGGCTATTTACCGGTGGTGACGCCGCACATCGCCAATTTGAGTTTATACAAAACCAGCGGGCATTATCCGTATTACAAAGACAGCCAGTTCACTCCCATCAAGATCGATGAGGAGGAGTACTTGCTGAAGCCGATGAATTGCCCGCATCATTTTCAGATTTATGCCTCGCGGCCCCACAGTTATCGCGAATTGCCAATTCGGCTGGCAGAGTTCGGCACGGTCTATCGCTATGAACAATCGGGCGAGCTCAACGGCCTGGTGCGCGTGCGCAGCTTTACGGTGGACGACTCCCACATGTTCGTGCGGCAAGATCAGTTGCGGGAGGAGGTGTGCGACGTCATCGATCTCATCCAGCACGTTTTCACCACGCTCGGGTTTCAGGATTTTCAGACGCAATTGTCGTTCCGCGATCCAAAGAAAAAAGAAAAGTATGGCGGCCATGATGAAATGTGGGAACGCTCACAGGCCGATCTGCAAGCTGCCGCGGATGAACGCCAGTTGGCTTATCATGTCATGCCCGGCGAAGCGGCCTTTTACGGCCCGAAAATCGATTTCATGATTCGCGATGCGCTGGGTAGAACCTGGCAGCTCGGCACGGTGCAAATCGACTACGTCATGCCCGAGCGTTTCAACCTCGAATACGTTGGCAGCGACAACAAGAAACATCGCCCGGTCGTGATTCACCGCGCGCCTTTCGGTTCGTTGGAAAGATTCATCGGTATTTTGATCGAACATTACGCCGGCGCATTTCCACTCTGGCTTGCGCCGGTGCAAGTGGTGGTGATGCCGATCACGGATGCGCAGTTGGAGTATGCGCGCACGATCGCGCGTGCATTGCAGGATGCCGGTGTGCGCAGCCATCTCGACGATCGCCAGGAAAAAATCAACTACAAAATTCGCGACGCTGAAACGCATAAGACGCCCTATATGGTCATCGTCGGAGCAAAAGAGGCCGAACAACAACTCGTCGCCGTGCGCAAGCGCAAGGCCGGAGATTTGGGTACCATGCCGCTCGCAGCTCTGACGCAGAAGTTGCGCACGGAGATTGCCCACAAGCAAACTCAAGACAGTAACTCATAGATTCCTCCCGTCGCCGCGGGCAGGAACTGACGTAGAAAGGATTTTTCCTGCAAAAACCCAGTTCATCAAGGAGAACCGGAGTCACGTCACAGAAGAAATTCATTCGCATCAACACGCAAATCCGTGTTCCAAAAGTGCGCTTGGTTGGCGCTGATGGCGAGCAGGTCGGGATCGTTACGATTGCCGAAGCCCTCGCTAAAGCGGAAGCCACCGGGCTCGATTTGGTCGAGGTGGCGCCGACCGCTGAGCCACCTGTATGCCGGATCATGGACTTCGGCAAATACAAGTACGAGCTCAGCAAAAAAGAGAAGACCAGTAAGAAAAAGTCGGCCACCATTCACGTCAAGGAGGTTCGCTTTCGCCCAAAAATCGAAGAGCACGACTTCGAGTTCAAGGCCAAGCATATGCGCAGCTTCCTGCAAGACGGCGATAAGGTGAAGGCCACGGTCACGTTTCGTGGCCGCGAGATGGTGCATCAGGAGTTCGGAAAAGCGGTGGTGGAGCGTCTCATCGAGCTTCTCGCGGATGTTGCCAAACCGGAGCGCGAACCGCAAATGGAGGGTAGAAATTTGGTCGTGTATTTCATCAAGAAATAGAAAGGTAGTTATGCCCAAGTTGAAATCCAACCGTGGCGCCAAGAAGCGTTTCAAGGTTACGGCCACGGGTAAAGTCAAACGCCGCCACAGCGGCCTTCGACACATTCTGACCAGCAAAGATCAAAAAAGAAAGCGCCACCTGCGCCATGCCACGCTGGTCAGTCCCGCAGATGCGCCGGCCGTCAAGCGCATGCTGGGATTGAAGTAGGCCGTAAGCCCGTTTTTTGAATGGTTTCTCATACGCTTACACCCATTCGTATTTTGAGAAAAAGGTATGAGCGCAAGTGAATATCCCGCGGTTTAGAATGAAGTAAGAGAAAGGACTCGTCTATATGCCTCGTTCCAAATATTCCGTTGCTTCGCATCGCCGGCGAAGAAAACTGATCAAAAAAGCCAAAGGCAGTTGGGGCGGCAAAAGTCGATTGTTGCGCAGCGCGCGCGAAACCTATGAAAAGGGTCTGACCTACGCGTATCGCGATCGCCGCAATCGCCGCCGCAGCATTCGTCGTTTGTGGATTGTACGCATCAACGCTGCCGTGCGCGCCGCGGGCATGACCTATTCTTCCTTTATGTCCGGCCTCAAGAAAAAGAACGTCGACCTCGATCGCAAAGTACTGGCGGACCTCGCCGCACGCGACCCCCAAGCCTTCAACAACCTCGTTCAGCTCGCGCAGGTAAAATGAACGCAGCGTTGGAATCTCTCTTGCAAGAGCTGGATGATCTACAACACCGATTCGAAGCGCAAATTCAAACCCTCAAAACCGCGCAGGATTTGGAAGTCGTTCGCGTCCAATTCCTCGCGCGCAAAGGGGAGATTCAAGCTTATTTTAAAAAGCTGGGCGAGCTCGAACCCGGCCAGCGCCCGTCCTTCGGCCAGCGTTTGAATGATTTGCGCCGGCTCATGGAGACGGCGCTCGCCGCCAAATCCGAGAGCTTGGGCGGCGCTGCGGCTCGTGCACCCAAACTCGATTTGACGCTGCCGGGCATTCCTCGCCGCCTGGGCGTGCGCCATCCTATGCTGCAGGTGTTGGATCAAATCAAGAAGATTTTCATGGGCATGGGATTTTCCGTGGCCAGCGGCCCGCTCATTGAAACCGATTTTTACAATTTCGAAGCGCTGAATATTCCCGCCGATCATCCCAGCCGCGATCTGCAAGACACGCTCTATATTGCTCACCCTGCCGGCCCAAAGGGCGAAACTTATTTGTTGCGCACGCACACCTCGCCGGTGCAGGTGCACGCGCTCGAAACGCAGCCATTGCCCATTCGTCTGATCGCGCCAGGCCGCGTGTTCCGCAAAGACGCGCCCGATGCCACACATTCACCGGTGTTTCATCAAGTGGAAGGTTTATGGGTGGACGAAGGCGTGAGCATGGCTGATTTGAAAGGCATGCTCTTTGCGTTCGCCCACAAACTCCTTGGCCGCGATTTGAAGTTGCGCTTTCGGCCGAGCTATTTTCCTTTCACTGAGCCCAGCGCCGAGCTGGACGTTTGGTTCCCCTCGAAGAATCGCTGGATGGAGCTGTTGGGCTGCGGCATGGTCCATCCGGCCGTGCTCGAACGCCTGGGAATCGATTCCGGAAGATATACCGGCTTTGCCTGGGGGATGGGCATCGAGCGTCTGGCGATGCGGAGATACGGGATTGACGACATTCGCATGTTTTATGATAACGACGTCCGCTTTTTGCGGCAATTCTCTTGAATGATTCTGCTTCTGCTGAGTACTTGCCGCGCGGCATTCGCGCCTGCAGGTGAGATTTTTGTGATTTTACCCTGGTCTTGTTCTTGGTGGTTCAAGCATGAGATTCACCTATAATTGGCTGCGCGAGTTTGTCGACACCCCCCTCGCGCCAGAACAAATCGCTGATCGACTTCCCATGCTGGGCTTCGAGGTGGAAGAATTTGCCTCCACCGTACCTCTTTTACATGGGATTGTCGCGGGCAAAGTTCTCGAGTGCCTGCCGCATCCGAAGTCCGGGCATCTCAAACTGTGCCGCGTCGATATCGGTGCCGAAACTTTGGAAGTGATTTGCGGGGCGCCCAATGTCGCAACCGGGCAGCTCGTTGCCGTCGCTCCTCCCGGCAGCACCCTGCCCAGCGGCCTGCGCATCGAAGCCAAGCCAATTTTGGGCGTCAATTCTTCCGGCATGATTTGCAGCGAAAGTGAGCTCAATCTTTCCGACGATGCAGATAGGATCTTGGTGTTGAATCATCACAGCAGGCCGGGACAACCTCTGCGCGATATCATTGAACCGGATTGGGTTTTTGATATCGCGGTAACCCCCAATCGACCGGATGTTTTGGGAGTCATCGGCATTGCGCGGGAAGTGGCCCTGCTCACCAACTCGCGGCTGCTGCGCCCCAAAATCCGTTTGCACGAGAGCCGCGATCAGGCCGGCAAATGGCTGAGCATTGACATCGAAGCTGCAGACGCTTGCCCGCGCTACGCCGTACGCATATTGCGCCACGTCGAAATCAAACCTTCACCACCCTGGCTGCAAAAGCGCTTGCATGCGACCGGCGTTCGTTCGCTTTCCAATCTCGTCGACGTCACGAATTACGTGATGATGGAAACCGGCCAGCCGTTGCATGCTTTTGACTATGAGCGCCTGGAAAAAGGCAAGATCGTCGTGCGCCCCGCGCGCCCGGGGGAAAAATTTCAAACGCTCGACGGCCGTGAGCATGATCTGCTGGAAAGCGATTTGCTGATTTGCGACGGCGCCAAGCCGGTGGGGCTGGCGGGCGTCATGGGCGGCTTGAATTCCGAAGTGAGCGAGACGACGAGGCACGTGGCGATCGAATGCGCCTATTTCGAGCCGCGCGGCGTGCGCCGGACCGCGAAGCGTTGCGGTCTGGCCTCGGAAGCGGCGCGGCGTTTCGAGCGCGGCACGGATCCCAACGGCATTCCATTCGCATTGCATCGCGCTGCGCAATTGATGCAGATGACGGCCGGCGGGGAGATCGCACGCGGCGTGATCGATGTATATCCGCGGCCGGTGCGGCCTCGGAGCATAGCTTTGCGGCCCAAGCGCGCCGCGCTCATCACCGGCACCAGGATTCCCGGCGCGCGCATGGAAAAAATTCTCACCGGGCTCGAATGCCGGGTCACAAAGAAGCAAACAGCGTGGCAAGTCGTGGTTCCGACTTTCCGCCCGGATCTGGTGCGTGAGATCGATTTAATCGAGGAGATCGGCCGGATTTACGGATACGACCACATTCCCGAGCAGCTTCATTCACGCGTGTATATCGACGCCACGGAAGATCGCGAAGAAGAAAGATCAGAGAAGCTGCGCCAGACCATGACCGGCTTGGGTTACGATGAAGCCAGCACGTTCGATTTGATCTCCGCAAAACAAGCGCAAAGGTTTCTGGCGCCGGACCAGCAGGCACTAGCGTTGCTCAATCCTCTGAACGAAGAATTGTCGACTTTGCGGCCCACCTTGGCGGTGAGCCTGCTGCAGTCTCTGGCTTATAATCTCAATCGCAAGAACAATGACGTTTGGCTGTATGAGATCGGCTCGGTCTTTTGGAAAACTGCCAGTCAGCAGATTCAGGAAGAACGCCATCTCGGTGCCGTGACCGTCGGCGCGGCGGAATTGCAGAGTTGGCGCGGGTCCGCGGCGAAATTGACGGTGTACGATATCCGCGGCGCGGTGGAAATTTTGCTGCAAAAACTGGCTCTCCCCGCCCCTCGCTTCAAGCCTGCGCAAGCCCACCATCTCTTGGAAGTGGGCTGGGAAATTGAGGTGGGCGAAAAAAAACTGGGCTGGGCCGGTCAAATGAAGCCGGGGCTTGCGAGCAGCGTCGAAGTCGATGAAGCGGTAATGGCCTTTGAAATAAACCTCATTGATTTTCAGGCATTGAGCAATTGGGATAAGGTGTTGCAGCCTATTCCTAAATTCCCGGCAGTCGAACGCGATCTGGCGATCGTGCTAGACCTCGCCACGCCCGCGGAAATGGTTTTGGCGGTCATAGAAGCCAGCGGCGGTCCGCACTTGGAGAGCGCCAGGCTTTTTGACCTTTACACCGGCAATCAAGTGCCCGCCGGCAAGAAGAGCCTCGCCTATGCCCTGGCCTTTCGCGCGCCCGATCGCACCTTGCGCGACGAGGAAGTGGAAGGCTGGCAACACCAGATTCTGGCCGCGCTGGCGGAGAAATGCGGTGCCGTATTGCGATCGTAAACGGCAATGGCTAGCGAAAAGAATCGTATCCGGGTTTCACTCTTTCGCGGCGCTTGTGTTTGCGGCAGGCCTGGTTAAAAAATTCGTTTGATTTTGTTCACAAATCTTTATATTGCAGCATTCAAAATTGACTCCGATTCGGAGGGCGTGTCGCCAAGCATTGATCAGGAGCCCAGGCATGGATCTGCAGCAGTTCGAAGCGCTTGAAACCAGAATCTCGCAAGCCATCAAAATTATCCAAACCCTCAAAACGGAAAACAAAGAGCTACGCCAGCGCCTCACCTCGTTGGAGCAGCAGCATCGGGATCAAGATGAACAGTTCGCGCGGCTGCAAGCCGAAATGAGCCATATCCACGAACGCTCCGAAGAGACCCGCCAGCTCCGCGAGCGTGAGGAAAAAATCCGCAGTAAAGTGGAAGATATGCTGGCGAAGCTGGAAGAATTGCAGTTGCAGTTGTAGCCTCACAAAAGTCGCGTTGCACATTCTCATTTGAAGCATTCTCGTTGATCCCATCATGTGTCCTGAAGGCACGGTTTTAAAAGTGAATATTTACGGGACGGAGTATCCCATCCGAGGCGATGTTGACGTTGATTATATTCGACGCATAGCGGAATACGTGGATCGCAAGATGAGGGAGGTGGATCAAAACACCACCGCGAAATCTTCCTTGAAGGTTGCGATTCTGGCCGCGTTGAATATCGCCGACGAGCTTTTCCGGGAGCGTGATGAAAAAGCCGCCCTCGTGCGCCGCATGGAGTCCGAGGCCGATCGTTTGTCTGCTCTATTGAATGAGAATTTGAAACAATAGATCTATGGTGTTGTTCCTGCGCGGGAACAGCCGCCGGACCCCGGCTTCAAGGTCTGCATGCAACGTGATACTGTGCGCGGGCACCCGCGCAGCGTGGTCGCGTATTCATGCAAGAGCCTGGAATCGGGGTTTCTGTTTTATAGCGGAGGAATGATGACGATCGTCACGATCGTGGCTAGTGTGGTTTTTGCAAGCATAGGATTTTGGTTCGGGTGGCGCATGCGCCAGAAACTGGCGCATGACAAGGTTGCCCGCGCGGAAGAATATACCCGGCAAATCATCACCGAAGCGCAGCAAGAGGCCGAAAATCTCAAACAAGAAAAACTGCTGGAGGCGCGCGAAGAGCTTTTTCACAAACGCCAGGAATTCGAGCTCGACAGCAAGAATCGTCTGCAACAATTGCAGAAGCAGGAAAGCCAGCTCGCCAATCGAGAGATGAATCTCGACCGCAAAGTCGATTTGCTCAACAAGAAAAAGCAGGAATTGACGCAGTTGGAAGAGAATCTGCGCGTGCGCGACAAGAATCTGCAGCTCCAGCATCAGGAGCTGGAGCGATTGGTGCGCGAGCAAAACGATCGTCTTCAGCAAATTTCGGGCCTGACCAACGAAGAAGCCAAGCGTCTGCAGTTCAATAACTTTTTAGAGATCGCGAAGCAGGAAGCGGCACAAACGGTCAAAGAGATCAAGGATCAGGCGCGCATGGTCGCCAATCGCGAGGCCAAGGAGATCATCGTGCAGGCGATTCAACGCACGGCCATCGGTCACGTGGTGGAATCCACGGTTTCGGTCGTGCGGCTGCCGAATGACGATATGAAGGGCCGCATCATCGGCCGCGAAGGCCGCAACATCCGCTCGTTCGAAGGTGCGACCGGGATCGAAGTCTTGATCGATGATACACCCGACGTCGTCATGCTCTCGGGCTTCGATCCCATTCGCCGGGAAGTGGCGAAATTGTCTCTGGAAAGACTAATTACCGACGGCCGTATCCATCCGGGCCGTATCGAAGAAGTAATTGAAAAAACGCGCATCGAGGTGGAAGAATGGATGCGCGAGGCGGGCGAGCAGGCCTTGGTCGAAGCCGGCTTGCACGGCTTGCATCCGGAATTGGTGCGGCTGGTGGGCAAGCTCAAATACCATACGCGCATGGGACAGAATTTACTGTTGCACAGCGTCGAAACCGCGATTGTGGCCGGCATTATTGCGGCAGAATTGGGCCTGGAAGTCCATTCGATCAAGCGTGCGGCACTGCTGCATGAAATCGGCAATGCCGTGGAAAAAGAAAGTGAATCCAGCACCGCGGAATTGGGCGCTGAGCTGGCCCGGCGCTACGGTGAAAACGAGATCGTGGAAAATGCGATTCTGTTTGCCAACAGTCTTCCGCGTGAAGGCCAGGCGCTGACTGCCGCGACCATCATCGTGGGAGTAGCGAATGAAATCTCCATCAGCCGGCCCGGCGCGCAAAAAGAATCGCTGTCGAACTATTTCGAGCGTATGTCGCAATTGGAGAGCATTGCCAATTCTTTTCCCGGCGTGTTGAATACTTATGCCTTGCAGGCCGGCCGTGAGATGCGCATTATCGTCGAGCATGCCAAGGTTGATGACGCGCGTGCGGAACAAATGGCGGTCGACGTCGCACGCAAGATTCAAGAGCAGGTGCACTATCCCGGACAAATTCGCGTAACCATCGTGCGGCAGTATCGGGCGGTGGATTTTGCGAAGTAATTTTTCTTTTGAATATTTGGTTTTTTGAGCTATATTCCATTTGAGTGAATGAAGCGCGTGTGCATGCATGATGAAGGATTTGGAAGTCTGGACCGTTTTGTTCATCGCCGATATCGTCGGCAAACCAGGATTGGATATCACCGCGCGACAGTTGCCTGCGTTGCGGGAAAAATATCGTCCGGATTTGATCATTGCCAACGGTGAAAACGGCGCTAATGGTAAGGGCCTGACCGAAGCGATTGCGAAAGAATACTTTGAGCTGGGTATTCAGCTCATCACCGGCGGCAATCACATCTGGGACAATGTCGATATTTACAAAATCTGGCAAAAAGATTTGCGCGTCCTGCGGCCCGCAAATTACCCTGCCGGAAATCCTGGGAAAGGTTATCTGCTCGTCGATTTGCCCGACGGCGCAAAAGCTGCGGTGATCAACCTGCAAGGCCGGACCTATTTGTATTCAATAGAATGTCCATTCCGCGTGGCCGATTCCATTCTCAGACACATACATGAAAGTGCGAATTTCATCGTCGTCGACATGCACGCGGAGGCAACGGCTGAAAAAATGGCGCTCGCCTGGCACCTGGACGGCCGGGTCAGCGCCGTGATCGGCACGCACACCCACGTGCAAACCGCCGACGAACGCATCTTGCCCCAAGGCACAGCTTATATCACCGATGCCGGGATGACCGGGCCATTCGATTCGGTTATCGGCATGAAAACCGATACCGCGATCAAACGGTTCATGCGTCAAATCCCGATTCGCTTCGAACCGGCAACCGACAATCCGCGATTATGCGCCTTAGTGGTTAGAATAGACAAGGCTACTGCGAAGGCCGTGAGTGTTGAGCGTTTGTGCATTGCCTAGTCAGCCGCTAAAAATCTGGTAAGCATTGAAATTTAGATGAAGGTAGATATTACACGTTACACGTTACACGATTATCGTGAAACGTGTAACGTGTAACTGGTCAATTTTTTTCATGGCAACCATTATCGATGGCAAGAATATCGCGGAGCAAATAAAGTTAGAGTTGGTGCAGCGCATTGGGCTCTTGAAACAAAGGGGAATTGTTCCGGGATTGGCCGCGGTTTTGGTGGGAGAAGATCCGGCTTCACGTGTGTATGTAAATGCCAAAGCCAGAATGTGTGAAAGTCTCGGCATGCACTCGCGTGTGGTGCAGTGTGATCAAGACACTTCGGAAGCCGAGTTATTGGCATTGATTGCGCAGCTCAATGCAGACGATAGAATTCACGGCATTTTAGTGCAAGCGCCTCTGCCGGCGCACGTTTATGCACCTCGCGTCTACGAAAATATCTTGCCGGAGAAAGACGTCGACGGCTTTCATCCGGCCAATCGCGGCCGCTTGCAGCTCGGTGAAGAAACTTTCGTGCCCTGCACACCCGCCGGAGTGCAGGAATTGCTCGTGCGCAGCGGATTTTCACTCCCCGGTAAACACGTGGTGATTGTGGGACGCAGCGCGATCGTTGGCATGCCGCTCGCTTTGTTGTTGATGCAGAAGAACCAGCATGCGAATGCGACCGTCACTGTCTGCCACTCGGCAACAAAAGACCTCGCACGAATCACCGCCGGGGCAGATATTTTGGTCGCCGCGATAGGACGGCCGGAATTTGTGACCGGCGACATGATGCGGGACGGAGCGGTGGTGATTGACGTCGGTGTCAATCGCATTCCCGATGTTTCCTCGCCCAAGGGTTACCGTTTGGTCGGAGACGTCGATTTCGTAGCCGCCGGCACACGCGCAGCGGCCATTACACCCGTTCCCGGCGGAGTCGGCCCGATGACGATCATCATGCTGATGCAAAACACAGTCGTTGCCGCAGAACGCAACGCGCATGGTGCATAGCGTTGTCGCTGTCACGCTATGCTCTCTGCACTATGCGTTCTGCTCAAATCATGCGCCAGTAGCTCAACTGGATAGAGCGTTGGCCTCCGGAGCCAAAGGCTGAGGGTTCAAGTCCCCCCTGGCGTACCAAGTGTAGTGGATTGAATCGCTAACTTTGAAACCTATTGACGGGAAGCTTTCCGTTTTATTGTAATGAATCCTCCGTCCTCCCCCAAATCGATTGCAGCGACGCTCTCACTTTCCGACCTGCGCCATCTCGATCCCGAAATCCAAGATCTGCTTTCGGTCAAATCCGATCCGGCGGTGATCGTGGAGTTTCTGACGCGGCGCTACAGCAATAAAGGAAAGCTGGAAGTCAATATTGTCGACAACAAAGCGGACTTGAAATGGCAGGCGCCGTCCGCCAATGCCGACGCCGAAAAGCTGCATCAAGAGGCCCTGGCATTGGCGCGCCAAAAGGAATTTGCCAGAGCCATCGCCAAATGGGTGCAGGCCGTCGCATTGAATGCGAGCGACCCGGAGTATTATTTCAATCTTGGCATTGCTTCGTTTGAAAATAAAAACTACACCGAAGCGGTCGAAAATTTGCGGCAATGCCTCGCCGTGTGTCCGATTTACTATCGTGCGCATTTGATTCTCGGCACGATTTTGCTGAAGCTGCGCAAATTTGCCGAAGCGGAGGGGCACCTCAAAGAAAGCACTGTTTTCAATCCGCGCAACGCCTTGGCGCATTTGAATCTCGGCGCGGTTTGCAGCATTTTAAAAAAATACAAAGAAGGTATCGCCAGCTTTCAGCGTGCGCTTGAATTGTCACCGCAGGAGGTGCGTGCCTATTTCGGCTTGGCGAAAATCTATGCGTTATTGGGAAATACCGAAAACGCGAATAGCAACTATCGGAAAGTTATCGAGCTCGACCAAAACGGCGTGCTGGCCAATCATGCCAAGCGCGGCATCGTCGCCACCAGCGTCGATACCGGCTCCATGCCAACCGCCAATCTTGAGAGCCTATATGCAGAAGGCTACAAAGCCTTTTTGTACTCCGATTACAAAACGGCGGCACGCATGTATCAAAAATATATCGAAAAAAAGCCGGAGGACGATCAAGTATGGGCGGCGTTGGGAGTGGCTTCCATGCGCGCTGGCACGCCGGAGCAAGCGATGAACGCATTCACACAGGCATGTAAGCTCAATCCCGGAAAGGCGCTGTATCTGAAGCAGTTGGGCGCGGCCTACGACGTTCTGGATCGCCCCGAAGAGGCCGTGCAATCGTTTACCAAGGCGCACGAGCAAGGCAAAGCCGATTCAATCATGCTGACGCTGTGGGCAAAGAACTTGATCAAGCTGAATCATCTCACCGAGGCGATCGAGCATTTGGAGCGCGCGGTCAAGCAGAATCGCTCGAACTTGATGGGGCATTATCACCTGGCCATCGCACTTTTGCGTATGGGACAGATGGAGCGGGCCGCTACTCATTTGGAATTGGTCGTGAGCGCAAAAGTGGACAGCCCGCTGAAAACGGAAGCGCAAAAACAGGCGCAGAAGCTGCGCGTGCAGTAATCCTGATCCACTCAGTGCATGTCGCTCCAGATGGACGGCCCGCGAGTGCAGTTCTTGCGACGATTGCGGTTGTTGATGGCTCTGCCTGCGCGCCAGGCTGCCAACGTGCAGCGGCCGGCCAACGCTGGCAGCATACGTCGCCGCCTAGCGATTTTCAATCTTCTTCTGCAAATCCACTAATTTCAGTTCGAAGCGCGCTTTTTCCAGTATGATTTCTTCTTTCAATTCCATCAATCGAATCATGCGCTGCACGGCCTGGATCTTGTCCATCAGGAATTGATCGGAATCATCGCCGATAACCGTCGCCGGAACGGCTGCAGGTGTCTGTGAGGCCGTGGCGACAGAAGGTATTGTGTCATTGCGCTCGGCGCGGATATGTTCTTCACAAGGCAGCGCTTCAGCCGGTTGGCCCACCATGTTGCTTGAAGAGACTTCGTCCGAGGGTGCAATAGTGGCCTGGAACTCATCTTCATGGATTTCCGGTGACGTCACCTGTGCGCCCAATATCAAACGCGTGGCGGCCAGGCTGGCGTGGGCGCTGACAATGTCTTGCGCAAAAATCGGCGCAGCGGTGAAGCCAGAAAGAACCAGGATGATGTAGAGCAATTGGCTGGCTTGCTGAAGGTGCGCAGCGCCATTGGCGGGAATTCTTTGCGGTTTCATAAGAACGTCCTTTTCTTGATGATTTGTCCTGAAAGTTTTATCTGCCCTGATGGCGAGCGCAAGCCGTCTTGGGCTTGCCCAGGCCACGTCATGGAGATGCAAAAAAGCAGCCAAAGATCGTCCAGGTCTTTGGCCTTTGCTGAACATGTTGTTGAGCTGACCTTACACTTTCCGCGATGAAAAGCAAAGCCGTTTTGTTCATCTAAGACCTTGAATTTCCAAGCCTGCGAAAATGGCTAACGGTAAGAATCGAGATTGTCATAAACTTGTCACCGCACGAATGGAAGAGAATCTTTATCAAGCAGGCGGGGGAGAGCACCCCTATCACAGGATTGTACGGAGGGCTGGCGCGAGTTACATAATTGTGCATTCGAAAAACAAGCGGGAACGTGTGAGAATCGAACTCACCCTCCAGGGCTTGAGCCCGGAGCAACGGTTTTGAAGACCGCGGAGGCCACCAGGCTCCCATCCATTCCCGGTTTTTCTTAATCTATTGCGCCAGAATCAAAAATTCAAGTGTGAAACTCCTGTAAAGAGTCAAGGAAGCTTACAGCCATGCGCATTTCGAATTACTTGTGGGGAGCGATGTGTTTCGTGTTTTGTGCCTGTCGCAGCCAGGGTGAGTCGAGCCCGCCTCGTCAAAACCAGACCGAAGGAACCAATTACACGGTAGAACGGAATGAAGCGCAGGCTAATGTGGTAGTCCCCTCTCTGGCTGAAGCTCAGGCGATTAGAGCGCTGCAGGACCGCGTGGCGCAACGGCCCGAGGAGATTGCCATTCGTCGCGAATTGGGGGCAAAGGCCATCGACCTTGCTGCCGGAGTCTTGTGGACGGTTGGGCATGCCAAACTGCCCGGAGGCGCTGCCGCCGGGGGCGTGGTGCGGAGCCAGGCGGAGCTGGCTGCTCGTTTAGATGCGAGTCGCTGGGCTGCTTACTTATTACAGTGGCACAAAACCGACTATGCTGCAAACTATGGCTCGGTTCAAGCCCGCGTGGGTGCTACTGAAGTGGTGAATACCTCGTATACGGATTCAACGTGTGTGGTATTGTTGAAATGCGCATTGGAATGAAACCTTATGGTACACTGTTCCAACAAAAAAGCCCAGAAATTCTGGGCTTTTTTGTTGGCTCCCGAGGCAGGACTTGAACCTGCAACCTAGTGGTTAACAGCCACCCGCTCTGCCGGTTGAGCTACTCGGGAATTTTAAACAAGGAAATATAGCAACTCTTGGATAAAAGTCAATACTCAAATCAACGGCTGAACTTGTTCATCCGCATGATATGAGCTGCGCACCAACGGACCGGATTCCACGTGCCGGAAACCGAGTCGCAGGCCGAATGCTCGTAACTGCTGGAATTCCAAGGGCGGCACGAAGCGCTCCACCGGCAAATGTGCAGCAGTGGGCTGAAGATATTGTCCGATGGTCACGACGTCGAGGTTGACGCTGCGCAAATCATGCAACAGGTCTTCGGCTTCGCCAATCGTTTCACCCAGACCCAGCATAAAGCCGGATTTTGTGACCGCGCCATAACGCCTGGCGCGCTGCAAAAGCTCCAAAGATTGATCATAGCGCGCCTGCGGCCGTACACGACGATAGAGCCGCGCGATGGTTTCGACGTTGTGATTCAGAATCTCCGGCTGCGCTTCCAACACCGCCAATAGCGCTTCCTCATTGCCTTTGAAATCCGGAATCAGCACTTCGATGCTGCAGCCCGGCAAACGCTCACGAATGGCCCGAATGCTTGCCGCGAAAATTGCGGCGCCACCGTCGGGCAATTCATCGCGATTGACGGAAGTAATCACGGCGTGACGCAAATTCAATTTCGCAACGGCCTCGGCCAGACGGCGAGGCTCGTCCAGATCGAGGCCGATGGGCTTGCCGGTTTTCACCGCGCAAAAGCCGCAACTGCGTGTGCAGATATCGCCCAAAATCATGAACGTTGCGCTGCGCCGGCTCCAGCATTCGGCAATGTTCGGGCAGCGCGCTTCTTCGCAGACGGTGTGCAGGCGATGCTGGTCGACGAGGTCCTTGATCTGCGTATACCCAGGCCCGCCGGGAATTCTCACTTTCAACCAGTCTGGCCGGCGCTTGAATTTCGTTTCGGGCGGGGGAGTTTGTATGATAGGTAGAGCGATGCTCATTGTCGTTTTTCTTGAAAAGTAGATTGTTGATGGTGGATCGTTAATCGTGCAATTATGTCTTACCCTGAACTACTCACAATCCACGATCAACAATCCTCCGCCTGCTATTCTCAAATCCCGCTATTGATCACGACCGCGGCGGCTCGAACGCTTCGAGATACTCCACCACCCGCTGTAAAAACTGCCCGCCATATGCGCCGTCGATCAAACGATGATCATAAGACAGAGACAGATAAACGATATCGCGAATCGCGATGCCATCGCCAACGACCACCGGCGTTTTCTTGATCGCGCCAACGCCCAGAATCGCTACTTGCGGTTGGTTGATGACGGGAATGCCGAATAAGTTGCCAAAACTTCCCATGTTGGTGATGCTGAACGTACCGCCCTGCACTTCGTCCGGCTTTAATTGCTTGTTGCGCGCGCGACTGGCAAGATCATTCGTGGTGCGGGCGAGTCCGACCAGGTTCAAAGCATCCGCGCCTTTGATCACAGGAACAATCAGGCCATTTTCGAGCGCGACAGCGATGCCGAGGTTGATGAATTTTTTGAGAACAATATTGCTGCCGTCGAGGCTGGCGTTGATCATCGGAAAATCCTTGAGCGCGCGCACGGTGGCGTCGATAAAGAAGGGCATATAAGTCAGCTTCGTGCCTTCCCGTTTTTCAAATTCATTTTTGACGTGCTCGCGATATTGCACGATTCTGGTCATGTCGCACGTCGACACGGAATACACATGGGCGGAGGTTTGCTTGCTCATCACCATGTGCTCGGCAATGCGGCGCCGCATATTGTCCATTGGTACAATTTCGACACGATCCTGGTCGTCGCCGACGGTAAGCGACGGCGGCTGCGCAATTGATCTCGCGGTCGCGGCGGCAGGTGCGGAGCTAGGCACCGCGGGCTTGGGCGCTTTGCGCTGCTCCAAATATCCCATCACGTCTTGCTTGGTGACCCGGCCGGACGCGCCGGTACCGGTGAGGGCCGCAAGCTCAGCCGTGGAAATATTCTCTTCTTTTGCGATCGCGCGCACCAGCGGTGAATAGAAACGATCCCCATCATGCGCGGCAACTTCCTTTGTCGATGCTGCCACGGGGGCGGGAGCAGTGGCAGGCGGTTTGGCTGCCGGCAGGGATTCCTCTCTGGGCGCAGGCGCGGCTGCAGCAGACTTGGGCGAGGCCTTGGGCTCTTCTTTTTCAATGGGCGCGGGTTGTTGCGAAGCCGGCAAGGCCTTGCCGTTGCCCGAAGCGCCGGCTTCTGTTTCAATGCGCGCGATGGTGGTTCCAACATTGACGGTTTTGCCTTCTTCCACCAAGATTTCTGCGATTACGCCCGAAATCGGCGCGGGGATTTCAGAGTCGACTTTATCGGTGCTGATTTCCAACAGCGTCTCATCGCGCTCGATTTTATCGCCGACCTTTTTGAGCCATTTTAAAATTGTGCCTTCAGCGATACTCTCGCCCATTTGCGGCATGGTCATGTCGACTTTGGCCATTTTTCTATTCCTTATTGTTTCTAAATTATATTCACGAAAGGACAAGCGGTAATCGGAAAGCAGTATTCAGTGATCAGTATTCAGTAATCAGTGAACACAGAATACTGATCACTGAATACTGATCACTCACTCATCTTCCAGCTCACGGCCAACCCATCGCGCACCGGCAGGATCGTCGTCCACAGATTTTCAGCACTGAACGCCGCGCGGGTGTATTCCACCACTCCCCGCGTCGTGGCATCGGGAATGGGATTGAGCACGCGACCATGAAACAGCGCGTTGTCCGTAATCAACGTGCCGCCTACGCGCAACTTGGGGAGGGCGAGTGCCAGCGCCTCGGGATAAAACTCCTTATCGACGTCGCAGAAAATAAGATCGAAAGGGCCTTCGGCTTGCTTCAATATTTTCAACGCGTCGCCGATCTTCAATTGTACTTTGGGCAACAAGCCCGCGACCTTCAGATAATCTTCAGCAAGATCGACGTTATTTTGCGAAGCTTCACTGCACGTCAGTTTTCCATCTTCGGGCAAGGCCATCGCGATCCAAAATGCGGAATAGCCGAAACCCGATCCCATTTCAAAAACGCGCCGTGCGCCGGTCATTCTCACGTATTGATACAACACGCGCCCGACTTGCGGGCCTATGATCGGAAAATTGCGCTCATCCGCATAGCGTTCCATTTCCAGCAATTTGGCATGGCGCTCGGGCAGGAGCGCATTGAGGTACTGATTGATTTCGGGATGAATAATGTCCATGCTAGAGATTCTTATAATTCGGGCCGCTGCCGCCTTCGGGCGGAACCCAGGTAATGATCTGATAGGGATCGGCAATATCGCACGTTTTACAATGCACGCAGTTCGACGGATTCAAATGCAAACGCGGCTTGCCATTTTCCTGTATCATTTCGTAAACATTCGCCGGACAAAAGTGACGGCAGGGGTTACCGTATTCGATGGTGCAACGATCATGGCAAATGCTGTAATCTGCGATCAGCAAATGGGTCGGTTGATTTTCATCATGCAGATTGTATGCGTTGAAAACGTCCGTCACTTTGTCGAATGTCAAAACGCGGTCAATACGAAGTGCGCTGTATTTTTGATCCGGCTGCTGCGCGCCATAATAATCTTTGATTTTGCGCATGCGCTCATGGCCCGGTTTTGCCTCGCGGCGCTCTTTGAATCCCCAGCCGCCGGTAAGAAATTGCAGGCCGGCATTGATCATCCCGCCCAGTAAGCCATGCTCAAAACCTTGATGGAAGTTGCGCACTTTGCGCAGCTCTTGATACGCCCAGCTTGCTTGGAAACGGTTTTCATATTCGCTGAGCGTGGCTTCGGAAAAATCCTTTCTTTCCCACGCTTGCGCGATGGTCTCGGCCGCCAATATGCCGCTTTTCATGGCAAGATGAATGCCCTTAAGCTTCATGCCGTTCAAAAATCCGCCGCTGTCGCCGATCAACATCACGCCATCAGCATAGAGCTTGGGCATTGCAAACAGCCCGCCTTCGGGAATCGTTTTCGCCCCGAAGCTGACCATTTTACCACCGTGCAAAATCTCCCGCACCAATTTGTGCTGTTTGAACCGCTGAAATTCATGATGCGGATCGAAAAAAGGATCATCATAATCCAGGCCAGCCACCAAACCGACGGAAACCAGATGATCAGGCATGAAATAGACAAATCCGCCGCCGAAAGTTTGATGATCGAGCGGAAAACCCATGGTGTGAATCACCTCGCCGGCGCGCGCAGAGCTGCCCGGTGCCTCCCACACTTCTTTGACGCCAATGGCATACACTTGCGGATTCTTGCCGGCATCGAGACTCTTTTTGGTGATCAGCGTTTTCGCCATCGTGCCGCGAGGGCCTTCGCCAAGCACGGTTACTTTGGCGCGAATGTCAACGCCGGGCGTGTAATTGGCTTTCGGCTTGCCCTCTTTATCAACGCCTTGATCACGCGTGCGCACACCAACCACGGCGCCGTTTTCAAAAAGCAATTCGGCGCCAGAAAAAGACGGAAAAAGATTGATGCCCGCCTCTTCGACTTTTTGCCCCAGCCACGCCACGAGATTTTGCAGCGACAAAACATAGTTGCCGTGATTCGCCAAAGGCGGCGGCGTGACGGGAAAACGCAGACCTTTTGTCTCGGTTAAAAAATAGACTGAATCGCGCGTGACCTGCGCTTTGGGAATGTCGCAAATGTGATCAAAATCCGGGTATAGCTCGCGGATGGCCTTGGGAATAAAAACCGCACCCGAAAGCGCGTGGGAATGAACTTCTCGGCCTTTTTCGATGATGGCAATAGTGAACTCGTTCTTGCTGCGCGCTGCCAGCAATTTCTGCAAATATAACGCGCCCACCAGGCTTGCCGGTCCGGCTCCAACAAACAAAACATCGACTTCGAGGGTTTCACGCTCCACAGCCATCCGGAAATCATCTCAGCAGGTTGAGGTGTTGCACGCCGGCGAATTGGATTATTGGATTGATGGATTGTTGGATTCCTGCAATTCAACAATCCATCAATCCAATAATCCATCAATCCAATTTTCAGGGAATCCAATTGAACTTCACCGATCAACTTCACCCAATACAATATCGATGCTACCTATGATTAGAATCATATCCGCGACCATCGCGCCGCGACTGATTTCATCGAGCAGGCTGACGTGCACGAAACACGAAGAACGGCAGCGCACGCGGTCGGGAATATCCCCGCCGTTGGAGCGCAAATAGAAACCAATCTCACCGCGTGGAGCTTCGCTGCGGACGTAACACTCGGCGCCGGCCGGCGGGCGCATGCGTCTCGGGATCGCTTCTTTCACGTCCCCTTGTTCGGGGCATTGCGCGATCGCTTGCCGCAGTATTTTGATCGATTGCTCGATTTCTTTGATGCGAACGTTGTAGCGATCTAAAACGGAGCCCAGCGGGCCATACTTGCCTTCGCCCACGGGCACGTCGAATTGGAATTGGGGATAAAGCGAATAGGGGTCGTCTTTGCGCACGTCCCACTTGATGCCGCTGCCCCGCAATACCGGTCCGGTGGCGCCGCAATTGATCGCCACCTCCGGCGGCAAAATGCCGATGTCGGCCGCACGTTTGATGAAAATGTGATTGCCCGATAGCAAACGATTGAATTCTTTCATGTTGTTTTCGAATTCGTCGAGAAACGCGCTGGATTTTTTCAACCAGCCAGAAGGCATGTCGCGGCCCAGGCCACCGATCCAGATGTAATTGTACAGCAAACGCGCTCCGGACAGCCATTCGAACAAATCGAGAATACGTTCACGATCGCGAAAAGCCCATAGGAAAGGCGTCACGGCGCCGACGTCGAGACCGAACGTGCCGATGGCCATGAGGTGGCTGGCAATGCGCATGAATTCGGCGCAAATCACGCGAATGTACTCGACCTTTTTCGGCAATTCTTTCACGCCCAGGATTTTTTCCGCGGCCAGACAATAGCCGAGATTCATGCTCATGGCAGCGAGATAGTCGAGACGGTCGGTGTACGGGATGACTTCATTCCAGCCGACGTTTTCGCCATGCTTTTCGAAATTGCGATGGAGATAACCGATATGCGGCGTGCATTTTTTGACCACTTCGCCATCGAGCACCAATTCCAGCCGCAAGACCCCGTGCGTGGAGGGATGCTGCGGGCCCATGTTCACGATCATGTCTTCGCCGGGAAAATCCTTGCTCTGCCGCGCTTGCGCCATCACTTCGTAATTGTGTTTTTCAATCGCGGCCGTCGGGTCGAGGTCGACCACAAGATTGCCCTCGTCTTCAAAGTAGTAGCGCTGCCGCTTGAAGATGTTTCCGAGTGAGCCGAACATAAGGATGATTCTCGCCTTTAGTATAATTCAATCACACTGCCGGTTCTAGCATGGATAGCTTGTTCGATTGTGTTGAAATTCTCACGAACGGCGTGCGCAACTGCCTTCGTGTTGCAATTTCCTATTCGAATCCAAATCACTTCGGGTGGAGTGCCATATAGAAGCGACAAGTCGATGAAATCCGAATCTTTGGTTACAATGATGAAATCATGATGACGTGCATAATCCCACACTTCCAAGTCGCCAGCATCACGCAATCCAACATGCCGCACATGTGATGAATCTGGAAACAAATCCGCGAGTTCAATGACGAGCCTTTGCGAAAGGTTTTGATCGAAAAGGAGCTTCATGCAGCCAAAGAGACCAAGTTACGCTCACGCTCTGCAGCAAAAGCTAGGCAGGCTAAAATATCTTCCGCTGTTAAATCTGGAAAATCAGCCAGAATCTCTTGTGGCGTCATACCCGAAGCCAGGTATCCGAGCACATCATACACCGTGATTCTCATGCCACGGATGCAAGGCTTACCACTGCGTTTTCCGGGTTCGATGGTGATGATGCTTTTATAATTGACCATAGCAAGGCTCATTGTTGCATCATTTATGGTTGCGCCGGCACATGCTCCGCCTTCGGCTTGGGTGGTGCGGCCGCTGCCTTCGCGGCTTTTGCCGCTGCTGCCGCCGCTTCTTCCACGGCCTGCTCGGCCAGCATTTTGGCGGCTAACGCCGGTTCATATTTTGTGAAATGAAAGATACCGTTGCTGCGTTCATAGACCGTCGCTTCGAACTTGTCGGTCATATACAGACATTCCGTCGGGCACACGGTTGTGCACAGATCACAATAGCAGCACTTGAACATGTCGATGTCGAAGCGCACGACGTGCTGGCGAATGGGATTGCCGGTCGACGCTTTGCCCAGGTCTTCATTCGGCTTGGCTTTCACGGTGTCGATATAAATACAATCCACCGGGCAGATGCGTGCGCATTTATAGCAGCCGATGCAATCATCCACGTTCATGAATAATTGCATGCGCGTGCCCGGCGGCAATCCGAAGCGCGCATGCGGATAAGTGATGGTCGTCGCCGGCCGGAACAAATGCTTCCACGTTTCGCGCATGCCGATCAGCACGGTGTACACGCCATTGAAGACGTTCCTGAAATACTCAGCCATGCTCACTCCTTTTTTTCGGAAGCGTTTCCGTTTTGAGCGATCGGTAATTTCTTCTCGAACGCAAACACATAATGCCCGCGATCGGGATTCACCGCCAGCGTATCGAACTGGTGCCAATCTTCGTCATACGGCACGCGGATGCCGTGATAATATTCCTGCACGACGTAATCTTTGCGCAGGGGCCAGCCTTCCCAATCATCCGGGCACAGCATGCGGCGGAGGTCGGGATGGCCGTCAAAGACGATCCCGAAGAGGTCGTAGGCTTCGCGTTCGTGCCAATCCGCCGTGCGCCACAAGGAGGCCACGGTCGGAATATGCCCGCCCTCGCGCGCCACCTCTGTTTTCAGCGTAAACCAATGCTTGTGCCGGAATGAAAACAGGTGGTAAATCACTCCCAAATCTTTTCCCGCACCCAGATCATAGCCGGAAACGTCGTGGCACATATCGAAATAAAGATCGCCTTCTTCTTTGAGAAACGTGCAAATCGCATGCACGGCGTGAGCCGCGACTTTGACGCAGGGGTCGAGCGCTTTTTCGTCGAAGGCGAGAACTTGATCCCCAAATTTTTCGCGCAGTTTTTCGGCAATCTGAGCAGGCGTCATCAGGCCACCACCTCCGTCAATTTGCGCTTGATGTGGCTTTCACGCCGGATTTTTTCCTGCAATTTGAGCAATCCATCGATCAAGGCCTCGGGGCGTGGCGGGCAACCCGGCACATAGACGTCCACGGGCACGACTTTGTCCACGCCTTTCAACACGTGATAGCCGTGCTTCCAATACGGCCCGCCGCAGGTGGCGCAGCTCCCCATGGACATCACGTACTTAGGCTCGGGCATTTGTTCATAGAGCGTTTTCACCCGCAGAGCCATTTTGAGCGTGACCGTGCCGGCCACGATCATCAAATCCGTTTGCCTCGGACTGGGGCGGAACACGCCGGCTCCGAAACGGTCGAGATCGTACTTCGAAGCACCGACGGCCATCATTTCGATCGCGCAGCAAGCAAGTCCGAACGTCATCGGCCAAACCGAGGACAATTTCGCCCAGTTCAACAACGAGTCTATGGAAGTGACAATGACGTTGTCGCCGTAACGGCCTTCTTCAAGGAACCTTTGTTCTTTGGGAAGAAAAGGCTGGGGCATTGGTTTCCTCCGAATGCATTTCGTTACTTTCCGAACCAATATCAATCATACCAGCGACGGACAGATATGAATGCAATATAGAAAAACGAGGTGGGAAGATCAAGCGCGAACATCAGATCTGGACGCTCGAGACGGATAAGAAAAACGGGAGCGCTATCGCCCCAAAAGCATTAGGTCAAATCCGGTCGTGCCACATAATTCTCCGGCTTGGGTGTGAAGCTCAGCAACGTGTCGCGATCGAGCATCATGCCGTTGCGCGTGTAGGCTGAGAATTCCAGCACGCCGGTATCCATGCGAATCGCGTCCTCGGGACAGGCTTCGACGCAATAGCCGCAAAAAACGCATTTACCAAGATCGATATCAAACGTGAGGGGATATTTCTCGATCTGTTTTTCAGGACGTTCGCCGGCGACGATATAAATGCACCGGGCCGGGCACACGGTTTCGCACATCATGCAAGCGACACAGCGCGGGGATCCGTCTTCGCGCTTGGTGAGACGATGCAGCGTGCGCAGGCGGGGCCAGATCGGCCGCCGCACCTCGGGATACTGAAACGTTACCGCTCCTTTCCATTCGCGCTTGACGCCCAAACTCGCCAAGGTGAAATGCCACAAGTTGAAAAAGAACCTCCCCATCGTCAGCTTCAGGCCGTCCCAGATGCCCGGCAGATAGGTTTTTTCCCAAGCGGTGAGCGGTTTGTATTTATCGTGAACGTTCATAGGGATAAGCTCTCGAATTCGTTTATGTGCTTAGAATGGAGTGATGGAGTGTTGGAGTAATGGATGATTGGAGTGCTGGATTGTTGGGAATTTCAACACTCCATTACTCCAACACTCCACTCCTCCATTCATCCTCAATTCCAGCAAATCACACAATTCATTGCAAGAGCAGCACGATCGCCGCCGTGACGATGACGTTTGCAAGCGCCACGGGCAGCAAGATTTTCCAACCTAAAAACATGATTTGGTCGTACCGGAAGCGCGGCAGCGT
>JBOHQX010000224.1:0-18308 GCA_050732395.1 bacterium
AAAACGGTCATGCAGCGGGCGGGAATCGCGGCCTCTACGAGCATCTCTATTTTTGATCTTCCAAGAACGGCTCGCGATTAAGCCGGCAAACTCTCCTGCCCCAGTCGCCGGCGCACATTGTTCAGATAATGAAGGTTGATGAAATCTCCGCGAAGGTCGATCATGGCAGGGTCAAGGTCGTTTTAGTTCTCCCTCAACGCCGTGGTATCTTATCCAGGAGCATATAATTGACCTGAGCAACGGCGACGTGTTTATTGTCAGCGTCGAATAGATCGACGGCTACCGGGCATAGGGTCCGCCCGAATTTGATGACTTGTGCCTTGGCACACAGATCGCTCAGGCACGGCGCAAGAAACCGGATGTTCATGTCGGTCGTGGTCATCACCTGATCCGGACCCGTCTTTGTCAAGATCGCAAAGCAGGCAGCCGAATCGGCGACGGTCATTAACAAGCCGCCGTGGAAGGAAGCGAACACGCCGTCATAGTCGGGCTTGCGCTGTACGGCAACTTCACAGTAACCTTCTGCAAACTTGAGGACCTTCATTTGCAGGGTATCGAAGATTGGAACTTTCTTGATTCGTGCAAGAATGGCGTTGTGCAAATCCATAGGGAGCATGGTTGTTTCCAGTGATAAGCGTAATGGTCGCATCACAAGCTCTAGGGAAGTCTCCGCGAGCAGCCGGCGTGGACAACAGAAACCAAAAAAACATGAATCGCGCACGGCATTGGAGCGCTCACGGTGAATGCTTTCGTCCGGGGAAGCTCGAGCTTGGTCGCAATTGCTCAAAATGTACCAAACTTCTTGCACGCCTGCAACGGCAAAGTTTTACCATTGCTTTTTGATGCGGTTTCCGATAATTTACAGTTTATAGTGAGAAGCCTGGGAGTTATGCTTTTGAATATGAATCTCGAGACTATAAATTGTCTTAATGGTGTTCATCGCCGGGTGCCTGACTATTGAGGAAAGCGCATGGACCAAAACACGTGGCAAGATTTGGGCGCCGTTGAAAGATTTCAGCGCCAGCCTTTGACTGAGGTCATCGCAGGTCGCAGCACAATTGCGATCTCGTTTGTGAACGGTGAATTCGGCGCCATCTCGGGCGTGTGCAATCACGTGGGCGGTCCGCTCGGCCAGGGCCGGCTCGAGGGCGAATACGTCACGTGTCCCTGGCACAATTGGAAATTTCACCGGCGCAGCGGCGTGGGCGAGCCCGGCTTCGAAGATGATACGGTTCCGAGCTATGAAGTCAAAGCCGAAAATGGCCATCTTTTTCTGCGGTTGGAGCCGTTGACACAACGACGTAAGAAACCACATGCGCCGCATCCGTTATCGCGGCCGATTCAGCGTGAAGAAGGACCGGTTCGAGTCGCCGGCATTTCGACGACGAATTTGGATCGCAAGAATCCGCGATATTCCACTTCAGAAGCACTATTGCAGATCGCGTTGGAACACGCGCAAAGCGATCTGGGTTGTGCCACGAAATTTATCCGGCTGTACGATCTGAAGTTTCGCAATTGTGAAGGTTATTATTCCAAAAGCGCGCAAGCTTGCACCTGGCCGTGCTCCATCACTCAAATGGACGCGCAGGATGAAATGGCAGAGGTCTATGAAACGCTGGTGTTTTGGTGTGATGTGTTGATCCTCGCCACACCGATTCGCTGGGGCCAGGCGAGCGCGCTGTTCTTTAAGATGGCGGAGCGTTTGAACTGCGTGCAGAACCAGGTCACGATTCGTGACCGTGTCCTTTTACGCAACAAGGTCGCGAGTTTCATCATCACCGGTGGACAGGACAATGTACAGGGCGTCGCCGGTCATTTGCTCACATTTTTCTCGGAGCTGGGTTTCTACTTTCCACAATTTCCATTCATTGCCCATTCGCGCGGCTGGGCCGCGGAAGACATGGAGCGCAACGTCGTTCATGTCATGAATAGTGAAGAATTACGCAACGGCGCAAAAGAGCTGGCCGGCCGTGCCGTGGAAACGGCACAACTTCTGCTCGCGCGCGACAAGATCATCGAGCGCACGCCCCGCGGCGGCCGCAAGGCGCACAGGTTGGAGGTGATGGAGCAGAGGGTGTAGAAAAAACGCGGAGGGCAGGGAGCAGAGGGCATGGCGCATGGAGCAAAACGTATGTGCCCCGTGCTCCATGCTCCATGCCCTCCGCGCTCCACCCCCAACCCGCTCGAAGCTTATGAAGATCTACACTCTCCAAGCCCGCCAGGCATTGCCCATCTCATTGCCCACGGCTTGGGATTTTTTTTCCAGCCCACGCAGGCTCGCCGAGATCACGCCGCCGTGGTTGAACTTTCGCGTGACTTCGCACGTGCCGGAGAAAATGTATGCGGGTATGATCATCACTTATCAAATCCGGCCGTTCGGCAATATTTCCGTGGAGTGGTTGACGGAAATCACACATGTGCAGGAGCCATTTCTCTTTGTCGATGAACAGCGCTCTGGCCCGTACCAATTATGGCATCACCAACACGCGTTCCGGGAAATCACCGGCGGCGTGGAAATAACCGATCTTGTGCATTACGCCTTGCCCTACGGTGTGTTCGGTCGATTGCTCCATCAGCTAGCGGTCGCGACGCGGCTGCGCGACATTTTCGATTTTCGGAAAGCTCGGCTCGAACAAATTTTCGGAAGGATCGTATAAGCTCGAAAACCTGTAAAACTTTTATTCACTAACAAACTGCGAGGATTGTCATGCATTGTCAGAGATTGTTTGTTGCCGTTGGCTCGGTTTTGTTGCTCGCTCAGTGCGTGTTGGCTGCCGACAAAGCGGGGTTAAAGATCGACTATGAAAAGTACGTCCTCAAGAACGGCCTGGAAGTGATTCTGCACGCAGACAAATCCGATCCGCTCGTGGCGGTGGCGATTCTGTACCACGTTGGTTCGAATCGTGAAGAAAGAGGCCGCACCGGCTTCGCGCATTTATTCGAGCATATGTTGTTCCAGGAATCGCAGCACGTCGGACAGGATCAATTCTTCAAAAAGATACAAGGCGCAGGCGGTACGCTCAATGGCGGGACTTCTTTCGATCAAACAATATACTTCGAAGTCGTGCCGAAAAACGCGTTGGAAATGTGCCTCTGGTTGGAATCCGATCGCATGGGCTATCTACTCCCGACCATAACGGCAGAAGCCCTTGCCAATCAGCAAGAAGTGGTGCAAAACGAAAAGCGCCAGCGGGTGGACAATGTGCCTTATGGCCACACCAACTATGTCATCCACAAATCGCTCTTTCCGGAAAATCATCCTTACAACTGGCAGGTCATTGGCTCATTTGAGGATTTGAAGAACGCTACCTTGGCCGACGTGCGCAACTTTTTCCAGAAATGGTACGGCCCCAACAACGCCACCTTGGTGGTGGCGGGTGATTTCGACAATGCGCAGACCAGGCAATGGGTGGAAAAATACTTTGGCGAGCTCAAGCCGGCAGCGCCGGTTCCCGATCCCAAGCCCGTGCCGGTGACCTTGGAGGGGCCCAAACGAGCATTTCATGAAGACAATTTCGCCAGCTCGCCGGAATTGACCATGACTTTCCCCACCATTCAACAATTTCAAAACGATGCCTACGCCCTGGATTTACTCGCTGATTTGCTGGCCGACGGCAAGAAGGCCCCACTTTATAAAATCATCGTCGAAGACAAAAAGCTCGCACCTTCCGTTTCCGCTTCCCAGAGCAGCCTGGAAGTCAGCGGCTATTTTCGCGTGCGCGTGCGTACCTTTCCGGACAAAAGCTTGACAGAGACGGAAAAGGCCATTTTTGAGGCCTTCGCGCTTTTTGAGAAGGAGGGCTTCACCGACAAAGACTTGGCGCGCATCAAAGCCAAGACCGAAACCAATTTCTACAATAGTATTGCAAGCGCTTTGAACAAGGCTTTTCAGCTCGCGGTGTACAACGAATTTGCCGGCTCGCCGGATTTCATTACGCAGGATATTCAGGGCATCTTGAATGTAACCAAAGACGATATCTGGCGCGTTTACAATCAATATCTCAAGAACAGGAACCATATTTTGACGAGTTTCGTGCCCAAGGGCAAGCTCGAGCTCGTTGCCGAGAATTCGGAGCGCTTTCCGGTGGTGGAGGAAACGATCGCGCCCGCTGCGCAGGCCAAATCGGCGGCGAGCAGTGAAAAGCATGGACAGATGGAAAAGCTGCCCTCGAGCTTCGATCGCTCGGTCGAGCCGGACAAGGGCCCGGTGCCGCAAATCAAGTTGCCGCAAATTTGGACGCACACCTTCAAAAACGGGTTGCGCGTTTACGGCATCCAACACAACGAATTGCCCTTGGTCGACATGTCGCTCACACTCAAGGGCGGCCTGCTGCTCGATCATCCCGGCAAGGTCGGCGTGGCGAATTTGATAACCGACATCATGATGGAAGGCACGAAGAACAAAACGCCGTTGGAATTGGAAGAAGCGATAGAGGAGCTCGGTGCCAGCATCAGAATGTCGACCAGCGATGAAGCAATCACGATCCAGGCCAATATGCTGGCATCCAAAGTCGTACCGGTTTATGCCTTGTTCGAAGAGATTCTGCTCCAGCCGCGTTGGGATGAAAAAGAGCTTGCCCGCCTGCAGCAGGAGACGATCGAAACACTCAACCGCCGCAGCGTCGATCCGTCATTCGTCGCGGATAATGTTTCGCGCAGACTTTTTTACGGCAACAATCACATTCTTTCCCATAACACGCTCGGCTCGCCCGCATCAGTGGAGCAGATCACTATGGCGGATCTGAAGAATTTCTATACGACGAGCTTTTCCCCGTTGGTAGCATATGTTACGGTCGTGGGCAATATTTCGAAAGAGCATGCTGTCAAGCTCCTTTCCTCTTTGGAATCAAAATGGCCGGCGCAAGAGGTGAAGTTCGCGGCGTATGCCAATCCCCCCGCCCCGGATAAGGCGCAACTCTATTTCGTTGACGTGTCCGGTGCCAAGCAATCGCAGGTACGCGTCGGCTACTTGGCGCTGCCGTACACCGATCCGGATTATTACCCGGCGACGGTGATGAACTATAAGCTTGGAGGGAGTTTCAACGGTATTTTGAATCTCATCTTGCGCGAAGAAAAAGGATATACCTACGGCGCACGCTCGAGCTTCCTGGCAGGCTCGTATCCCGGACCATTTCTCGCTTCGGCCGGCGTGCGTTCGAACGCGACCCTCGAGTCCGTGCAAATCTTCAAGGACGAAATCTCCAAATACCGCAATGGTCCCTCCGACGATGATTTCGCTTTTACCAAAAGCGCTCTGACGCAGCAGAATGCGCTGCGGTTCGAGACGCTCGGCGCGCTCACCGGCATGCTCGGCCAGATTGCGACTTATAACCTGCCTTTCGATTACGTGAAGCAGCAGGAACGCATCGTGCAGGACATGACCAAGGAACGCCACCAGCAACTCGCTCAGAAATATCTACCCGCGGAAAGGATGAGTTATTTGGTGGTGGGCGATGCTGCGACACAATTGGAAGGCCTCAAGCAATTAGGTCTGGGCGATCCCATCTTGCTCGACAAAGACGGCAAGCCGTTGAATTAAGTCGCAACCACGTGATTACGGCTGGCGAAGAAAAACAGAACGTTACTTCTTCCGTGCCAAAATGAAAGTCGAAGGCGTATCCTTGCCGTCTTGCCGCCAGGTCCACACGCTGGTGATATGATCTTGGTCTTGGAAGCTGAGAGCATGTTTTTGCATGTGACCATCTGTAGGTTTTGTCAAATTGGTTACATCGACGAACGCGAAATTCAAATTTTTGATCTCACCAGCGGGCGCCTCGGCGCGCATGCGCGGTTGATTGCCGCCGGAGCAGTAGTGCGTCATCATGAGCTGGTCACCATCGCGATGATAGAGGGTGACCATGGTCGGCTCATTTGGAGGAATGATTGTCTCCATGACCGCCATGCCGCCGGAAACGATTTGATAGGATACTCTGGTGAGCCCGTGCGGACCTTGTCCATGCCATTCACCCGCGAGTGACTTGAGTTGCTCGAAGGCGGCTGCCGCCCGGTCATCGGCCGCCCGCTCTGCCGCGGCGTTGCTTTGAGCCCGAACCGGATTTACAGACAAGGCTGCGATCGTGAACGACAGCAGTATAGAAGCGAACCTCTTCATGATGTTTTTCCTTCTTGTTTTTCGATAAGCGCTTAGCCATTCAAACTCAGAATAAAATTCTAACTTTTTTTGTCGCCAACGGATAGATGAAGACCAACGGATGAAAAGACTCAAGGTTTTGTCCGTTGAACTTCATCTATCCGTTGGGGCCGCCCGCAGGGTACGGTTTTCAGCTTGTCTGAAAATCCGTTGTAGTAGGTTAGACCTCCAGTTTCTCCAAAAGCCGGCGCGTGCGCGACTCGATGTCCTCGAGTTGCCGCTGCGGTATGCCATACGTGAAGAGATAGAAATTCGCGTCGCGATAATCGAACAACGCATCCGCATGCACCTCCAGAATGCCGTTGTTGAAATTTTCCACCGTCGCCGAGAACTCTCGCGGAGGATCGCAAGTAAAAACGGCTCCCGAGAAAACGTCACCGGCCGCGGTGCGCAGCGTATATCGATCTCCCTGCTTCAAGTTTTCTACCCCTCCTTCATGCACCAACATTTCTGGCCCGAACAGGCGTTGCCATCCCTGCTCTAGCGTGAGTTTTTTCAGGAAAACTCGCACGTAAGCATGGTGGCGTGGCGTGCCGCGGTGATTCTCTAAATAATGGCGCAGACTCCAGAGCTGGAACTTCCAACCACGTTTTGTACCGTCGTACAAGGCGTCCCAATCAGCGGCAGTTGAAAAACCGGAATGGACCAGCCGCAACACCGTCTTGCCGCCACGCGCTTCAAGGTAAAAATCCGTGGCCGTGGGCTCCATCCTCTTGGTGTTGCTGTCCTCAGACTCTGAAGCCGGTTGCTCTCCGGACAGGCTTTCTATTGTGACATACCGAAAATGGCGGGGCGGATCGGCAATCTCGATACGGCTATCCCATTTGAACTCATTCCGCCATGACATCCAAAGTGTGCCGTCAGGGTTCTTGCCGGCTTCCAGAGGAAACCAACGTGTGAGCTCGTCTGCATCGGTCAATGCCTTCCAAACGGCAGCAAGGGGAGCATCAATTTCGATCTCAGCCTCGACTGAACGAGTGTTGGGTTTGCTTTTGGAATCAGACATAACCGTTCCTCGCTTTGTTGTAAACGTTTCCAAGGACGCTATTTTACTTGTTTTGTAATCGCCGGGTAGGAGCCAACAATGCACTTGAAAATCCGGCCGCGCGGAGCGCGCTCGTTGTGATATTTCGCGGTCAAGCGGGCGACCGCATGGGTCAATTCTTCTGCGAAAGCATTCAAGTCCGCGACCGAGGCAAACCTGATGTTCGTTTCCAAAGTGAACGTTGCGAGCTGCTTGCCGGCCTGCTCAGCCCTCGATCGCAACTCCGCCAGATCCCGGATGGCGCGGGCGGCAACCGCCACGAGATACGTCGAGGAAAAACGATCCTGCATCTGGTCCGGATCAGCGGCCAGGTTACCCAGCGCTTCGGGACTGATGAGGTAATGGCGCGCTGTGGCGCGCACGATTCGCTCCACGCAGTTGCCTTTTTTGCGTTCCTCGACCTGCTCAACCAGCCTATGCTTCTCGAGCTCGCGGAGATGATAATTGATTTTCTGGCGCGAGATTTTCATCTGCCGCGCCAGTCCGGACGCCGAGTCCGGCTCGCGCAATTTTTCGAGAATCTGCAGCCGTAGTGGGTTGAGCATGGCGGCCGCGCGACCGGCATCCTCGACAAAGTTGAAAGTCGTTTGAGCATGAGCTTGCATGGGAGAAGATAACACCGAAAAATAATTTTGTCAAGAAAAATTTTATTTTCGGTTAGACACCAAGCCCGGACCATCAAACCAGAGGCCATGGTCAGATAGCGCGTTGATCTTTTTTGAGGATGTGATCGACTGAGAAAAACAGGATAGAAAGGGCCAGACCAGGATAGATCGGTTCAGTGGACCACCAAAATTTCCCCTCTTGCGCATTGAGCAGCCAGCAAGTTGTCAAGGCGGCGCTCGACACCATCGAAAAAAAAGCGGCAGGCGGAGACATGCGCCAGCGCTTCGAAAAACTGGACGCCAGCGGCAGCAACAGCGCCGGGGTCGTGATGGAACCGAGCTGGTACCAAATCGTCACCACGGATTTCGCCCAGAGCGCGAGGGCAACGGCAAAAACGAAAGTGAGCAACAAACCGGCGCGCGCGTAGGCAGTAATGCGATTGGCATCATTACTCGGAAAAATCTTGGCAAAAAAATCCTTCCCTAAAGTCACGGCAGCCTGAAAGGAAAAGCCATCGACCGTAGACATGATGGTGGCCAGCAAGGCGATGTAGAAAAGTCCGCGCCAGATGTCCGGCAAGAGCAGCACAGCGAGCTGCGGATAAGCTTCGGCACTTTTGTCGAGATTGGGCAACAGGGCGCGTGCGTACAGGCCGCACGAGGTCGTCATAAAATCGAAGACAAACCAGCAGGCGACGGAAACCAAGATTCCCCGGCGCGCGACTTTTTCATTCTTGGCCGCATAGCAGCGCTGGTAAAAGGTAGGATCGACCAGCGTGCTCATGGCAATGACATACCATACCAGGATATATTGCAGGCGATTCCCACCGTGCCAGGTCAGGTGCGCTGCCGGTAAATGCTCGCGCAAAAAGCTCAAACCGCCGTATTGCGAAACGGCGAAGCACAGTAGCGCAATGAAACCGGCATACATCAGCACGAATTGCAGGATTTCTGTGCGCACGACCGCGGCAAAACCGCCCCGCCACGCGTACACCGTGGAAAAAAAAGCACCGGCTACCACGCCCAGCCACAGTGGCCAGCCCAATAGAATCTGGCATAGCACACCCAACATCAGCACGTAGGGCGCGGGGCTTGAGAGCAAGAAAACAAACAAAGCCCCGGCCAGGCCGCAGGCGCGGCCGTAATGGTGCGCCAATTGTTCGGGTATCGTGAAAAGATTGCTGCGCCGCACGCGGCCGGCGAGAAAAAATGCAAAAACTATGGCGTAAAGATAATATGGGACGCCAAACACCAGCCAGTTCGAGACGCCATAATTGTACGAAAACTCCCCCACCCCCAAAATGCCGCCATACCACGTGGTAACCAACGTAGCCACAAATGCAGGCAGGGACAATCTCCGCCCGGCGAGAACGTATTCCTCGAGATTGCTTGCCGTTTTTTGCGAGCGATAGAATCCTAACGCCAGCAAGGCGAGAAGATAAAGAAGAATGAGCGTGTAGTCGACAAAAGCCATGCGGTCCGCTGGATTCGAACGGTAGGAGACGCCCCAATCATATGAACGAAAAAGCATATCAATTGCGGCCCTCGCCGCATTCACACAAGCCGCCGCCACATCGGCAGCACACAGATCAAAAAACCACACGGAAGTTTTTACCGATCAGCGTAGTTTTTTTAGTCTGTGTGAAATTGGTGTTTGCATGTGTTGATACAACCGAAGGGGAGCGATTCCGCTTCAGGTCTTTTCAACAATGTACAGGACCTCCGTCAGAATCTTATCTAGAGCAACAGTGTCGCGAAGCAAGTCGAGCGTATCCGTTTCCACGGTCATCACATAGTGCTTCTCCGACATGCACCTGGCCCAGTGATCATACGCAATGTTGAGCTGGGCAAGATACTCTTTGTCGATATTCTGCTCATAATCTCGGCCACGATGCCGGATGCGGCTGATCAAAGTCCAAATTGAAGCGCGCAAGTACACGATCACATCCGGCGGGCGCAGCGCGGAGGCGATGGCTTGATAAATATCCGTATAACAGGCAAAATCGCGTGCCTCCATCAAGCCGCGCTCGAATAGGTTGCGGGCAAAAATTTCTGCGTCTTCGTAGATCGTTCGATCCTGCACGCACGTGCACCCGGCCTGCTGAATGCGCAGATGGTCCCTTATCCTCTCCTTCAGAAAGAAGAGCTGCGAATGAAAAGACCAGCGCATCATGTCCCCGTAAAAATCCGCCAAATACGGATTGGCAACTTCCTTTTCCAGAAAACCGAGCCATCCCTGTCGCTCAATGAGAATATTGGTGAGAGTCGTCTTCCCCACGCCGATGTTACCAGCGATAGCAACAAAGGCCTTGCGTTTGTGATCGTTTTGCAGCACTATTTGTTTCCAGATGGCGAAGAGGTCGAGAGGTTTTTACACGTTACACTTTACACGTTAAACGTGTAAAGTGTAACGTGTAAAAATCTGAATTGTCATCTATTCTACTTCGCAAGTCTACAAAATACCATTCCGACCTGCAAACCTTTTCTTTGCATAACTGTCTAAACGCGCACGAGATGGACGAAAGGGAGAACAGGCTCATCCGGCAGGCGCAGCAGGGCAGTACCAGCGCTTTCGCGCAAGTCGTGGCGATGCACGATCGCCGCGTGCTGCAGCTCGCTTATCAACTGCTCAACAGCGAGAGAGATGCGGAAGACGTCTATCAAGACGTCTTCTTGCAAGTCTTTCGTAAGCTGGCTTCTTTTCGCTTTGAGAGCGAGTTTTCCACGTGGCTGCATCGCATCGTGGTGAATCACTGTATCAATTTTCGCAAGAGACGGCAGCGCCGGCAGTATCAATCGCTGCAAGCCCCACACGGCGACGAGGAGAGCGACTTACAGCCAGAAGACTTGGGTCACGACCCTGAGCGCGCGCTCTTGAATCAGGAGCTGGGTGAACGCATTGGCGCCGCGCTGGATTCGCTTTCGGATCAACAGCGCGCCGTGTTCGTGTTGCGGCACTTTCACGGCCACAAAGTGCGCGAAATTGCCGAAATCTTGTCCTGCGCTGAAGGCACGGTGAAAAATTATCTCTTTCGCGCCACTCAACATCTGCAACGAAAACTGCAAGCCTATCATGAGGATAAATTATGAGCGAGCCGGAACGCCTGCGCGTGTATTTGCCTTTATACGACAGCGACGAGCTTTCCGTCCAGGAAAGAGCCGCCGTCGATGAGTGGCTGGAGCGCGATCCCTCCGGCCGCGAGGAGTTGCAAGCGATTCGCGAGCTGCAGCGGCGCGTGCAGAATTCGACGCGATACGAACCTCAAACCGCTACGCTGCAGCGCTTACGTTCCGATCTCGTCGACCGGCTGGAGGCCGAAGCGCAACCACGATTTGCGCTGGGGCGCCGGCTGCAGCGGTGGTTCTTCGAAGGCCACCCGGTACGCCAAATCGGCTTCGCACTGGCGACCTTGGTCTTGGGAGTTTTTATGGGCCGGCAGTTCTTTACGCGTACGGAAATTGCGATAGTGCCACAAGCCGCGCCGGACGTACTGGCATTGCTTCTTTCGCAGCAGCCGATTGCCAATGAGCGCTCCGTGCTGGCCCCGCACCTGGCGAATGTGCATGCAATCCGTATCGATCCGGCGACGGGGCAAATCGAAATCGAGTTCAGCACAGTAAACAATGTCTCGCTGCGCGGTTCGGCAGAAGATCCCTTGGTCCGCCAAATGCTGGCTTATGCCATGCGTGAGGAAGAAACAACCGGTTTGCGCTTACGCGCCGTCAAGGCGGCCTGCGAAACTGTGCCGGCGCAGATCGTCGCACCAGAGGACAACGAATTGACCCGAGCCCTGCTGCAAGTCTTGCGTCACGATACCAATGACGGTGTACGTTTGAAAGCAGTCGAGACGCTCAACAAACTGCCTGCTGCAGACGATATCAAAGATGGGCTCATTCAAGCCTTATTGCGCGACCCCAATCCTGCGGTGCGCGTGCAGGTGCTTGAAGCTTTGAGCCGGTATCAGTCCGCCGAAAAGGTTTCGGCTTTGCGAGCAGCCGCGGCGGGCGACACCAATGGCTACGTGCGCCTGCAGGCCGTGCGCCTGTTGGATCAAATCCGTGAGCAGCAGGTGCGTTGAATGAAATCTCTGCACACGGATTGAACGGCTGAAGCAAGTTTTTATTTCTTTGTGCCGGCCTGGGATCCATGGCTCATCCGTTCAATCCGCTGAATCCGTTTACTTTGAAAAAATAATTCCATTCTTACAACTGGAGTCAGACGATGTCGAAATTAGGTAGTCTCAAATCTCAATTCATGGCGGGCCTCGCGATTTGTGCAGTTGTGGTGGCCGCGGCGCGCGCGCAAGATCTCAAGCGTGAAGGCCGCTGGTACGTGACGGAGATCAAAAAGACTTTTCAAGTCGGGGCCGACGGCATGCTCGAGATGCGCAATGTCAACGGCGACGTCACCGTGCAGTCTTGGGCGCAGAATAGCGTAGAAATCATCGAAACGCTGCGCATGGATGTATTCACTGAAGAAGAAGCACGGCACGTGCGGGAAGCAAGCGAAGCCTCTTATTCACAAAGCGGCAATCGCATCGTCGTCGAAGGCCGCGAGCGCTCGCGCCGCTCGGTGGATTCGTATTTCAAGGTGAATGTGCCGGCGACTTTCGGCCTGGACATCAGCACCAGCGGCGGCGATCTGTCGGTTTATCGCGTGAAGGGCACCACTACACTACACACTTCGGGCGGTAACATTGACTTGATCGAAACCGGCGGCACCGTGCGCGCCAACACTTCCGGCGGCGACGTCAACGTGCGCGACGCCGAGGGCGACCTGGTGGTGAAAACTTCGGGTGGAAACTTGGAGCTGGAGAGAATCAAAGGCACGTTGGATGCAAAAACTTCCGGCGGCAATATCACACTGCGCGTGGCGAACAAATCCGTGGATTTGAGCACCAGCGGCGGCAACATTGAAATCATCGACGTGGAAGGCAACGTCAATGCCCGTACTTCCGGGGGTAACGTCGAAGTCGACAATACCGGTGGCCGCGTGGATGTCGCCACCTCCGGCGGAGACCTGGTGCTGCGCGATATCAAAGGCGAATTGGATGGTGCGACTTCCGGCGGCGATATTCGGGCTGAGCGCCTGCACGCGACCAGCCGTCTGGCAACTTCCGGTGGTGACGTGATTGTGCGCGATTTGATGGCGAGCTTGAGCGCCGAAACCTCCGGCGGCAACGTGGAAGTGGAAATGACGCTCACCGATTTCAAAAAACCGCACAGCCTCACGCTGAGCAGCAGCGGCGGCAACATCGAGCTGGCGATTCCAGAGAAGCTGCCCGCTAAAATTTATGCAGAAATTCATTTGGAGGACCGTTGGAGCTGGGGCGAGCGCTACGACATCTCTTCGGATTTTCCGCTCAAAATCGAGCGCGGCGAAGGCGAGCGCCGTTGGGGCAAGTATATCCGTGGCGAGGGCGACATCAACGGCGGCGGGGATCCGATCACGTTGAAAACCAGCGCCGGCAATATCACGATTCGCAAGCTTGCGGCGCGATGAGCGGTATTCACCAGCAAAATTACAAACAGGGCAGATCTCACCTCGAGAGTTGGCGTGATATTTACGATCTGGTTCTGCAACGAAATGAGCTTGACCATGTTAACCTAGAATCGCACCCCTCAAGCTGTCATGCCGTAGGCATCTGCCCTAGCTCTTGTGCAACATTTGGGGAAGATGCCTGACGGCATGACAATCAAAAGGTGCTTTCGAAGACCAACTTGACATTGTCAAATGAGAATTGCAGAGAAAATCTGCCAGAATACTTGGGCTACTGGTAAATGAAGGTTTTTTCTTATCAGCACGCGGGCCGCAAATCGGCCCAAGGACCGCGAAGGCTTGCCACGATTGGAAGCCTTTCGCGATTATCTTCGCAGCCGACATCTTACGACTTTGCCCCTCGATCCTTCCAAGCCGCTCCAGGGGCAAAATGCCACCCAAAAAGGAATAAGTCGGCTGAGGTCTAGAGTTCTACTGCCGCAATCAATCCTTCAAGCGAATATCTTTCACCACTCGCCAAACGCCATTTGCGTCACGTGCGCACGGACGGACGTCGGCGAAAGTATCAGCTCTTTGCGCCTCCGTAAGCTGGCCTTCCCTGCCTAAAATCGGATCACCCTCAAATTGCAATTCCTCGTATTGCTTTTCAATCCCTTTTCGCGAGATCACATAATGCACGTGTGCGGGATTTCCTCCGCCCGGATAAGGCGCGGGCCTGATGGAGCGATACTCGTATTTGCCCTCAGCACTCGTGATCATCGTGCCTTTGAGGCGTGGATTCGAAGAGTTATTATTGCCTTTGCGATAGTAGCCTTCCGCGTCGGTGTGATAAACATAGACCGCAATGCCCGAAACCGGTGTTTTGCCGTCAACAGCATAAACGGTTCCGGTCACGACCATCGGCTCACCCGGCTCCTCTTTTGAATTCAAAACGGCACGCCATGATGAATCGGCAGGAGTTTCATTCATTTGCGGCAATGCGCCGGCATGGCGATCTGAGGAAACTGCAAGGCTTAGCATGAAAGCGCAGGAAAAGAATAAGCAGGCTCCGAAGCCCGACGTCGCGCGCCACATGCGAACCGCCTTCTGGAGGAAGAAATCTGAATTTTTCATATCACACTCTCTCGGAAGTAATATCATGAGTAGGGCCATCACTGGAATTTCGAAGTCATTAGTCCGCAACCACAGATTGCGGGTCTCACGTTCACCTTCTCCAGCCATTAATGAGAATTCACCTCCGGCCAAAACGTTCAAAGCAAAACTTTGGGTGGAAGTCGTGTTCCCTCCTTCCAACTCCGGCGTCAAAAAGTCGGATTTTTACGCTTGTTTTTTTTCCCATTTTGCCTTAGATTACACCTTCCCGTTTTTTGCGCGCATAATTATCTTCCATTTATTCACCAACCCAGGAGCCCAGCATGCAAAAGGTTACCTTCACCTCCCGCCTCGGCTTTTACGAGGAAGTCAAGAACCAGGTGCAGCAGTATTTCGAAGAAAACAAGCTCTCGCCACATGCCAATTGGCGGATGTACTTGAAAACGGCGGTCATTCTGCTCTGGCTGGCGACCTCATATGTTTTACTCGTCTTCGCGACTTCTTCGTTGATCATGGCGATCATCAGTGCCGTGGCGGTGGCGCAAGGCTTTGCTCTGGTGGGTTTCAATATCATGCACGACGGCAATCACGGCGGCTATTCGCGCAACCGGAAAGTCAACTCGATCATGGGGTTTACGATCAATTTGATCGGCGGCAGCTCATGGTTTTGGAAGCACAAGCACAACATTTTGCATCACACTTACACCAACATCAACGAGCTGGATGAAGACATTCACGTGGACGGCATCATGCGTATGAGCCCGGTGCAACCGCGGCGGCCATGGCATCGCTTCCAGCAACTTTATGCCTTCCCGGCGTACAGCCTCATGAGTTTGTTGTGGGTGACCATCGGCGATTTTCGTAAGTTCTTCTCCGGGCGTATTGGTGACTATAAATTGCCCAGGATTTCGGCAGGAGAAACGACGCTCTTCTTCCTCACCAAAGTTTTCTATTTCGGTTACATGCTGGTGCTGCCCATGTTTTTTCATCCGGTGCTGCATGTGCTGGCATTCTTCATTCTCGTGCACGTCGTGCTCGGGTTCACGCTAGCGCTCACCTTTCAGCTCGCACACGTCGTGGAAGGCAACACCTTCCCCGAGCCGGATCCCGCTTCCGCCACGATCGAAAACGAATGGGCGATTCACGAAGTGGAAACCACCGCCGATTTTGCGCCCCAGAACAAATTGGCGTACTGGTATTTCGGCGGACTGAATTTTCAGATTGAGCATCATCTTTTTCCCAAGATTTGCCACATTCATTATCCTGCCATCAGCAAAATCGTCAAAAGAGTTTGTGAAGGGTTTGGCATCAATTATGTTTCCTATCCCACGGTGCGCGCCGCGATTGGGGCGCATTACCGCTTTCTGAAAACCCTGGGTCGACGGGATGAGATTCCGGCAGCCGAGCTTGCGCTAAGATGAGTTTTCTGCATTCGAGTTTTCCTATCGCGTTTTGTTTGATCAAGACCGGCTGCATGCGCCGGTCTTTTTGTTTTGTGGGCAAAGAGATGAGGGGCACGCCACGATTCGACCTTGCCATTTTGCCCGCCACTTCCTATTTTTGTGACAAATTGCGTTGAGAATTTCATCCGTTGGACGATCTCTTGACTTATCACTGCCTGAACGGCTTCTGTTTTCACCAGATCTGAACGTCTGAAGCAAACATGATCAAGTGAAATTCGGCCATCAATTGATATTTCCATGAGCGGACAATTCAAAACCACGCTTCTTGATCGATATTTAAGTAAAAGACGGCGTGAACAGACAAAAGAGCCGGCTGAATTCCCCCCAAATTCAGCCGGTTTTTTTGTCTCACGGGAGCCAGTCGTCCGGTGAGAACGGTTCAGGCAGCACTTCCAGAGAATCGATTTCAGTAACCTTCACCCTGCCCGAATCCTGGGTCACCCCCAATATCGTCACTTCGAGCCGAATTGGTGAGACTAGATTTCCAATGATCTGATTTTCATCGATACAGTGGAGGCGAAATCTATTGAGCCGGGTAATCTCACGCAGGGTTTGGAGGTGCGCGATATTTTCCATGCGACGGATATGAGAAAGCTGAATTCTGGTGTTGCTGCCGAAGGCAGTGTGAAAAACCATTTCGACGTCCACGAGACGCGCCAGAACGATCGAGCCATCCTTGGATTTGATTATAGCGGTCAGCGGCGCGTGGGAGTTCCCATGGTCGGGCAGTAAACCAAATAGCATAGCGGTTACCTCGTCTTGCAGCGAAAACTCATCAAAAACATTACCAGAAACCGCAGGCACCGGCTACTAAATTGCAAACCGAACGGCAGCCGTTTGAAATGGCCAGCGATTTTGCTGCACCCAGATTTCGTTCAGAAAAACCCTTTAATCCGATTACGCCGGCATCGATATTCGCAACCTTCATTTCAGTTTTGCGCGTGTCCTCATGTAAAGCTTTTCAAGCCAGTGAAGCAGTCGGCGTGATGAGCACACCAGGAGGAAAAAGAAAACTGGAATTGCCACTCTCAATAGGCCGAAGAAATCTTCGAGGTTCCGCAGTTGTAACAACAAGCTGCTCACCAGGATATACTGCGAATGCTGGATGACATAATCCACGCACGCAGAACCAACAAAACGCGATAACGCATATTCGATGAGCCAATCCTTCGCGGCTTGAGTCGAATTGCGCAACAGCGGCAGTTGGTCGCATTGGCTTTTCCAAAATATCGTTTTGAATAGTTCGCGCATGGGTGTTCGTTTTTTTTTGACTGCAAAATGCCAGACACATTTGTGTTACATGGGCAAGGCAAGAGGCGTACCAAATTATTGAGCGCCCTTAACAAAAGCGGGGCGAGGAATTTGGCGTTTGACATAGTTCAGTGCGGCAGCGGTTTCAAGTCGGAAGCAGGCATTGGCAAATTAGAAGCTTATGAGAAGTAAACCTGAATAGTTTTCAAATGTGGATAACGGGAAGTGCACAGAAATCCTCTAAGGAGCGTTCATTTAAGAAGAGTCATGAGAAGGAAGCGTGCGTTGCGAAAACCATAGAAGTTGTAGGCAAAAGCCGCAAAACTCAAGAATTATTCTTTATAGTATTTGCGTATCTCATTCCAGCGAATCAGGTTGTCGCAGAATAAAAACATAGATACAGACCTCTCAGATGAACGTTGGCTTTTGTGGATTGCCCAAAGGTACGAACGCGGATTGTCGGCACTCACGACGAGGATTAGCCAGACGACATGTAAGTGCCGAATTGTTTTGTGTTACATCAAAGGAGCTTTGTGTTGCATTTTTGCAACGAAATGAGGCATACTGCAGGGAAAAAGCAGCAGATACGGCCGTGCGCGATCCTTTCGCAGGCGTAAAATTAAGAGTTTAGATTTATCAAGAATGTGGCACGTATTTCGTAAGATTGGAATAAAAATTCTGGCAGGTAGCGATTGCCATGCAAATGCTTTCAAACAATGAAATCGTGGTTTCGAGTTGGTCGGAATTGATGGATCGACTTTTTGATGGCTCCTGGGATCCGAAAATTCAGCGCCATCGCCCGCCTTATACCTATCGAGGGCTTTCAGATGCACGCTATCAATTGCAGACGAGCTTGATGAGATTGGGCGGAAATTATCATGAGGTTGAGAAGCATCTGCTGCGGAATTTTAGAAAATATGCTCATCGCAATGCAGTTGAGTTTGATTCTATTTGGCACTGGTTGCCTTTGGCTGCGCATCATGGCTTGCCAACCAGGCTATTGGACTGGACTCACTCTCCCCTCATCGCAGCACATTTTGCAACTTGCGAGGTTGAGAAGTTCGATGTGGATGGAGTGGTATGGTGTGTTAATTTTGTCGAGGTCAATCAACTTCTACCGGAGAAACTTAAAATGATAATAGCAAAGGAAGGCGCACTAGAGCTAAATATTGAAATGTTGAATGAAGGAGCAGAGTCATTG
>JBOHQX010000225.1:0-1507 GCA_050732395.1 bacterium
AGAGCAGAGCCGGTTTGATCTTTTCCGGAAGCGTATTCGCGCTGATATGGAACAGCCATTTATCCTTTAGCCCCTCGGGAAATGCCATGGGGACCAGACCATTGCGATTGTTCTCCCCCAGCATCGCCAAACTCCCTTCGTTGAGCCGGATCGGCTCGTAGCATGGATAGATGAATTCGCCGTCGGTGAAAATGATATTTTCGGCTATCAGCTCGATGCCGTCGCGCTGCATCAAGGCTACGCACGTCGTGGTTTTGCCGACACCGCCAAGCCCGCCGATCATAATGCCGCCATGGGCGCCGGCCAGGGCTGAAGCATGCAAAACCGTCCACCCTCGGGAATTTTCGAGATACCAAATCAGCGGATAATAGACCAAATAGCTCATCAGGCTGAAGTATCTTTTATATTCGTACTCGGGCAGATTTTCGATTTTCTCTTTTTTCGCATGAAAACGATAAGCGACCTCGAATATCCACTGCCAACCTTCACGGCGGAAGCGAAGCTGCAGTCCTTTCATTCGCAAGGTGTCGAGCCAGATCAGCTCATCAGCGTTGCCCACCATGCGTTTGCCGATCACATTCATGGCCTCGCCGGCGGGAAAGGGGTTGGTTTCCGCCTCGCCATCGTCTTCCGACCAATAGCATTTCACCTTCAAGTCAGGAGCGGCAACGGGCGATTCGACCAAGCCATTGAGATGCTCAGCGGCGTATGCCAATAGAGGCGGATGATCCGTTTCGAGAGTTAAAGCGACGCCATGCATGCGCACGCCGAGCTTGGTTTTTGGTGTTTCCATAGAAAATTTTGTTTGTTTTAATTTATTGTCGCCTCAGCTTGCTGCCGCTTTGGCTCAACCTCGAACAGATAACCGGCGCCGCGAATGGTTTTGATATAGCGGGGATTCTCGAAATCCGGTTCAATGTGCTTGCGCAACCTCAGGATATAGTTGTCGATCGTGCGGGTGGTGACATAAACCTCATACCCCCAAATTTCATCCAACATGCGGTCACGGGAGATCAGCTCGCCGGGGTGCGCAATAAAATACTCCAACAGACAAAATTCGCGGTTGGTCAGCTCCTGGAGTTCGCCGGCTTTGTAAATCTCGTGCCGCTTGAAATCTACTACCACATCACCGAAACTGTACTTATCGGATTCGGATTTCGTTTCAGCCTCTTCCCGGCGCAAATGAGCTTTCACCCGCGCCAAAAGCTCGCGCAAGCTGAAAGGCTTGGTGACGTAATCATCCGCACCTAATTCCAGTCCCAGGACTTTGTCATCCTCTTCGGCTTTGGAAGTGAGCATGATCACCGGCGTCTTGATGCCTTCCCCGCGGAGGTTTTTGCAAATTTCCATGCCGCTCATTCCCGGCAACATCAAGTCGAGAATGAGCAAATCCGGCTGGCTTTCCTTGGCGAGATGAAAGCCTTCGGGGCCGGTCCGGGCCGTGTGCGTTTCGTATCCTTCACCCTGGAGCGCACCTTCCAATCCCAGAACGATGGCATCATCATCC
>JBOHQX010000226.1:0-13864 GCA_050732395.1 bacterium
TCGAGCATCACAATCAAACCGCTAAACCATTTGTTTGGAAAGCCAAAGCCGAAACCATTCTGCAAAAGTATCGCCGCGCTAAGGCCGTACTCGATAAGATCAAAACAGCTTGAGACACTACACTAGAAGGCAGCCTACGGGCGTTACAAATGGCTTTGGGAGCGTTATCAGGGCCGCTCGAGCTCATTCATCACTCCGATCGCGGCCTTCAGTATTGCAGCCACGCATACGTCCAGTTGTTGACAAAGAACGGTGTTCAAATCAGTATGACCGAAGAACGACATGTTTACGAAAATGCCAAAGCTGAAAGGGTCAATGGTATTTTGAAAACCGAATTCTTGCTCGGCGAAACCATGAAATCTTTCGCGGTGGCGCAACAGCTGGTGAAAGACGCGATCAAAATCTACAACGAAGAGCGACTGCATTTGAGCCTGAACTACCAAACACCAGCGATGAAGCACGTGATATGAACCACGTGCCTCGCGCCATCCCCCCCGCCCCAACACCCCTACGGGTTGTTGGGATCGGGGGGTATACCAAGAAGCATCCAAGAAAAGTGTCAACTATTTTCAGGACGAGTCAGCTGAACACTGATTACTGAACACTGATTACTGATTACTGAACACTGATCACTGGCTCCTCCCATCTTTAATCAACTGCTCGATGATATCCAGCGCGGTGACGCCTTCTGCTTCGGCGGAGAAATTGGTCACCAGGCGATGGCGCAACACCGGTTTGGCCACGTGGCGCACATCGTCGACGTCGGGTGTGGGCCGGCCGTCTAGAATGGCGCGGGTTTTCGCGCCGAGAATCAAATATTGCGAAGCGCGAGGACCGGCGCCCCAGTTGATCCAATCCTTAACGGCTTTCACAGTGCCGTTCTGGTCCGGGCGCGTGCTGCGCGCGAGTTGTACGGCGTAATCGACGACGTGATCGGAGACCGGCACTTCCCGCACCAAACGTTGCAGCGCCATGATCTTTTCGGCGTTTAAAACCTGCTTGAGCGCCGGCGTTTGGTTGCCGGTGGTGGATTTGACGATTTGTTTTTCTTCTTCATGGCTGGGGTATTCGACCCAGAGATTGAACATGAAGCGGTCGAGCTGTGCTTCGGGCAGAGGATACGTTCCTTCCTGTTCGATGGGATTCTGAGTTGCCAATACGAAAAACGGTTCGTCAAGCTTGTAGGTCGTGCCCGCGGCGGAAACCTCGTGTTCTTGCATCGCCTGCAGCAGCGCGGCCTGGGTCTTCGGAGGCGTGCGGTTGATCTCATCTGCCAGGACAATGTTCGCGAACACCGGCCCGGGAATGAAGCGAAAGGCCTTGCGGCCGGTGCTGACGTCTTCTTCGATGATTTCCGTGCCGGTGATATCCGAGGGCATGAGGTCGGGCGTGAACTGAATGCGGTTGAATTTGAGCTGCAACACGGCTGCGAGCGTGCTGATCAATAGCGTTTTGGCGAGGCCCGGCACGCCCACTAACAAACAGTGACCGCGCGCAAAAAGTGAAATGAGCAGTTGCTCGATAATTACATTTTGTCCGACAATGGCTTTTCCGACTTCGGCGACGATTTGGTGATATGCTTCCTTGACTTCTTCTATGACGCCAAGATCCTCTGTGGGTAAATTCATCGATACAACCTTTCACATGAGCTGTAGACAACTGGAGAGTTCACAAACGAAAGATTATGATAACCATTCGGCTTTCCAAATGCAATATTTTTGATCCGGGTGACGGGAGGAAACCGGCTTGTTTTATAGCTGGTTGCGGGGCTCGCACCCGTTTGGTCGTTTGACGCCGGCGCGCACAATGCAAATTGGCCTTGCAATGACACGATTGGGATGTTTACATTGCGGCTACCGTTATCGTCCATAAGAAGACGCGCAATTCACTGTTTGTCCATCGCCGGCTGTTTCAGTCCATCTGAAAATTCGGCTTCAGCATTGTTGCTCTCATGATCCACCTTTCTGAGCAAGAACCGGGTCCTGCGCCCAAAGCAGACTTGATCGGCATGAACCGTGACGCGCTCTCTGCCTTTGCCGAGCGCCTCGGCGAGAAGCCTTTTCGCGGCAAGCAGCTTTTTCATTGGATTTATGGCCGCGGCGTGACGGATTTTGTGCACATGACGAGTCTTGCCTCCGGCTTGCGGCAGCGCCTGCGCGAAACGGCGAACATCAGCGCATTGGAACTCTTGCTGCACCAGGTTTCCGGCCGGCGCGACGCGGAGAAATTCCTGTTCCGGCTGTCCGACGGCCTCAGCATCGAAAGCGTGCTGATGCACGAGCGCGATCGCCACACCTTGTGCATCTCATCGCAAGTCGGCTGCCCGGTGGACTGCAAATTCTGCGCAACCGGAAAAATGGGCCTGCTGCGCAATTTGAGCACGGGTGAAATCGTCAATCAGGTCTTGTCCGTGCGCCGGCTCAACGGCGTGCCGGTCACGAACGTCGTCGTGATGGGCATGGGCGAGCCGTTGCTGAATTATGAGCCGCTGCTGAAAGCCTGTTATTTGATGTCGGATGCAGAAGGACCCAATCTCGCGCAGCGGCATATTGTGATTTCAACGAGCGGATTGATTCCCAAAATTCAACGTTTCACGCAAGAGGGGCACAAATTCCGGCTTGCGATTTCATTGAATGCGACCACGGACGAAGTGCGCACCCGCCTGATGCCCTTGAATCGCAAATACCCGATTGCAAGCCTGCTCGCCGCCGCAAAGGAGTATGCCTCGCGTTCCAGGCAGCGCGTGACCTTCGAGTATGTTTTGCTGGCGGGCGTGAATGACAGTCGCGAGGATGCCGAGCGACTCAAAATCCTGCTACGCGACGTCCCGTGCAAGCTCAATCTGATTCCATTTAACGCGGTGGATGAAAATTTTCAACGGCCGGCTTATCAGCACCTCGAAGCATTTTATCAAAGATTGAAAGATCTCCACGCGCCGGTCACGCTGCGCTGGAGTAAAGGGGATGACATTGACGCGGCTTGCGGTCAGCTCTGGACAAAAGCCGAGAAGCTACTGCCCGCTGTGTCTGCCGTTTGAGGCGGCCTCTATCCCCATGCAAGATTTTCGCAAATTCTCCATTTGCTTGGCAACTTCTTTCCCTTTTGCATCCCGCGACAGTCTCTGGACGTCAATGAAATCCAATTGTGCGCAGGCCTCCTGTGGCTTTTCTTGCCGAAGCGCCAGGCGTGCAAGCTTGGTCCGGCAAACGGCTTCGAGATAAGGCGAGAGTTTTTGCTCCTCTTGAAGCGAATCCATGATTTGCCGATAGCACTCGCGCGCGCGCTCGAACTCCTGCAGCCGTGCGGCCGATTCCGCCGCGCCCCACAAGAAAAAGCGGCTGTGCGGAAATTGCTGAAGAACTGAATCCGTCATGCTGTACGCCTCCGCGACGAGATTCTCATCCAACAACATCCAGGTCAGGCCGTTGATGGCGGCGTAACGCGAATACTTCCCACGCGTCGCCGCCTGGCGCACCATGGCAAGACCTTCGGCGCTCTCATCTCCCAGAAAGAACAGTTTCATCTTGCTGCGATAGTATTTGTATGTGCCGATGCCCAAATATGCATCATACAAATCCGGCTCCAAACGCACGGCCGTTTCCAGATGCTGTATCGTCTTCCAGCCTTTGTGCACGGCTTCGATGTAGCGGCGTTTTTTACCGAGGTAAAAAGCTTCGTACCCATAGGCGCTGCCCAGCCAGAAATGTGCATGCGCATGGCTTGGGTTTTTGTGCAGCATCTTTTCCGAAAGTTGGCGGCAAGTCTTGAGGCTCTTCATAAAGACGGCTGCGTCCGCGTCGTTTTCGTAGTCCAACATGCGAGATTGCAGCGTTGCTGCCCGGAACAAGTAGCCAATGGGCTCTTCGGGCGCATGGGCAATCACCGTATCGATAAATGCGTTAGCTCGGTCATACTTCTGTTGAATGGTCGCGACAATGGCTTTTTGCAGTAGTGAATCAATGGCCACCATTGTTGATTGTTGAGCAGGCGCCTGATCAAACCAGCCGGCCAGGATCAGGAGTAAAATCCAAAACTGCAGCGTTTTGAAGAAGCGATGAAAAGGAATGTGCATGCGTTTCACGTGTTTCGCTGGAAGAAAACTTTGAGGAGTCTACTGGAAATTGAATCACTGTTTTGACAGAGCTGTCTAAAATTAGGAAAACTATTCGAAAAAGCAATACGGCAGATTGGTGCAATTGCTGAAATAAGGAAAAGCATGGCCTGCAACTTCGGTGCCGGGAGCATTACAAAGCTGTAATCCGCCCGCTTGTTTTCGGGAATTTGTGAATTATATTTGCAATGGATACTTTAAACGGGCTCCTGAATGCAGCATTGCGGCCCGTATTCTGCAGGGGTGTGATGAAATATGAATTCGGAGTATATCTTTTTAAGCTATTCGCCAATGAAATTATTGACAAAATTTAAAAATTTTCTTAGCTTAGTAAGCTTTTCGCCGTTATACGCGCTTCGGTATTGAGACTCAGCACAAATACTAGGGAAGGAGGAAGTGTGGCGAGGCTCACAGGTGGCAACCGTGCCCGAACCGACCATTCGCTAGAAAAGTACTTGCAAGAGATCAGCGAAGTACCCCTATTGACCCCCGAAGAAGAAATCGAACTTGCGAAGTGCATCAAGAGAGGAGACGAAGAAGCCTTAGAAAGATTGACCAAAGCGAATTTGCGCTTTGTCGTCAGCGTGGCCAAACAATATCAAAACCAGGGGCTCTCACTCGGCGATTTGATCAACGAAGGCAACCTCGGTTTGATCAAAGCAGCGAGCCGTTTTGACGAAACCCGAGGCTTCAAATTCATTTCGTACGCCGTGTGGTGGATCCGGCAATCCATTCTGCAGGCATTGGCCGAGCAATCGCGTGTGGTGCGGCTGCCTTTGAATCGCGTCGGTGCTTTGAACAAAATCGGAAAAGCACTCAGCTCGCTCGAGCAGGAATTCGAGCGCGAGCCGGCAGCACATGAGATCGCCGACAAAGTGGAAATGACCACGCACGAGGTGAACGACACTCTCAAAATCTCGGGCAAACATCTCTCCTTGGATGCCCCATTCAATCAGGACGAAGAAAGCCGTTTGCTGGACGTTTTAGAGAGCGAAGAAGTACCCTCACCCGACAATTTTTTGATGAGCGAATCCTTGAAGATCGAAGTCGAGCGCGCTCTGGAAACACTCACAGAGCGGGAGGCCGAGGTGGTGAAATTGTATTTCGGCCTCGGGCGCGAGCACCCGCTGACTTTGGAGGAAATCGGCGAATTGTTCAAATTGACCCGTGAACGCGTGCGTCAGATCAAGGAAAAAGCCATCAAACGCCTGCGCCACGCTTCGCGCAGCAAGCCATTGCGCAGCTATCTTGGCTGAGAACCCTACCGCCAAAAATAATTCCAGGGAGAAGTGGCAGTAAACAATGCCATTTCGAATAAGGCGAGGAAGCACTCAAAATAGAAGTTTATCAGGTTTTTCCCCACAGCGCGACCGCTATTTGTAGATTTGCCTAGCGGATTACAGAATTATTACTGCTGGTATCGAAATTTCCCAACTAATATCTTCGCAAGCCCTGGTGAATGCGGTTACATTGTAATTCAGTGTGCAAGTTTCTAGCGCTCAATTTTCAGGATGAAAATGGGGTGAATTTTGTACACGGTGGTACGGATTTCTACTTGACATCGTGGAAACGATTCATTAGATTTCCGGCCTGATGCTATGCGACAAGCTTGATTGAGTCGAACGAGAGGCGAGATTTCAGGCATATATGACTAGGATGGTTGCGCTTCAGGAATGCAAAAGCGCATTTCTGACCGAGCGGAGTTGTTGGCGGAGACAGGAAGTTGGTGTGATTTATTCATTGAACTTCGTCAAAGCCGAGGGTTCAGAGCATCGCTTGAATCAAAACTTCACGGAGGAAGGAAATCATGCGCGATAAAAAGATTAAGCTGATCTATTTCTCGCTGCAGGGGTCTGAAGTCAAATCTATCAATCTGTCTTGGAAGAGGATTCTCTCAATCATGTTTTCATCATTTGTGGTCATGCTGCTCATGGTCGGCTCGACAATCGCTCTGTTTACCGATTTTTATAAGGACCAGCGGATCAGCCGGCTCCAGCGCACCAATCACGCGCTCTCGAATCAACTACAGCATATGAGCGGCAAAGTCAACCAGCTCGAGAGCCAGATTCAATCTATTGAAAAGCAAGATGACGGCCTGCGTTTGATGGCCGGCTTGCCGCGCATCGATGCAGATTTGCGAAAGCTTGGAACCGGTGGTGCTTTTGGCGATTACGTCGATGTAGATCTCAATTCGCTGCCGGACGGCTTGCAGGAAGAGACCAAAAAGGTGAACGTGCTTCTAGCCGAGCTTGAGCGGCGCGTCACGCTTCACTCCGAGAATGTCAACGAAGTGCAAAACAAGCTCTCCGAAGACTCCGATCGCCTCAAGCACACGCCTTCTATCCGTCCGGTCCTGCCCGAATTAAGCCGCATCACCGATGGATACGGCATGCGTTATCATCCTCTCATAGAGCGTAAGAAACATCATGACGGCGTGGACATTGCCGCTGAAATCGGCACCGATGTCAATGCCGTCGCCGCCGGCATTGTGGAAAAAGCCCAGGCAGTTGCCAGTTTTGGACATGGTTATGGCAAGTACGTCGTCATTGATCATGGCTACGGCTACAAAACGCTGTATGGGCACCTTTCCAAAGTGATGGTGCAAGAGGGGCAAAGAGTTGATCGCTGGCAGCCTATCGGTTTGGTGGGCAGCACCGGCATGACTACGGGCCCGCACGTTCATTTTGAAGTGCATATGCAAGACAAACCCGTCGATCCCGAAGGTTACATTCTGAACTGAAACAAGCCTGTTACATACCGGCGCTTCTTCATAAGTTTGAAGAAGCGCTTTTTTTTTTGAGGAGACTCGTGTAGCGTGCGCGATGCCTGCTCTGGTCTGAAAAAGGGCGCCCGGAAGAGATCTGAGGCTGGCACAATGATTTGGCCGGCCATGAAAATCTGTGCTTGCATTTGAGCTAAACAGTTTCTATTTTCGTGCGAATTTTGTACACCGCTTTGCGCTTTAACAGGGCCTCGGCCCTGCGGTGGGTGAGGTTGAGTCTGGATTGAGTTCCGCTGTGGGTCCTTCGCCGCGCGAGGATGCGCCAAGAAGCGACTTTGGTTGCATGCGTTGTTGCTGTCAACCAGCGATTCATCCGGTTACCTCTTGCAAGGATCAGTAGGGCTGCTGCACCGATCCCGACTGAGTTGTGGGAGTCACAACTACTGCAAAAGCTGGTTGTACAGGTTAACAACGTCTCGGCGTATTGCTGCCGAGGAAATTTTTTAACCTAAGATGAGGTTGCTTCAGATTATGGAAACCGGAACGGTCAAGTGGTTCAACGAAGCAAAGGGTTACGGCTTTATCAAACGCGAAAGTGGCGAGGACGTTTTCGTGCACTACAAATCCATCAGTGCCGAGGGTTTTAAGACTCTGAAAGAAGGCCAGCGCGTGCAGTTCGAAGTCGAGCAAGGCCCCAAAGGTTTGCAAGCCAAGAGTGTCATTCCACTCTAGTTCAATGCGAGCCCATTTGCACCCCGTTTTGTCCGTCCTGAGAATGGACGAAACGGGGTTTTTTTGTTGATTCAGAGCCTGCGAACGCAACCTTTGAGCTGGAAATCCCCATGCGCTCTTTCAATCGCAATGTATTTCCCTTCACCCTCCAGACTTTGACCCTGCTTTTTCTCTTCGCTACGAATGCGGCCGCGCAAAAGGACAATCTCGACACACAATTCACCATCATTCAACTGAACGATATCTATCGCCTCGATGCAGTCGCGGATGGCAAGTCTGGCGGCATGAGTCGCGTGGCCACGCTCATCAAGCACACGAAGGGCCCGGTCTTCTTGTTACACGCCGGTGATTTCCTTGCGCCCTCACTGGAAAGCAAGTACTTTGCGGGATTGCAAATGATCGCGGCCATGAATTTCCTGCATGATCTCGCCCCAATGTTCATCGTGCCCGGCAATCATGAGTTCGACGAACGCCTGCCGGACATGCTCATGAGCGCCGTCAAGTCCTCCCGCTTTCCCTGGTTGGCGGCCAATCTGCAACTGCACACACCCGCTGCGGAAATCAACGCCAGAATAGTCCCGCGCATACTCACGACTATGGGTAAGACCAGAGCCGGCATTTTCGCTTTAACCCTCCACGGTGCGCAAAACGGCCGCGATCGAGATTACGCACCCGTGGATTCCAATTACCTCGCCCTCGCCGAACAGGAGATCCAAGCCTTAGAAAGGGAAGGGGCAGAGGTGATTATTGGATTGACGCATCTCTCGATGGCGGACGATCGCCGCCTTGCGAAGCTGCGGCAGCGGCATCCGAAATTCATGTGGATTGCCGGCGGGCACGAACACTTTTCCCAAAAAGAAGTCTTGACACCGGCCTCGGCCTTGATCACCAAAGGCGATTCCAATGCACGATCGGTTTGGCGCGTACGCTTCGGCTATCAAAACGGGCAAGCAACTCTCCTTCCGGAAAAGATCGATATCGATTCGCGCCTTCCGTTCGATAAAGATTATCAGCGTGAAATCGCTGACCGCTATCGCCAGGAGCTCGAAAGAAGGGTACCTTTCATCACGGCACAAATCGGCGCGAGCAGCACGCGGCTGGAAGGCTTGGAAGGCGTCGTGCGCACGCGCGAGAGCAATTGGGGCAACTATTTGGCTGATCAAATGCGCAACGCTTTCGGCGCGTTGCGCGCGGATATCGCCGTTCTCAATGGTGGCGCGATCCGCATCGATGACAGTTTCTCCGGGGAGATTCGCTTCGAGCACTTGTGGCGCACGTTTGGATTTGCCACCCGCGTGGGATATGTCTGGCTGCGCGGAAGAGACGTACGCCAGGAAATTCTGGAACACAGCGTAGCCGCCGAGCTGGGCGACGGACGTTTTCTTCAAGTCTCGGGACTGAAGTTTGAATTCGATCGCAGCGCAGCATCGGGACGGCGCGTGGGCAGCGTGAAGGTGCAACAAGGGCAGGACTGGCCCGACCTCAAGGACGATCAGATTTACATTGTCGCGGTGCCAGACTACCTCCTCGAAGGCGGGGATGGCTATCAGTTCAAACAGAAAGCCCTGATGACGATTCCGCACGGGCCGGAGTTGAAGCTATTGACCTTCGAAGCGATTTCGCAAGCCTTCAGCCGCGGTGAGAACATTGCGCCGGCAGTGGAAGGGAGGATCGTTGAAATCATTGATGGCGATCGAGTCTTGCAGAGAGCCGGCCGTTGATCGATGGTAACCATTCAGCTCTTCCTAACTTGATAATGTCAGATTACACTCAAAGTTCCATGAGGAAAGGCTCTGCGTAATCTCTGCGTAATCTTTGCGTGAGACATAAGGTCCGTGCACAAAACCAATTTTTACCCTGCCTGCGTCTGGCAAGCAAACGACTCGGGCTTTTGATCGACTTTGGTAATCGCCAGATGAAAGTCGATATTCGCGCATCGTCAACGGCTTGCTCGGCTTGGGAGTTTATCACGCAGAGCATCGCAAAGGATCGCAAAGAAAGCTCGCCTTAAACCTAGCGTCTCTGTCCCACGCTGGGTTCTTCGCGCTCTTCATTTCGCCGAGGTGTAATTCCAAATGTGACATAGTCAGGTTTAGAAGGCAAAACGAGCATGCTCAACACCATTTCACAAAATCGATTTCCCCAACAATGAAGCCAGCAACTCCGCTGCGATATTGGCAGTCTGGTTTTTTTGATCGAGAATAGGATTGATCTCGACAATATCGATCGACCCCACCTTGCCGTGATCCGCCAGGAGCTCCATGATGAGATGCGCCTCGCGATAAGTAAAGCCGCCGGGTATCGGAGTGCCCACACCAGGGGCATCCCAGGGATCGAGGCAATCCATGTCCAAGCTCACGTGCAGGCGCGACAGATGATGTAAGCGGTCCATGGCCTCGTGCAACACAACGGTAATGCCTCTCTCGTCAATATCACGCATGGTGTAAATGGTGATTCCGCTTTCCCGCAACAAGACTTTTTCCTGATCATCCAAATCGCGCACGCCGAAGAGAACCACGTCCGCGGGCTCGAGCTTGGGGCCGGTACGGCCTAAATTCACCAGCGCGCTGGCGCCCCGCCCCATCAGCGCTGCGAGGGGCATGCCATGAATATTGCCGCTCGGCGAGCTCTCCGGCGTATTGAAGTCGCCGTGCGCATCGATCCACAACAACCCCGAGGGGCTGTCGTGTGTCACCCCGCCGACCGTTCCAACTGCGATCGAGTGATCTCCGCCGATAAATAGCGGAACGCTGTTTTCGGCAATCGCCTTGCGGCCGTGTTCATAGGCCAGCATGCATGTATAAACCACCGAAGGCAAGAACGCCAGCCCGCCTGCTTCCGGCAGCGTATCGCGCACACGGACCTCCAGGTTGCCGGCGTCTTCAACCTGGTGACCCAGTTTGCGCAGCCGTGTGGCGAGTCCGGCGTAGCGCAACGCGCTCGGGCCCATATCCACGCCGCGCCGCGACTGGCCGAGATCCATGGGCACACCGATGATGCGAATGGCCTGTCTTCTCATGTTTAAAGGTAGCGGCTTTCGGGCAGGGTGTCAAGCAGAAAATTGGCTGCAAGAAGGTGTGGTGGGAATACTGATGAAATGGTGATCAGCAACCGGCAAAAAACGCCGGCCGCTGATCACCAAAAACGAACATCGTCTTACTTCATGAGTACGAGCTTGCGTTGCGTCACAAAACTGCCTGCTTTCAGAACATACATATACACACCGCTCGACACGCGCATGCCGCGTTGGTCTTTCGCATCCCAAACGACGCTGTGCCGCCCGGCTGCCATCTCGCGATCCACCAATCGGCGTACGAGCTGGCCGGAACTATTGAAAATTGTCAGCGTCACCTCACCCGCTTCCGGCAACGCAAAGCTGATCCGCGTCGTCGGATTGAACGGGTTGGGATGATTCTGCTCCAACCGGTAACTGGTCACGGCCAGCCCATCGCCTGCCACGTTTTCTTCCTCCGTCGCTCGCGACTTCGGCAGTGGGCCGGGAGAGGTGGGATGAAGGAAAGTGCCGTCATCATCGATCACGACTTTGACCCTTTCCCCGAATTTAAGATACGTGACGACATGGATTTCTATTTCTCCGCCGGCGACGTCGCAGTTCAGCTCGCTTTTCTTTTTGGTCTGGAGACGATTGAAGAAATAAGAATTGGGATCACCCTGTAGAAACCGAATCGTCCCGTTTGAATGAATATCTCCCCTGCTGCTCGAGTCGTCGTTGCGGTCGATGGTCACACTCGTAGCAGCAAGGATCACAAATTGGTCGCTTGGTAGTGGCAAATCGTTGTCGGTGATATTCGCAGTGACAATGGGAGTGTCGACGCCATGGTAATTCGCGTCCGGGCTCGCAGCCAAATGCGTGATCGCACCGGTGTGATTGCCTTCCGCTACCAGGTCATCGTTTGCTGTGACTGTAACCACTTGCGGGGTGAGTGCATTGGCCGGTGTGAAGGTGAGCACAATCGCATTGCCGGCTCCGGTCCCAAGATCGAGCTGGCCATCGGAATCAACAGTGACGGCCACGTTCGCCGTTGGAACCGAATTCAGCACAATCGTGTAAGTATCGGCCGCGCCGCCTTCGGTGACCACGGTGGTGCCGGCGGACTCGACGATAGTCACACCCGCGGCCTCATTGTCGGTGATATTCGCCACGACGTTGCCAATGCCGATGCCGTTGTAATTTGCATCTGTGCTTGCAGCCGTATGCATGATGGTACCGGTGTGATTGCCTTCTGCCGCCTCATCATTCACCGCTGTGACCGTGACCACTTGCGGCGTCAAGGCATTTCCCGGCGTGAAGGTGAGCACAATCGCATTACCGGCTCCGGTCCCAAGATCGAGCTGGTTATCGGGATCACCAGTGACGGCCACGTTCGCCGTTGGAACTGAATTCAGCACAACCGTGTAGGTATCGGCCGCGCCGTCTTCGGTGACCCCGGTGCTGCCGCCGGATTCGGCAATGGTGACGCCTGGCGGATTTAGCGGCTCTGCGAGCTGAAACTGACCAAAGCTGTCTAATCCAAGCGCTTGTACGCCGGTCGCCGTGCGCGCGCCGATCGTGGGGTAAATCCAAATTCCGCTGAACTGGCCGACATTCAGAGCATTCGCATTCACGCCAGCGTCAAGATCACTGCCAGAAAAGTTGAAAGTTGCATTGTAAGTGGTTATGGAAAGACCCGAGCCCGGGAAGATACTCCAACTACGATTGACGCTCCTGGCTGCATTTAGATTCGACGACGCAATGCTGGGATGGTCGCCCGCGTTTGCAGTCAGCGTGAGACTGCCCGTTCCGGACACGGAAGCGATGTTGATGTCCACCGGGGCATAATTGCTCCCGGTTCCGATTTCAAAGGTACGCATGATATTCGCGCCGCCCGGAAACTGCTTCAGCAAGTTGCCCACAACGTGACCGCTGGTTCGCGCGACCGTGCCGTTCGCCAAGACGTTCATGCGCAGCGAGCCGGTATTGATATTGCCATTCAAGAAAGTCAGCGTGTTACTCACCGTGGCGTTATTCCGCAACGACACGCCGGCAGGATTATTGACCGTGAGATTAAAAAATGTGAGCGTACTGTTGATAGTCATGGCCGGCCCCATCGGCGTCGAAGCATTGCCGAAGCGAAACGTACCGCCGCTCATGCTCTTGGCGCCGCTGCCGCTGCTGATCACCACGTCGAACGCGTTGCCGGTGCCGTGGGCGCGTGCGACGGTCACGGTGCCGGCGGTCATCACAAACCTGCCAGTTGGCCCCATCTCAAAGCCCGGACTGCTGCCGTTGTTGCCAACGGTCGTCACCACCATTTCGCCGCCATGGATCGCCAAACCGGTGCCGGCGCCGGAATTCACCACGCTCACACGTCCTGCCAGATTGAGCGTGCCGCCATTGATTATGGCGCTGGAGGTAGAGCTGCCCAGTGTCAGCGGATCGCCCGCTGCACTGCCGATCGTCATGGAACCGCTATCGACGATCAGACTGCCGTTCAATGCCAGCGCACCGGAATTGCCCCAGTTCGACACCGCACCGGCATGATTGAGTTGAAATCCCGCACCCGGAGGAATGGTTTCCGGTCCACTGAACGGCGTAATGGCTGAGGCGCTGGAGAGCTTGAAAATGCCTTGCGTGAGGGTCAGACCATTGGTGGCCATGCTGATGGAGGAGAGCGCGTCGAGAACGCTGCCTGTACCAAGAGCGACGGTCAGATTGTTGAAGGCGGTTGTAGACGAACCGGAGATCGTTCGCGTTCCCGTGCCATTGAACGTGACGGTGCCATTGTTGTGATTGAAAGAACCATTGTTGGCCAGGTCACCGCCGATCGTGAGCGTGCCGCTGGTGGCATTGAAAGTGCCGCCGGAGATCAAGGTGAGATGTTTGGCATCGCCGGTGGCATTGAGCGTGATCGTGTGGCCATTTTGAACATAAACATTTGAGTTGTTGTGTGGCGCCACACCACCGGTCCAGGTGGAGCCAATGTTAAAATCGCCGGTCGTGATGCTGGCAACCGGATAGGTATCTTCAATGCCGGCAAAATCAGGTGCAATATTGTCGACGAGAGCGAAGCCGAAATAATGTGCAAAATCTTTGTCATATGCATCCGGGCCGTTGGCTTGCGGGGTCAGGAAAAATGTGCTTTCCACGCCGCCCTGTTCGTTGATCATGGCGCCGCATACATAGACTGCCGCAGGGCTACCGAGATTGGCGCGGGGAAGCTGATACTCGACAAAAGCTCCGCTTTGAAATGCCAGTACACTGCTATTGTTGCCTGTTACCCAGTTGCTGCCGTTCCACG
>JBOHQX010000227.1:0-6174 GCA_050732395.1 bacterium
GCGGCGTAGCCGCAACAAAAAAAAACTCACGCAGAGCCTCGCAAAGATTCGCAAAGACTTCCGGCTGGCAAAGTCGCAACCAAAAACTTTGCTAAAAATGCAAAGTTTTACAAGTTTGTATTACAGAGAATAAAGGAGCGCTGTGCAATTAGAAGACAACTTTACCTTCGCCGGTCCGCGTGCGCTTGTATTCGAGCTGCTGCTGAATCCCGAAGTGCTGGCGCGAGCGCTTCCCGGCACGCGCACGCTGGAACAAATCGATGACGCCACGTATCGCGGTGAAGCGCAAATCCGGGTTGGGCCAATGAGCGGCAACTTCACGATGCACGTGAGGATTGTCGACAAGCAGCCGCCGGTGAGTTTTCGGATGGAAATCGAAGGCAAGGGCGCGCTCGGATTCGTACAGGGTAACGCCGCTATTGAACTGGCGGAAGCCGGGCCCGCGGCAACCGTGATGCATTACCACGCCGATATGCAGATCGGGGGAAAGCTGGCGGTGGTCGGGCAGCGGCTACTGGATTCCGTTGGCAAAAGCATGGCCAAGCAAAGCCTCGAGAACCTCAGCCGCGAGCTGCAGGCAAGGCTGCGCGTGAGTGGGCAATAACAATACTCTAAAAACATAAAAGCTGTAATGTCAAAATTATTGTAGTCAAAATGATTAAAGACGCTTACATGATTTTGACTCAAATCATTTTGACTAATAGTTTTAGGCCTCAGTGTATTTCAACTGGTCATTCGCATTTAAAATCGTCGGGAAAGCTCTATCGGTCAAATTCGGTGAAAGTGATCATACTTCGTGAAAAGATAACATGAAACCTGCGCCCTTCACCTATCACGCTCCCGCTTCTCTGGAAGAAGCGCTAGCCTTGCTCTCAAACTACGGCTATGATGCCAAGATCCTGGCCGGAGGCCAGAGCTTGATTCCGGCGATGAATTTTCGCGTTGCCCAGCCGAGCGTTCTGATCGATCTCAACCGTATTCATGCGCTTTCCTTTATTAAAGCGGACGATACAAAGCATCTATGTTTAGGCGCTATGACGCGCCAACGCCAGATTGAAGGACATGCTTTGATCCGAGATTGCTCTCCGCTCCTTGGCGAAACCATGCCGCACATCGCGCACGTGCAGATACGCAACCGCGGTACCATCGGCGGCAGCCTGGCACACGCCGATCCGGCGGCAGAGTTGCCCGCCGTCATGCTCGCTTTGGAAGCGACATTCTGCCTGCAAAGTCAAAGTGGAAGGCGCTGGGTTTCGGCGAAAGATTTTTTTGTCGGCATGTTCGCTACGGCGCTCACGGCGGAGGAACTGCTGGTCGAGATCAAGATTCCGCCCATGCCGCCGCGCTCCGGTTGGGCTTTTGAAGAAGTTGCCCGGCGACACGGCGATTATGCCTTGGTGGGAGTGGCCGCGAGTGTTGTATTGGATCAAAATGGTATTTGCCAGGAGGCTCGAATCGCGCTGTTGAGCGTGGGTGATGCGCCGGTGCGGGCCGAGCAAGCGGCCCGATTTCTACTCGACCGGAAACCGACCAAACAAGCGCTTGCTGAAGCAGCAAGTATTACGGCACATCAGGATATCGATCCCGGCAATGACATTCACGCCTCGGCGGAGTTTCGCCGCCATCTTGCCGGCGTCTTGACCGAGCGTGCTTTGATGCGAGCCGTGGTACGCGCGGATGCCGAATTGAATTTTTTGGCTTGAAGCGCCTGGCAGTTATGCGATTAGCTTTTCAATCTCAGAATGAAATTCTAAAAGTTTTTATAGCCAACGGATAGAAAAACGACCAACGGAAAACAAAATCCGTTGGTCGTTTCTTAATCCGTTGGACAATTTTTTATTTTAAAGCTGCCCGCAAAAGCTTCGGCTTTCGGCCCGCAAGGGCCCTTCAGTAGCTTGTCCGAAAATCCGAGGTAGTCCGTTAGCCATCAAAAGTGACATCACGCATGCACACTGCAGACCTGCGCGTACGCACAGAGAACGGCATGGTGGAAATTGCCGGGCCCATGCCCGAATCTCACCTGAGCAACGTTGATCTCGCCCCGACCCGTCTCGAGCAGCGTACGTGGAATCTGTGGCACATTGCCTCGTTGTGGGTGGGCATGAGCGTTTGCATACCGACTTATATGCTGGCGGCCAATATGATCGGCGCCGGCATGAATTGGTGGCAAGGCCTGCTCACGATTTTGTTGGGCAATGCCGTCGTTCTGCTGCCGATGTTGCTCAATGCCCACGCTGGCACAAAATATGGAATTCCGTTTCCGGTCTATGCGCGCGCGTCTTTCGGTGTTCGCGGCGCGCACATTCCTGCGCTCTTGCGTGCGCTGGTCGCCTGCGGCTGGTTCGGTATTCAAACCTGGATCGGCGGCATGGCGTTGCATGCGATCATCAGCATTTTGTGGCGAGATTGGCAAACCTTCCTCGGCGCTGGCACGTTCATGGGCTTCACCCTGGCGCATTATGTCAGCTTTTTTCTATTCTGGCTCATCAACATGTACTTTGTGTGGGCCGGCACGGAATCCATCAAATGGCTGGAGACCTTGTCTGCGCCTTTTCTGATCGTGATGGGCCTGTTGCTGCTGGCGTGGGCAGCAGCAAAGGTGGGAGGCCTCGGCACGATTCTGCAGAAATCGCATGATCTCATTCAATCCCGCGAGCAGAAACCGTTCACGGAGTTCTTCCTGAGCGTGTTTGTTCCCTGGCTCACGGCGATGGTAGGTTTTTGGGCCACGCTGGCGTTGAATATTCCGGATTTCACCCGCTACGCCAGGAGCCAGCGCGACCAAATGCTCGGCCAGAGCCTGGGCTTGTTGACCACCATGCCGCTTTTTGCTTTTATCGGTATCGTGGTCACTTCCGCCACAGTGATTCTGTACGGCGAGGCCATCTGGGATCCGGTCAAGCTACTGGCGCGCTTGACGGAAGAATATCAAAGCCCCGTGCTCGGCATTTTGGTCATGATCGCTTTATCGGTTGCGACTTTGACCACGAATATTGCCGCGAATATCGTTTCGCCGGCAAACAGCCTTTCCAATCTCATGCCGCAAAAAATCAGCTTTCGCATGGGCGGCTTCATTGCCGGTGTGCTCGGCATCCTCATCTTGCCTTGGAAATTGTTGGATCAATATCAGCTCTGGTTGATTAGCTACTCCGGCCTGCTCGGCGCGGTGGGTGGCATTGTGGTGTGCGATTATCTTGTGGTGCGGCGCTGCGAGCTGAATTTGCCGGGGCTCTATCAGGAGCATCGTGACTATGCTTATCAAAGCGGCGTGAACCGGAACGCGATCTATGCGTTGCTGGCCGGTGTGGCTGCGGCGCTGACGGGCAAATTGCACCCGAGCCTGGAGTTCTTGTTCAACGGCGCGTGGTTCTCGGCGTCCGCTGCTTCATTTGTTGTTTATTACGTTTTGATGCAGCGCAGGTGAGGCTGCTTATGAACGTGCATGATCTCACCACGGCGCTGATCGACCTCCCTTCGCCCACCGGAGAGGAACGGGCGGTCGTCGATTTCTTGCGCGCTTATCTTGAAGCCGCTGGCTTTGACGTTCAACTGCAGGAAGTCACGAGCGGCCGCGCCAACGTGTATGCGCGCGTGGGCGAGCCTCAGGTGGTAATGTCCTCGCATACGGATACGGTGTTGCCCCACGTACCCTCCCGAGAAGACGAAGCGTTCATCTACGGCCGCGGCGCATGTGACGCCAAGGGAATCATCGCCGCTCAAATCAAAGCCGCGGAAAGGCTTCGCGCCGCCGGTGTGAGAAACTTTGGCCTGCTGTTTGTGGTTGGGGAAGAGCGTGGCAGCGACGGGGCCAGGGCCGCCAACGCGTTTCCGAACCGCTGTCGCTTCTTGATCAATGGCGAGCCGACAGAAAACAAATTGGCGCTCGGCTCCAAAGGAGCGTTGCGCGCCGAAATTGTCACCCACGGGCGGGCAGCTCATTCTGCCTATCCGGAACGGGGCGAATCCGCCATTGTAAAGCTGCTCGAAATACTCAATGAGCTTAGTGCGCTTTCCTTGCCGCAGGATCAAATGCTCGGCGAAACCACTTGCAACATCGGCACCATTGCCGGCGGTATTCAAGCCAACGTCATTCCCGATTTTGCCAAAGCCGAACTGATGTACCGAACCGTCTCCACTACCGGCGCGGTCAAAACCATGCTCGAGCAAACCGTGCGCGGACGCGCCGACATTCAGTACCATTTTGAATGCGAGCCGGTGCGGTTGGAAGCGCTGTCGGGCTTAACCACCACGGTGGTGGCATATACAACCGACATTCCGCTGCTCACCAATTGGGGCCGGCCGTTGCTGCTCGGGCCCGGTTCCATACTCGACGCGCACACGCCGCACGAGCGTATTGCAAAACCAGAACTGGCGCGTGCGGTTGATCTGTATAGCCAGATTGTGGAGAGGCTCTTAGCTTGACAATGTTAAGTTAGCCCTCAAAGCCACTATTGTCTGTCATGCTGTAAGCATCTTCCCAAGAGGGCTGCACTAAAACCTAGGGAAGATGCTTACAGCATGACAGATAGAGAAGGCGTGGATTTAACTTAACATTGTCAAGTTAGTATTGCGTTGGTAAATCCTTGGTAAAGCGAAAACCCGAATGGGCTGTTTCGCGGTCGCAAATCGGCAATCGTAAATCAATCCGGGAAAGTCAAAAATGATCGTCATGAAATTCGGCGGCACTTCAGTGCAGGACGCTGATGCCATACGTAATGCCTCGGAGGTTATTCTGCGCGAACGCGTGCGCACGCCGCTGGTGGTGGTTTCTGCCTGTTCGGGTGTGACCAACGCTTTGCTCGATCTTGCGAAAAAGGGCACAGACGGCAACGTGCAGGAAGCCCTCATCTCCATCGCGGCATTGCATGCTCGCCATTGCGCCATCGCGGAGCTGCTTTTTCGGGAAGCGAATGCACAGCCAGGAAGATCACGAGACGATAACCAGGCCCTCACGCTGGTAAAGAACAAGATTGCCCACGATTGCGGTGAGCTGGAAAAGCTCGTGCAGAGTCTTGCCGTGTTGAAAGAGCTGACGCCGCGCACGCTCGATCAATTTGCGGCATTCGGAGAGCAATGGTCTTCGCTACTTCTCAGTCACGAGCTCTTGCAACGCGGGGTCGCGGCGAGTTTGGTCGATGCGCGTAAGGTTTTGGTTACCGGCGATGAATTTTCTCGTGCGACACCTTCGTTTGATCGTACCGTCGCCAAAGCTCGTGAGTTTTTTCTGCCGCCCTTGCAGAAGGGAACGATCGTGGTCACGCAGGGATTCATTGGCGCCACAGAAAACGGCGTGACCACAACCATCGGGCGCGGCGGCTCGGATTATTCCGCCGCCATCTTCGGTGCGGCGCTCGAGGTCGAGGAGATCCAGATCTGGACGGACGTCGACGGCATCCTGAGTGCCGATCCCTCCGTGCTGCCGGAAGCGCGACGGATCAAACAGATGACTTTCAACGAAGCGGCCGAATTGGCGTATTTTGGCGCCAAAGTCTTGCACCCCAGCACCATCTTGCCGGCGATTCGCAAAAACATTCCCGTTCGAGTGTTGAACTCCAAACGGCCGGAGGGCGAGGGGACGCTCATCACCGGCACCGCCGCCACGCCGGCGCCGGGCATTGTGAAATCGATCGGTTACAAAGAACATATCACGACCATTACCGTACAAAGCACACGCATGCTCATGGCGCATGGCTTTCTTGCACGCTTGTTTGAAGTGTTTGCAAAGCATCAAAAGAGCATCGACGTCATCGCCACTTCCGAAGTTGGCGTGTCTTTGACGATCGACAATGCCGACCATCTCGAATCCATTTTAACCGAGCTGCGCCAGTTTGCCGAGGTCCACGTCGAGCACAACAAGGCGGTGTTTTGTATGGTGGGTGAAAACATGAAGCCCACGCGCAGCATTGCCGCGCGCGTCTTTACCGCGTTGGATCGCGCCGGTGTCAACGTGGAGCTCATCTCGCACGGCGGTTCGGAAATCAATTTGACGTTCGTGATCGACGAAGCCCAGATTGCGGCGGCGGTTAAATGCCTGCACGATGAGTTCTTCGCCTACGCGGCACAGTGGCAGCAGGTATTTGACTAATCGTGACGCGACATTCATGTTGCGTCAGGATGGTTTTGACTCTACTTAAATGGTGAGTCACGGTGCTCGTGGCGCAACATTCATGTTGC
>JBOHQX010000228.1:0-60381 GCA_050732395.1 bacterium
CCTACGGGATGACACGGTGGTGTTGCTTGCCGAACCAACCCCGATCACCGGGGGTCAAGAGCTGAATAGTTACGAAAAAAATTCTTACAGTTTTTTTGTAGCCGCTCGTTGAATTCTAACATTGGAACTCGTATCCACGGAGATCGAAATGACCGGACAAACACTATTTCTTGCAGGGACGGTGCTCGTGGCCGGCAGTTATGGCTTGGCGCTCGCAGGTGGCGGTAAGGAAGCCAAGCCCTCTACGTCCTTCGCCGTTGCGCGCGTGCATTTCGAGCAGAATGCCACGGATGGTGACGTCGAAGTCGTATTTGAAGCCAAGGGCGGGCACGAAGGACTGTCGAAACTCACCGTGGTTTCACCAGACGGTCGCACGGTCGTCGATTTCGCTGCGCCTGACGCCTCGACCTTGGGGATGCGGCAGTTTCGTTTCGAATCGCCCGAGCCCAAAGACGTCCAGGGCCTGAAATCGGCTTACCCGGAGGGCGTCTATACCTTCACCGGGGCGACGGCTGCCGGCGAAAAACTCCACGGCACCTCGACGCTGCATCATAAGTTGCCCAGTACCGTCTCCCTCATTCAGCCCAAAGCCAAAGCCAATGGCGTGAGTGTCAAGAATCTGGAAATCACCTGGACACCCGTTAAGAATCTGGCCGCGTACATCATCTATATCGAGCAGGACGAATTGGAGGTGGAGCTAACGGCGAGACTACCCGGGTCTGAAGCCAAATTTCTAGTGCCAGAAGGCTTCCTGCTTCCGGACACGCAGTATACGCTTGGGATCGGCACTGTAACACAAGATGGGAATGCCTCATATGTGGAGACCTGGTTCATTACCGCCAAGGAGTAGGGCACAGGAATTTCGTGACTACTCTAAGAGATTCACCTTTTGCCGGCAAGTCTCACTCGTGGATCAGGAAACCACGCAGATTCATTCAGTTTTCCATATGGTCTTTTGGTCAACAGAGAAAGAAAACACGCTCTATTTGTAGTTGATTTTCGCATAACGCTTCGAAGCAGATGGAAAGGAGCATTCAATGTTGAGGTCACTACTTGCGCCTGGTGTGGTCGTTTTAATGATTGGCGCATTGGTCGGTTGCACGAATTCCGATAAGACGGCAGAAGCGGCCAAGTCTCCTCCTTTGACGAACGGGGCCGGAGCCGCTCCAAGTTCAGAGGGCGGGCAACACCAATATCGCGCCGTGTGCATTGAGAAAGCGGAACATGGAGGCAACGAGTATGTATTGAGCAAATGGCTTGACAGCCGCGAAAAAGCCGATGAATTGGGCAAATATCATGGCGACTTCAAATACAAAGGACATCGCTGGAGAATCGATGAGCGGGCCAAGCCCTAGAGCGCGAAGCCTCAGGGCGGATTCGCGATCTTGGAAGAATCCGCTTCCACTGTTATGCCCGGATCATTGCTTTAGCCAATGAGCACGCTGCCCACAGGCGCACGCGAAGACGCTGCCGCGCTTTCTGCGATGCGCACAATACTTTTGATCATCTTTCTATTGGGAGCGCTTGGTACAGCCACGGAGTTGCTGCTGTTAGGGCACACGGAAACGCGATGGCAAATGGTCCCCCTCCTACTGATCGCGGCTAGCCTCGTGGCGTTGATCTTCCACGCTGCAGTTCGACGCGCCATGATCCCCGGGATCAGCACCAAAATGCTGCTCGCGAGTATCCGTGTGTTCCAAGTGATCATGATGCTTTTCATCATCAGTGGCTTCATAGGAGTCTGGCAGCATTTTCAAGCGAAAGCGGAATTCAAATTGGAAACGAACCCCGGACTGAGCGGAATGGAACTCATCTGGGAGGCAATCATTGGCGCAACCGTGCCTCCTGTTCTTGCGCCCGGCATGATGATTCAGATGGGGCTGCTGGGATTGGCGCTTACCTACCGGCAGGCCTAGATGATCAACGTGAATCGCCAAGGGGTATGAATGAACCTGATCGTTGAATCCTTCGTGAGTCGAAAATCGCGAAGGAGCTTTCAACACGGGAGAAAAGCATGAGCCGATTCTGCTCGTTTTCATTCGTCACCATCGTGGCGCTCGCGTTCTTCGGCCCGAGCTACGCCCAACTCGGGCGCCAGCAGGGATTGCTCGATGCGAATATTGCCGCCGAGAAGGAACTGCTGGCACTCCCGCATCTCAATGCGGCCATCGTGGAAGGAATAATGGAACGCCGGCCCTTTTTGAGCATGGCAGATATGAACACTTTCCTTGGCGCTTCATTCAAAAATGAACAACTGAGTGAATTGTATGGGAGGGTGTTCATCCATCTCAACCTCAACACCGCGACCGAGGAAGAGATCATGATGATCCCCGGCGTAGGAAAACGCATCGCGCACGAGTTTGAAGAGTATCGCCCTTACAAATCGCTCGCACAATTTCGCAAGGAAATCGGCAAGTACGTGGATGAGAAAGAAGTGGCGCGCCTGGAGCAGTACGTTTTTGTGCCGATAAATCTGAATACCGGCAGCGATGAAGACATTCTCAGTATCCCCGGAAGCGGCAAACGTGTGCTGCACGAATTCAAAGAGTACCGGCCTTATAAGACGATGGAGCAATTCCGCCGCGAGATGGGGAAATATTGGAACGCCAAAGAAGTCTCCCGGCTCGAGCGTTATGTCACCTTGCCATAAAATGATTCACATAAGAGTTAAGACCTTTTCACGAGTCCCCCGCCGCCAAAGAGGGATAGGAACTCCACAGCAACGTCGTCGATACCTCTGACACAGACTCTACGAATGACGACGGTGTTCATCTAACCAACCAAAACGTCGAGGGTTTTGCCTTTTACAGCAGGAGAAGGATAATCATGGCCGCACGACGTCTACTTGTTTTGGCGCTGTTTTTTCTCGTTTCCCCATGCGCCATTCTCCTGGCGCAAACGCCGGCGAATTTCAAGATTGCTTTTATCGGTGATCAGGGGAGCGGACGAAACGGTCTGGCGGTTCTGAATTTGATCAAGAACGAAGGCGCCAAGGCCGTGGTGCATTCAGGTGATTTCGATTATAGGGACAATCCGAGAGCCTGGGATGATCAAATCAATTCGATTCTCGGAACCGACTTTCCTTACTTCGCCTCGATTGGCAACCACGACGATAGCAGCTTCTACGGCGTAGATGGTTATCAATCCTTTCTGATCGCCCGCATGAATCGGCAGGGCGTCACCTGGGACGGAGACCTGGGCGTGAAATCATCGTTTAATTACAAAGGCATTTTCTTTTTGCTCACGGGTGCCGACGTGTTGGGCTCCGATCACGATATCTATATCCGTGACAAGCTGGCGGCGGATCGTTCCATCTGGAGCATTAGCAGTTGGCACAAGAACATGAAGGCGATGCAAGTCGGCGGCAAAGGCAACGAGACCGGATGGGGCGTTTATGAGGAATCGAGAAAAGGCGGGGCGATCATCGCCACGTCCCACGAGCATTCTTACCAGCGCACCCATTTGTTGAGCAGTTGCCAGAATCAAACCGTCGCCAGCACCTCCGATACGTTAGTCGTCACCAAAGACCGGATAGGCACTGTTGAAGATGAGGGCAGAACTTTTGTTTTTGTCTCCGGGCTGGGTGGCCAAAGCATCCGGGATCAAGAACGCTGTCTTCCCTCCATCCCGCCGTACGGGTGCAACGGGGAGTGGGCTTCGATCTATACCTCTACCCAGGCGGCAGCCCACGGCGCCCTTTTTGGCATTTTCAATTATAACGGTAATACGAGACTTGCGCATTTTTATTTTAAAGCCATCAATGGCGTGGTTCCGGATGATTTCTATGTCCTCAGCCATGTCGAAGACTCCGATGTTACTGTGGACTTGAATCCGACCGACGACTCTTACGTGCGAGGTGGTAGTTACGCGAGCCGGAACTATAACTTAGATAACAAACTCAGGTTGCGAGAAGCGAAAGACAGAAACAATGATTATTATGTCTACTTGAAATTTGATTTGGGGAAAGTCATTGGCGCAATAACTTCTGCAACGCTCAAACTCTACTGCCAGGGGCGTCCCAGCAATTCACCGGCCATGGCGTTTGTTTATTCGGTGCCCATTGACACTTGGAGTGAAACCACGATTACCCGGAACAACGCGCCCGCAGCCGGAAGGCTACTGAGCTCACGAAAGGACATCAGCACCGTGGGGGAGGTGTACACATTTGACGTGACCAATTTTGCGGTTGCGGAAATGTCTGGAGATAAAGTGATCACGCTGATGCTCAAGGACGATGCCGTTATGAATAGAGTCGCCGATTTTGGCCAAAGAGAGAATTCGGATCCCGCAAGACGGCCGACCTTGGTCGTTGTATCCGGCGCTCGCAAGTTCGCGGACCCGGCGGAGACGAATGTCGTTGCCATTCCGGCCACACACTATCTTGAGCAGAATTATCCAAACCCGTTTCATCTTGCCACCGAAATTCGCTTCCAGCTTCCGAGCGCAAGCCAGGTCACGGTGAAAATTTTCAACCTCATCGGAGAGGAGGTCTGGACGCTAAGTGCCGGCCCTCAGGAAGCCGGCTATCACAGCGTGCGCTGGGATGGAAAGGACAGACATGGAAATCCGGTTGCGAACGGCGTTTACTTTTACCAGCTTCAAGCGGACAACATTTCAGAGATGAGAACGATGAGTCTGCTGCGACCTAAGTGATTCGCACAGGAGAAGGATGATCATGAACAGACAACGTACACTTGTCTTGCTGCTGTTTTTCACGGTAGCGTCTAGCGCCATACTCTTGGGGCAAACCCCGGTGAATTTCAAGATTGCGTTCATGGGTGATCAAGGCCTCAGAGAGAACGCGCGTGCCGTTTTGAATCTGATCAAGAAAGAAGGCGCCAATGCCGTGGTTCATCTGGGGGATTTCGACTACGAGGATGATCCCGCAGCCTGGGACGCTCAAATCAATTCAATCCTTGGATCCAACTTCCTATACTTTGCCTGCGCTGGCAACCACGATGCCCACAGCTACTACGGCTCGGGCGGCTATCAAGAGTTCATGATTGCGCGCATGAAGCGGCTGGGGATACGATGGGATGGAGATTTGGGCGTGAAATCTTCATTTGTATCCAATGGCATCTTCTTCGTGCTCACCGCCCCCGACGTGTTTGGCTCCGGGCATGCCAATTACATTAAAGAACAGCTTGCAAAAAACAATTCAATTTGGCGCATTAGCGGATGGCATAAGAACATGACGGCGATGCAGGCCGGCGGGAAATCGAACGAAACGGGATGGGGGGTCTATGAAGAATCGAGGAAAGGCAGCGCGATCATCGCCACGGCCCACGAGCATTCTTACAGCCGAACTCATCTTCTCAGCAGTTGCAAAAACCAAACGGTGGCGAGCACCTCGGACACTTTGGCCCTTTCTGCAGATGACCCGGTAACCTCCCAAGATGAAGGCCGGACCTTTGTCTTTGTCTCCGGCTTGGGCGGTAAGAGCATCCGCGATCAGGAACAAAGCGGTAAGTGGTGGGCGAGTATTTACACTGAGACCCAGAGAGCAAACTCGGGTGCGCTGTTTGGCGTTTTCAATTTCGAAGGAAAACAGGGATTGGCGCGATTTTATTTCAAAGATATCGAGGGCAATGTCCCCGACGAATTCTATGTCGAGGTTTCCAGATCAAAAGAGTGGTCAATAAAAGCCCAATGAAAACCTTCTTCCTGCGATTGGGACGTGAGAAAATGAGCCGGCGCGCCGGTATGCGGTGCGCCCTTCTCTTGTGGTGCATAGTATGCTCAACGGTGGTCGCGCAGGACAAACCGGATCCATTTTTCGCCCCTCGCTCCGCTCCCTTCTCACCAGTGGACTTTCCGTCTGCGCAGCAGATTTCTTCACCCAACCTTCTGCAGCAGATCGGAACGGATTTCAAGAATGTTTTCATCACGAAGGAGAATTTGACAATCGTAGCCGTTGGCGCGGGAGCGACGTGGGGCGCGAGCTATTTTGACGAACAAATCGTCTCCAAGAGCGTACCATCGGAGATCGAAGAGAATACGACGGTCGACAATTTTTTTGAAGCAGGACAGCACGTGGGCGGTATTGTGCAGTTCGCCGGCGCGTTTGCTACATTTGGCTTGGGAAGGCTTTTGTCGAAGCCAAGTGTCGAGCGTCTGGGTCGCGATTTGGTACGGGCGCAGGTGGTTGCGCAGACTTTCACCTTCGCGCTCAAGTTAGCCGTCGCCAGGCCGCGGCCGGACGGCTCGAGCAATAAATCCTTTCCTTCAGGTCACGCTTCCGGTACATTTGCAACGGCAACGGTGCTGCAGAGAAACTACGGATGGAAAGTCGGTGTTCCGGCATATGCGGTTGCCGGTTACGTAGGGTGCTCCCGCTTGAACGAGGGACGGCACTATTTGAGCGACGTGGTCTTCGGTGCGACCCTGGGCTTCATGGCCGGGCGCACCGTAACCATCGATCGCACCAGGACGCGTCTTACAATCGCTCCGGCGCCGGACGCGAACGGAATCGAAATTCAACTGAAATGGTTATGAGCAGGCTTGGAACCGATCGCCGCAAAGTGAATCCTGCAAAACCGGAATCAGTGCTCCGTAGCCTCGCCTTCCCCCTCGTGATCACGTATGCCTTCCTCCCGCTGTCCTTCCAGGTTCCCCTGATGCATGCAACGAACGCGGCTTCCCTGGAACACGGTTCATCCTTCCTCCTGTTGGTTTATGGGATCACGCAAACAGGTGGACCGGTAGGCGCGTCCGCCATCGGCATTGTTATGCTCGTTCTCATAGTGAATCGTCCTCACCTCCCGGGCAGGCAACGTTTCGTCGAAGGCGGCGTGCTCTTTGTCGTGCTGGCGAGTTTTGCCGGCGGCGGAGCGGCCTTGAATGAGTACGTTGTAAAGCCCGCATTCAACTGTCCCCGGCCCAATGTCGTTTACCTTGCTGGCAAGGATGGTTCAGGGCCGCTGAGAATGCCGGTGAACGAATTCTATGCCATGGCACATGAGCGGCGCAGCGAATATCTCAGGACAGTGCTGGCGGCCGACCCTCCACCCGTCGCGCTTCCACGCTTGATTCGAGAACACTGGATTGAATCGACGGGATACTCATTCCCATCTGGACACGCGTTCACGGCTATGCTCTTTGCGGCGTTCTTCCTGGCGATGAGCCTGACTTTTCATACGCGGCCGCGGCTGAGGTGTTTTGCCTACCTCCTGCTGCCGTGGGCAGTGTGCGTATGCTATTCCAGGGTAGTACTCCGTGTGCACACCAGCCTGGATATCTCCGCGGGGGGCCTGGCCGGGATGCTGCTCGGTGCGTTGGCATTCGCCGTCGCGCGTGCGGGCATCGCAGCTGCCGCGGGCAGGACGATGGCGCCCAAAATGGAAGCTTGAAACTGATAGAATCCTTGCATTAGAGCCACTGAAATGCTACTTTAAACGAGTCCTTCTACCAGCCCAATTCGCGCAGCGGCAAATCATGATACGCTTGCTGAAAAACTCCGAATCGGGTCGCTCTCGTCCTGGGAGCGATCGCCTGCGATCATTCCGCCAGTTCCTGCAGGAGCGTAAAAACGAGCTGCGGCTGGCAACCATTTTCTTAGTGCTCATCTTTCTGCCCAGCGGATTATTGGGTTATTTGAGCTGGCGCGCGATCAAGAACGAAGCACTGATTTCCCAGCAAAAGATCGTTGAAAGCTATCGTCAATTCGTTCATCTCGCCACCCGTGATCTTGACAATGAGCTTGAAAATGTGCAAGCGCGTCTGAAAAACCCCATCGAAAAAGCTTTGGCGCACCTCGGCTCGCAGCGGAGCGTCGAACTGATTGACGCCCTGGTGCAAGCAGAACCGCTGATCACGAGTTGGGCCTTACTCACCGGTCCTTGGCGAAGCCGCTCTCCTGCCGACGATAGCGAGAGGCGCGAAGATCTTTCCAGCAGCACGCAGAATCTGGAAACGATGGCGCGCGAGTATGAATTGTACCACGAGTTGGCTGCTCGCGGCGAAGACCTGGAGTACCACACGAGTCATCTCGACAGCGCCATCGCGGTTTACAGGCAGGTGCTCACGGAAACCTGGTCACCCCGCCTGCACGCCATGGCGCACAGCCTCTTTGGCCGCGCCCAAACGAAAAAAGAGGATTGGAAAGCTGCCCTTGAAACGTATGAGCGCCTGCTGCGCGACTATCCAGAAGAGCGGGATCTCAACAAGATGCATTTGCGTTTCCTGGCGCAATATCAGATTGCGGTTTGCCTCGAGAACCTCGATCGCCATCAAGAGGCCGTGGAAACACTCTTGCGTATGAGCAAGGACTTGTTGGAGAGAGGCGACACGATAAACATGCCGCAATACTCCCATTTTCAACAGTTGACAAAGCCCTTGTTCGCGGAGGTGCTTTCCGAGCCAGGCATGCCGGCGCGGAAGGAATACTATGAGCAATTTCACAGGCTTGCAGCGCATAGCAAGAAATCTGTCGACGACAGATACTTTGTACAGTTGCTGGAGGATGAGCTGCGTGAATTGGTGATCGAACGGAAATCCTACCGCCCGGTCATTCGCTATTTTTCCGGCCAGGCCGATGGCGAGCCTTTTTTGCTCGGCTATTTTCCCACGCCCGATCGCACTGGAGCACTTGTATCCGGAATGCTTGGATTTCGGGTCAATCTGACACAATTGCGCGAGAGGGTTCTACCTGCTCTCTTACGCCACCTGAGAACCAGCGACGCCGTTGTACTGGCACTCTTAGACAATGCCAATAATTTTGTCATCGGAGCGGCTAAGCCGCGCAGCGCTCCGATTGCGACTCTGGCGTTGTCTTCGCCGTTCGAGTTCTGGCAAGTGGGGGTGTTTCTCGAGAGCGACGAGCATCCTTCGCCGCTGGCAGATCTCAGCACGCTCTTGTGGCTGTGGCTGATTTCAGGGCTCTTATTCAGTATCTTCTCCGGCGCATACATCTTCATCCGCTATGCCCGGCACGAGGCACGGCTGTCCGAATTGAAATCGACGTTCGTGTCCCGGGTATCGCACGAGCTGCGCACACCATCGACTTCGATCAAGATGCTGGCGGAGCATCTGGAAATGCAATTGCGCCACACGGCTACGGCGACGGAATTGGATTCCCGGATGCGTACCATGCAATACTTGAGCGTGATACGCCGCGAAAGTGACCGTCTGGGAAGATTAGTCGAAAACGTTTTTGATTTTTCCAAGATCGAAAGGGGTGTAAAGCAATACAACTTAGAATATGAGCTGCTGGGGGTAGTCTTGCAGAGTGCAATCGCTTCCTTCCGCCCTCACGCGGAAGCGCAAGGCTTTCAGGTGAAAAGCGAGATCGACGACTCGCTTCCCGAGCTGCTCCTGGACGCCGATGGCATGACCCAGGCGATTCTCAACCTGCTCAGCAATGCCGTCAAATACAGCGACAAAGAAAAGATCATCGACGTGCGCGCCTATCGAAACGGGGATCACGCCTACGTTGAAGTGGAGGACCGCGGCATCGGCATTCCGGCTGCTCAGACCTCGAGAATCTTCGAGGAGTTTTATCGCGTCGATCAAAAGCTCAACTCAAAGCACCAAGGCGGCGTGGGGCTGGGCCTGACGCTGGTGAAACATATCGCCGAGGCCCACCGTGGAACGATCGAGGTACGCAGCGAAGAAGGCAAAGGCTCGACCTTTGTCATGACACTGCCGCTTCTGCCGAATGAAAGCGCAAGCAGGGCGGCGGTGCCGGAAAAAACGAACCCGTTGGATCATCAACCCGCCGAGATCACCGCATGAAAAAAATCCTCATCATTGAAGATGATGATGCCATCGTATTTGGCCTGGAAAACGTTCTGCGGGACGAAGGATATGAGATTCGTTCCGCCAGGTCGGGCCAGGAAGGCTACCTGCTCGTCAAGGAGATCCATCCGGACCTGATCATTCTGGACCTCATGCTGCCTGGTATGAGCGGATTCGAGATCTGTAAGCGAATTCGCGATGAAGGCATGAACATTCCGGTCATCATGCTGACGGCCAAGGCTGAGGAGAATGATATGGTTTTTGGCTTGGAGCTCGGCGCTGATGATTACATCACCAAACCGTTCAGCGTGCGCGAATTGATTGCACGCGTGAAAACCCATCTGCGCCGCGGGGAGGTGGCGACGTCCGCCAGTGCTGATACCCTGCCGGACGAAATCAAGTTTGGAGAAGTGGTTGTCTATCTCAAGCGCCACGAAGTCGTCAAAGCCGGCGCTCGCCAAGACTTGACCAACCGTGAGTTTCTGCTGCTGGAATACTTCATCCGGCATCAAGGCGTGCTTTTGACCCGAGATCGTTTACTAGATGAAATTTGGGGCTACGAAGTCTACCCCACGACGCGCACCGTTGATACCCACATCCGCCGCCTGCGCAAACATATTGAGCCCGACCCGGATACACCGCGTTACATTAAAACCGTTCATGGGGCGGGTTATCTCTTTAAAATTGAAGAAGAATAGGCAAGAAGGCCCACCTTCACGCCCAGAAACTTTTCACAAGTATTTTACAATTCCCCAACATCCTTATGACATCATCCGCGGGCCTTTTTAGTATATTGAGTCAAGGTATGATGCAAACCAGTGCGCCAGAAAAATGGACCATACGACCACAGCTCCGGACCACAACGTTGAAGCAGGCGGTTTTAATGAAATTGCGCAGCTCGTTTCCACACATTGTTCTTTCGGCATTATGCCTGATCGCTCCAATTCAACTACCCGCCCAGAGTGTCAAGAGATGGACGCCTGCGGAAATCCTGGCCAACGCCAAACCCGGGCAATGGGTGGAAATCGATGGCCTTCTCCAAAAGGAGTCGGTGGTGGTTGCGCTGGAAATCGAGTTCCGCGCCGGTGACTTTTTGGATGACGATTGGAAACTCCTCGCCAAGGTACGTGAAGTCATTCCCGCTAAGAATGAGCTTCAGGTTCTGTGGGTGCCGGTGAAGGTAACAAAAGAGACCGAGTTCGACGATGACCTCCATAGTCTGGACGATATCAAGCCAGAAATGCTGCTAAAACTCGAGGGCACGTTTACAAACGATGGCGTCCTTCTGGCGAAAGAAATTGGCGATAGAAGCAGGAAACTCAAAGTCGAACCGCAGTTCGATGGGATGCTCGAAGTGGTTGGCAGAGTCGGGCAAGTGGATGAAGAGAAGCAGATTATCACGGTGATGGGAATTCAATTTCATATTACTGAGGAAACTGAGGGAAAATCGCTCATCAAGTAGTTGGGCGTGGTCTCAAAGAATGATTTTTCCGATCAGCGTAACAGGATGCTCTTATAGAAAGGCTCGTCATGACTGAATTATTTTATTTTGCCGGCTTAGATCTTATGATCAAGGTCGAATATGCCCGGGAAGGCAACGCTCTGCGTTATGCCTCGCATCGGGAGATGGAATCCGATGAGAGAGCGAAAGCCGAACAATATGTTATGGCAGAAGTCGCGCCTAAGACCGATTTTCACGCAAAACACCCCTCCGTGTTCGCCTATCTTGGAGTGGATCACCGGCTCAAGAAGGAGCTGGCTCACTTTCGTCAAAAAAATGATTCGCAGCCGTCGATCACTAAGGAAAAGCAAATCGCGGCTTCCGTACGCAGTTTGATCAATGATTCGATGCGAACTTACTATACCGAGAAAATTGGTGAGCTCCTCTTGTCCGCACGCAATGAGCTGAAACACACCCGTAGATCAGTATCAAAGCTTCCCAAGCTCAGGCAACAGATGAACGAATTGGTGAATGCGTACAATGCCTACTCCGATGATAAAGTTACGCTGCACGAGATCATTCCTTCGGAGTTGAAGCCCTTCTGGCCAGGCTTGGAAAATGTCCGGTATTATGCTGTTCCGTCGGAAAGCTGAGCGGCCGGTGTGTCTGGGCAGACCAGCCCGGGCCGATTATTCGACCTCATGTTCGTTCCTCATCTCGATCAACTCCATCTGCCCAGCCTCACCGGCAACCTTTTTTTCCAATATGAGATTACCGATTTTCCTGTGGTAAAACTTGTGCTCAACGACTTCGGGCTCGAGAGGTGTCCAATCTTGGATCTGTAGGCAGTTTTGATAACTTCCCAAGCCGATACTGACGGATTGATCCGTACCGAGCACTTTACCCATGTCTTCGGCTTCGCCTTTGAGGAACTCTTGACGATAGGCGTCTCCTGGGTGAGGGTTGGCTTTCATGACAATCCCCGGCTTGGCGCTGTTTACTCCGGCCTCCCATGAGCCCTTGGTGCTTACCACCTTACCCTTGTCGATTTCTCTGGAATCTTCCCCAAAATACCACACGTTGCCGTCCTTGTCCTGAGCAAACCAATCGAAGGTATCTTCCACCAATTCGCCCTCAACCCATTCCCGTTCTCTGACCACCGTTGTGCCAACCCCCAGAATCATCTTTTTGTCAGAGGTGACTGCGATTTCGACCCGTTCCGTTTCTCCGTCCTCGTTTTTCCCTTCATAAATCCAGGCTCTCCCCGGCGTCAAAGTGAGATATGGATTGTCAATCGCGGTCGCGAAATTTGCCGGGTCAATTGTTGGATTATACTCGGCGTCGTTCACCTCCTCCAGGGAAGTCGTATCCTGATCGTGAAGGTGGCGGCCAGACGGGGAGGAGGCGGCAGTATCGCCGGTGGAACCGTCGTCGGTGTCGCGTTTGTTGCTCTGACAAGCCGCTAGGGCCAGGGTGAGCAAGCAAAGAGTTGGAATCAATCCACGAAATGGTTTTGTCTGAAACAGTTTCACGGCAACCTCCTGTTGGACGGGATTTTAAGAACAGACGAATGATCGCATCGGGGTACAGAATTTTGGTTGTGCAGGTTCGTGACGCTCATGAGCGGAATGTTTACCGACAAACCAGTCCGCAATGCCAAGGCAATGCACAGAAGTAAATACACCAAACTCATGCGTTCACTGCTATTCTTACCTGACAACGTTCTCGCCAGCGGAATGATTTTTTGTTAATAGTTGCCGTCGCCAACGCATGATCAAATCGACGACGTCATTGTAATTCTGCATCCCCCCTGCCACGCGGTTCGCGCGCAGATACGCGTCATAACTTCTGTGCGAAATTTCCGAAACCGCGCCCTGGTACCTTTGCAGACGCTGCCGCACTGCGGTGAAATCCGCGCGCACTTCCGGGCGGAGTTCTTCTAGCAGAGTCTCGCTGCCGTTCATTAGAGCTGCCCGTATCCAGAAATGTCCCAGTATCGAAAAATGTCCAGAGTACTGCACGGCGGAATCGGGGCTCATCCAGCATACCAGGGCCGCGAGAAAATTCGCTTCCGCTTCACGTGCGAACCCCATTTGATGCGCTTTTTCATGCGCGAGCACGAACGGTATTTCCACGGGTAACAGCCCGGAATTCAAATGCACTTCATGAAAAAACGGCCCAAACATGCCGGAGGTCAAGGTGTAGTTGAACAATCCGGGAAACAGTAAGAACTTGGGACGCCGCTCGCCAGGCATAAGGGCGATTCCCAGGGTATCGCAAACGAGGCGATAGCTTCTTTCGATCTCCTCGTCCAATCGGACCAAATCCCACGCTGGAATTTCGCGCCAAACGGCATTCGCGGCCGTCAGGCTCCACAAAAGATCGTCGCGCAACGCCGAGCTATCGGAGGAAGCGCTCCCGCTTTGCAATTGTAGTTGCTCCGCCAACGGCAGTCGAAAATAGTTACATCCCCATCCCAGATAGAACCACGTTGCCGCCAACGCCATCGACCTCGTCGCCAGCGCCAGCATGTGCCGCCATTTCTTCTGCACAATGGCAGCGGCAAGCAGCAGCAGCAACCCCAAGATGCTTGCGTACAGCGCGATTTCAGAAACAGAAAAGGTGAATGCGCCGGCGAAGGCGGTCATTCCTTTCGTCAAATTCGCATACAAAAAATGCGTATAGGCATTTTCAACCAAACGAGGATGTGCCGAGAGCAAAGGCAGGGCCACCCCCAAGCCAGCCAATACGAGCACTGAGATGAGCGGAAATTCCTTTGCGCGCAGGTATCGTATCATGGGCCGGACTCGTGGAAGTTGGTTGAAAGCGCTCGATGCTTTTTGAGCAACTGGCGATTGCTTTGGAGCACAACTAACAAAATCCGTTCGTTTTTTGCAAGCCTGAGAATCCTTGTCCCTGAGGCGCAAGTGCTTTCATGCCATTGCCGCATCAAGCGGCTGCGACGATGAGCGAGAACAGAATGAAAGGCGTGGTGCTATCGGATGGCAGGGCAGAGCGGTAGGCGGTGCGTTTGGGGTACCGGGCTGCCTGCTCGACCACGTGCATGGGGATCACGTAGTGGAGCAGAAAACAATCCCAGCCCGGAAATCCCAAGACTTAAACTCGAGCGGAACAGAACGATCCTTCAATCTTCGGTAATATCGTTGGAATCCGGCGTGCTCGGATCATTGCCGTAGCAGGAATCCTGCACATCGCTTCCTTCCCAGATCGGAGAAGAAGGGTCGTTCACCTCACCCGTTTCGTCGTGTTCATCCGGGTCATCGCCGGCTTCGATTTCGAATTCGGCATCGTAGTTCTTCATAATCAGCTCACCCGCTTCAAAGTTACATTTCATGATTTGCCTCCAGCAAAAAGTTACGGGTTCATCGTATTCCTTGATGAGACCCAGAATTCACTTCTTAGAGCTACGACATGCTTAGCAAGAGTGAGACTCTCCTTTTGTGGTTGGACTTATTCAAAGGAGAGCGATCATCATGATCGGTGCTCGCAGGGTTGCGAAGGGTTGCGCTCCCGCATCCTGCCAAACATGAACTTTAACAACAGCCCTTAGTACCCGCAACCAAGCCTCTTGCGCAAAAAATTTTGCTTTTTTTATCGCTGGCCCTGGCGGTTTATTGCGGGCAACTTTCGCATGGCGCCCCCTTCTCCGTCCCGTTCAAAAATGAACCGGACAAAGGCGGACGCAGCCCCCATATCTCCGTGCGCCTCACGGCTTCCGTCGCGAAGCCGGTCACTCACTTGTGACGCCTCTGCAGCTTCAACAAATCCTGACGGGCAACTCAAGGTTCATCCAACGTTCCGGGACCTGTGGCGAGAATTTCTCGCGAGCGTGCCTCGACGGTTACGTGTTTTTCCCCGCCGCCCTCGAGGATGAGATTGAATTTGAAAACCAGACGTCCATTTTCGCGCATTGCCCGCCATTGGCGCACGGTTCCGGGGAAGGCCTGCAAAACAGTATATTCCACGGCGTCGCGCTGCGCGAGGCTGATGGCGTGGGGCACATTCTCCTCCCTGGCAACGGCATTCTGGAACTCCTCGGTATCGTCCTCCACTGCGATCAGCCTGCCGGTCGCCGCTTCCACCATCACCTGCCTCGCTTCAATGCCGTTCTGTAGATGGATGCGATAGATCAAACGCCCGGAATCCGTTGCGAGCGCTTCGCCGACGATGTATCCACCCACCAATTCTTTGAGCGCGATTTGTTCGGCCCTCTCCTTTTCAAGCGGCTGTGGGGACTTGCCGGTGCTACAACTCATTCGCGAAGCGCTCAAGACTTCTAACACAGCCAAAGCGCAGATGAAGCTTTGACGTTTCATAACCTTCCCTTCTTGCGCCATTGATTGATTTAAGATTGGCGATTTTCGATTCCCAATCGCCCATACATACCGCAAAGCGGCGACGTTAGCTGAAACTCACGTGGGGAGAAGGTGAGGAAGCCGAAAGGCGGGAATGCACTCGATGAATTGGTTACATCTCTGTAACTGATGAGGCGGCTTTCGCCAGCTATTGTCTCTTGCGTGTAATTTTTGCACTCAAATCAGATCAACACAAGGAGAAGCGCAAATGGCAGAGCATGTCTCGCTGATGCAGCTCAACTATGATAAGTGGCTTGAAATCGTCCGCGCGCGGCTTCTCCAGCACGTGCAGCAGAACCTGTTGCAGTATTATCCCGAGCTGGTGGCACAACCAGCTCTGAAGGTGACACTGGCAAGGTCGCCGCGTCGCAAGCGCTATACCGTGATTTTCGAGCTCGCCGTGGTCAGGGAAAATGGCACGCCCGCCAAAAAACTGATCGCCAAGGCCTATCGCATGAGGCCGGGGCACAAAAACGACGAGCAGGAAAAGGCAAAGAAATGCGAGCAGGAATTTCTGATCCATAAGCGAATTCATGAATATTTCCAAACACTAGAACGCGAGTTCACTGTGGTGCGGCCGATCGACTATCTGCCTGAGCTCGTATGCATCATTATCGAAAAAGCCAGTGGCCGGGATTTGGGAACGCTGGTGCACGAAACCAGACATACCATTTTGCATTTTGATCACAGCCGGAATAGACTGCGCACCCATTTCCAACGCGCGGGCAAATGGCTGCAGCTCTTTCATGCCGGCTTCGTGGGCGATATCACCGTGGCGCCCCAACCACCGTCTTTTGAAGAGCAATTACGGCGTTGTTTTGAGCGGCTGGCAAGCTCCGGTGTTGCGCCGCATCATCTCGATGCCCTCCAGCCGCGGTTACAAACGCTGACTACGACTTTTGCGGGATCGTCGCTGCCGCAAACGCTGCTGCATGGCGATCTCAAGCCGTGTCACATCTTTGTGACCAAGCGGCGCGTGATTCCGATCGATTTCGGCAATGTCATGCTGGGAGCCGGATACGACGAAGTTGCGCGCATGCTGGCTGAGATTCAACTCATAGATTTTGGCTTGACCGCGCCGATCCACCAGCGTTTGGTCGACGATTTGCAAAGACAATTCATCCTGGGCTATTTCGGCCACGAGCAATGGCAGCCTTTGTTGCGATTTTATTACATCAACTGGTTGTGTGCCAAGTGGCTGCGTCGGCTGCATAAACACAAATGGATGGCGCATCCCGTGGCCAGGCGCACGCAGGTGTTGATACGAAAACTGGAAGTCAAAGAGTTCATCAATCGCACCTACGTCACACCCTGGTTCTACACTTTCTTGATGAACGCAATCAACATTTTGGAAAAAGAAATCAGATGAATCATTTGATGCGCACGCTTCACCTCGAGAATCCATGTGCAGTGCTGGTGCTGATGGGCGTGCTGGCTCTGGCCGCACCCACATGCAAGAGCCAAACTGCACCCAGCGTCAAGGTTGAACGCTATTTGCCACCACCCAACAGCCCGCTGGCGCGCAAAGTGCATCCTCGCCTCTTCTTTGCGCCGGAGGATCTGCCCAAGCTGCGCCAGCGCTTGCAAACCTTATATCCTGCCGAATTTCAGCGCTTCGTGACCGCATTGGACAAATGCTTTGAGGAATTGCCGGAGAATAAAGATCGCAGCCTGGAGTATTTTGATACCAAGAACTTCGCTTTTTTGTACCTCATCGATCCCGGCCAGATGCGAGGAATTCAATTCGGGCACACGCGTGAAGATTATGGCCGCAAAGCGCGCGAGCTGGCGATGTATTTAAAAAGAGAAACGCGAGGCGATCGCCATTCCTCAGCGAATTTGCAAAGCGAGCGCGGCGGCTATCACAATCTCGCCTTGGCTGTGGCTTACGACTGGCTTTATCCTCTGCTCACGCTCGAAGACAGGCGGGCGCTCGCCGACGCCATGATCCGGTTGTATGAGAATCGCGACAAGGATGCGAATATCGGCGAGTATGAAAAGCTTTCGAATCAAGTCACGGGTTACATTCACGCCGGCACTGCGGCGGCGCTGGCTACATGGGGCGACGATCTGGGCCCTAATTACTCCGCCAAAGCGCAGGAGATGTTGGATTTTTTTAATGCTGTTTTTCTCCAACGCATACTGGAGACTGCAGACAAAGTGTTCGAAGGCCCGGGCTGGAGCGAGGGCTGTAATTATTACCGTCTCGGTCTCACCAACATCAGTTTTTTGGCAGGAGCGGCTAGCAGCGCATTGGGCCGCAATCTTTTTTATGAGTATGATCTCCTGCGCTACAATATCATCCATCTTTACTACAACATCTTGCCGCTGAAGCTGCGCGACAACTATTATTTTTCGCGCCACGACACCAACAGTCTGAACGAAGTGATCGGCTATGAAGTCAGCCGCTTGATGCAGATTTCCGCCGGCGCGCTGCGCCAGGCAGACCCGCGCATGGCCGGGTTCGCGCAATGGCTAATTACAGCGAGTGGCTTGGGACTTGCCGTGGAAGAATACAAGCATTTCAATCCGCGTTTCGATGATCTGTTCTTTTCCTTTATATGGGGCAGCAAAGAAGTGCCGGCGCTTGCCCCCGAGGCCGTAAACCTGCCTCTGACGTACAAGCTGGGATTGGGCCAGGTCGTGATGAAATCGTCTTTCGACAAGGACAACTCGACCCACCTCATCTTTTGGGCGCCAAAGTATTGGTACAGCCCGCACGCTCATCACGATCAGTCCAGCTTCACCATTTTCAAATATGGTAGCCTCGCGCTCGACGCCGGCAACAGCAAGAATGCCGATGACATGCCGCGCGGCAACAGCTCGCGTGAAGCGGTATTTCACAACATACTCGGGCTTTATGATCCGAAAGAGCCGGAAGAGGTCGGCGATCCCAATTTCATGGAATTCACCTTTTCCAGCGCCAAGCGAACGGATTATTGGAAAGACGCCGGCTTTCAGCCCGGCGGCGGCAACCATATTGGCGACGTGCGCGCGCTGGAATCGGGCGAAGATTTCGACTACGTCGATTACGATTATACCCGCGCCTACAAAGGAGAGCGGAGTAGCAAAGCCACGGCTGCGCATCGCCGCTTCGTTTATTTGCGCGGCCCCGAGAATCGCGAGTTCGTGCTCATACACGATCTGGTCGAATCGCCATTGGAAAAACGCTGGCTGCTGCACACCGCGTTCGAGCCGGAAATCCAAGGCGATCAAATATCCGTCACGAACACTTTCGACGCAGCGCATGGCCGCATGCTGGTGAAGTCCTTGCTGCCCGCCAAAAAAGAAGTGTTGAAGGTCGGAGGCGAAGGCCAGTGGTTCGTGGATGCGGAATGGAAATTCATCAAGGCGCGCGGGCCTTATACTGATTGGGGCGCCTATTGGACCGGCAGTTGGCGCGCCGAAATTCGCGCGCAAGACGGAGAATTCTTGACCGTGATGCAAATCGGTGATGCGCGCACGCTACAAGCCATGGCGCCGGTGGTAAAAATCGAATCGGCATCGCACACGGGCGCATTGATCGACAATAAACGCCTGGTTCTTTTCAGCAAAAAAACCGGCGCACCAAACGGCGCAGAATATCAAATTTCCGCAAGCCAGACGGTTTCACATTTGATTGGCGGATTGCCGCCGAATGCTTTTGTCAAAATTAAAAAGAATGGCAAAATGCATTTGAATATGAAAACTGGCGCTCAAGGCGTGCTGTTTTTCCAGGACAATCCGGGCGGCAGCGTAAAATATGAAATTGGTTTGTGATAGTGTTTCTGAGTAGCGCCTTCAGGCGCTCGCTAGGAGACGCTCGCGAAATGAGTTGCATTTTATCATGCAAGAGAACGTTTGCGTGCGTGTTCACAGCCTGGTTGCTGTGCGCGAGTTTTTCTTTTTTGCAATATTACATGCCGCCCGCCGGCAGCCCTTTGGCACGCAAAATGCATCACAGAATCTATCTTACAACCGAAGCTCTTTCCGGAATGCGCCAGGACTCACCGCTGGCGTACAGAACTGAATTTTAGAATTACGCATCACGTTGCCGTAAGGCGCAAAACGTAATGTGTATGAAAGCTTGCACTTGTCAGGTAACAACGAACACCTTGTCGACTCAGGAAGAGGAACACCAATGTTGAACATCGGCAGGCGCCATTTTTGCGGTCCTTATTCTTTCGAGGACTGGACGCCGACGAATGAAGGAGGCATTTTTGCTATTCTCACCGGCACCGGCTTGCTGCTAAATGCCGAAGAATTGTTGTATCTCGGTCTGTCCCGCAATTTTGCCGACGGCCGGATCAGCCGGTACCACTACGCCTACCGTTCTTGGATGGAAAACTCCGAGCCGCGCGGCAATTTGTTCATCGCCACCTATCCGATGCCTTTCGCCAGCGAATTACAGCTCGCTCTGGAAGAAGAGAAGTTGTTGAAGCTGCTCAACCCGGTCTGCAATCAATTGCACTCGCCAGTGATGCGCAGTCTCTTCCGTTAGGCTATTCGCAAAATGAATTCAGAATAGAATTCCAACTTTTTTTATTGCCAACGGAAAGATTAAGACCAACGGATGAAAAGACTAAAAGTTCTATCCGCTGGTCTTAATCTATCCGTTGGGGCCGCGCGCAAATGATCTGACGAAGGAGTCGCAAACTTGTCCGCAAAAAGAGGTTTCAGCTTTTCACGATTTCGTCAACTTCTATGCGGCGTGCTGTTGGCCGGTTTCGGAATGGGAACTGCGGAAGTTGCCGCCGCCACCTTCGTTGTGAAGCCGGGCGAAAGCATCAATGGCAAATTGAAACAATTGCAGCCCGGGGATACACTGTTGGTGCGCGGCGGCACGTATCACGAAGCGCTTTCCCTGCCGGTTGATGGCTTGCCCAACAAGCGCATCGTGCTGCGTGCGTATGCTCATGAGCGGCCCATCATCACGCATGCCCTGACCGTGCTCACATGGGACAGGAGCTGGTGGCTGATTCAAGGCTTGATCTTCGACCAGCGGGGCGCAAAACAGGACGCGATCAAGCTCAGCGGCAGCAACAACATTTTGCGGGACTGTGAGATTCGCAACGGCCGAAAGGATGGCATCGACGGCCGGGGGCACAGCCAAAACAACGTCATTGAGAATTGCGTCATTCATGATTTTGTCAACGGCCCCGGCAAGGACGCGCACGGCATTGTCATCAATCCCGGCCTGAGCGGCTGGAAAATTCTACACAATACCATTTATGACTGTGGCGGTGATGGCCTGCAATTTTACGCCGGAGAAAAGACCACGCTCGCGCAATATGCAAAAGACTTTGTCATTGCCCACAACGTTTTCTACACCACCCTCGGGCGCAACAGTGAAAACGCACTAGATTTCAAGGGTGTCGACGGTTGCGTCGTGGAGGGCAATGACATGTACGGTTTTGCGAATAAGATTTGGGTGATTCAAAAAGGCTGCCGCAACGTCACAGCCTCGAACAATCGCCTGCACGACAGCGATCGCGGCATTGAGGTGCGGGGCGAGGACGGAAAATCACACGAGAACGTCGCCTTCATCCGTAATACCATTTACAACATCAAAGAGTACGGGCTCAAATTCGACGGTGTGGCGAATGCACGGGTTTTGCACAATACGCTGGTCAACGTCGGGGTGCATTCGTTTCGTGTGGAAGGCGCCGGCGTGAGCAGCGGTGTCTTACGGAACAATCTGGTGTGCAATTCCGGCCCGGTTTCACTCTCGGGTACTTTCCTGGCGCAAGCGGATCACAATGGCTGGTTCAATAGCGAGGCCAAGGAACTGCGCGGTCCTGGTGACGTCACCGGCAGCGAACCGAAGTTTGTGGATGCCCCGAAATTCAAATTCGATCTGCAGACTGTCAGCCCGGCAAAAGATACCGGCGTTAACGTGGGCTTGCCCTTTGCCGGCAACGATCCTGATCTCGGTTTCTATGAAATTGGCATGGCCACGCCCGCGAGGTTGAATCATTCCACTGCCGAATGACTCGTGAATCTCGGAGCTTTCGTTGTCAATCGGCGGAAGAGCTTTTCCGCCGAAATGCACCGAAGTCAGCGAGTGTCGCCGAGAAAAATTTCAAACTTTATTCTCAGTTTGTCCCAACTCTTCAGCTCACCGTTCGTGACGATTCCTTTCCCGTTACATGCCGACCTCATATAAGAATCTCCATATCGAGCGGATTTTTATGTCAAAACTCAGAAAACAACTTTTCGTGCTGCTGCTGATTCCGTGTGTTCTTCTTTCTGAAGCGATGGTTGTCGTACCATTGTTTTTGGAAATGAACCGCCCCCCTGAAGGCCACGGCACGATGGATTCCATTGCGATTTACGTGGCGGCGGATCCCAATCAAAGTCTGGTCTTTGCAACGGACAAAGATGACAATTTTGTCGAAGTGCACAACCCGGTAACGAACACGTATTTGGGGAAAATCGGTGGGACCGGAACCGGCCCCGGGCAATTGCAGTATCCGAACGGCGTGGGCGTGGCTTACAATGTTCCGACCGGCAGCGGCATGAAGGATTTGCTTTTCGTGGTCGAGCGCGACAACCATCGCGTGTCGATTTTTTCCTTGCCGGATAGAAGCTTCATCACCCATTTTGGCTCGACCGAGTTGGTTGAGCCTTACGGCATCGCGTTTCATTGGAATGGCCGCGAGCTGCAAGCGTGGATCACGGACACGGACCCGACACCCGATCGCGTTTATGTGTACCGCATCATCCGTGAGGGCACCGGCCTCAAAGGCGTTCTGAGTTTTTCCTTTCCCGCCAGTGGCAGTCTGGAATCCATCGTCATCGATCCCGCCGCGCAGCGTGCATTGCTCTGCGACGAAACCGGCGAGCGCGACGTCATGGTTTACGACTTGCAGGGCAAACTCATAACGCGCTTTGGCAAGGGCCTCTTTGTCAATCAGCCTGAAGGTATCGTGCTCTACGATCTCGGCAATGGCGAAGGTTACGTCATCGTTTCCGATCAGAACGTCCAGCCCTTTGCCGAGTATGAAGTTTTCGATCGCAAAACGTACCAAGCTCTCGGCAATTTTTCCGGTGAAACCAAGACCACGGACGGTATCGCACTGACGCAAGCGGCTTTGCCGAATTTGCCGCAAGGCTCCTTTCATGCAATGCATTCAGATGACGTCGTGCATATTTATGACTGGAACGCCATCGCCAAAGCACTGAATTTGGGCACGAAAGTCATTTCCCCGCGCGCGACCACGGCCGTGGCGGAGCATCCGCAACCGGCAGTGCCAGATCGTTTCGAAATTCTGTCAAACTATCCCAATCCGTTCAATCCGGCCACCACCATCCGGTATCGCATTGCTCGTTTGGCACACGTGCGGGTGGAGATTCATTCTGCAAATGGGGATAGGATTGCGGAACTGAAGAATGAATTGCACGCACCGGGCCGGTATGAACTCTCGTGGGCAGGGCGGAACGATTCGGGCGAAGCCGTTGTTTCCGGTGTTTATTTTGTGCGCCTGGACGTTGAGAGGGAAGTGTATTCGAGAAAAATCCTGCTTGTGAGATAACGAGGCAATATTTTCGGCTGGCGACTGGCTAAGACCCTATCCGGAAACCCTGAAATGTCATCCCGTAGGGAACTTGGTTGACTCGAGCACAGTGCCTATTTCGGGCCTGAGTGCCGAATCCACCAAGATCCCTACGGGATGACAGGTTGAGGTTTTCGAATAGGCTACAAGCCAAATCGTATTCATGAGTGTCCATGCCGGCCCATTTCAAGCGTTGATCTCAAATTCTTCCATTCTCTTATTCAGAGATTTTCAGCCTGCAAAACACACCGTTATGATCCGAAAGAAAATCTCCATTATTGAAAACCACATTGGCTTCCATGGCCTCAATGCGCTTATTGCCCGGGCGATAGAAAATGTAGTCCAGCTTCTTTGGAATTTGGGAAGCGTCGATGATCAGCTTGGCGTAGACATTCGAGCGCCCCGTATACGTTATGTTCTCGAGGCCGTAATGGGGCAAGGTGTCAACGAAGCCTTCCGCCATGATCCTCTCATATTCCGGTGTGGGCTCGTATTGCGTATTCGACGGGAAATGCGTCGTTGGCGAGGCGTTGAAATCGCCTACTAAAATGATAGGCGCTTCGGCCGGGCAGTGTTGCTGCAGATATGAGAAGAGGCCGTCCAACTGCTGTAATCTGATATCCGTTTCTATTTCCGACCGCCCGGCGTACAAGTGGGCATTCACGACGAAAATGAGCCCCATCGCCGTCTTGATCAGACTCACGACGAAACCTTTACGTCCCAATTTCTCATCGAATCTCATGCGCGAAAACCGTGCATGCTCCACAAATTCATAATCCTCGAATGAAAAACGCGACATAACCGCCACTCCGCCCGTGCGATCTGCGCGCAGCAGCGGCAGCATCCAGCGGCTCTTCAGCGAGCCGGCATAATGATAGAAGTGGCTCAGCGCAGACAACAGCCGTTGGCGGCTGATGATTCTAAACGACTCTTGCAGGCAGATGATGTCGGGAGCAAGCGCGCTGATCTGTTGCGGTAATTTAGCGAGGCGTTTTTTGCGGCTCAATTTTGGCAGCCATATGGGCAAATCCCAGATGTTGAAGGAAAGGCAGGAGATGGTCATGCTCATGAATTCCTTTCAGAAATAAGTTGTGAACGTTCGTTGTCCCAAACGCTTTCCAGCAGCGCTGTCGATCGTCAAAACATACTCCCCCGGTCGCCACCATTCGTGGTGATAATAGCACAAGCGCCGGTTCTCATTTTTGTCGATGATCATCGCGTGCTCGCTTTCATGGATCAATTGGTTGCCGCGATAGAGGCGAAAGCGCGCGGGGAAGTTGATTTGGCCCTCCCCGGTCAAAACAAAACTCATGCGGCAGACCAGGAACATGCTGTCCTTATCCAGTTTGAATACCTGGCTGCCGGTACTGGTGTGAAAATTGGTGCATGCCGTCGCTTCCGTTTCCATTGCCACCATGAAAAGCGCCAGGTCTTCGATCTGTACTCCTCTTTGATCTTCCGGCAAATCCTCATCGGTCACGTTCAGTATATTCCCATCCTGCAGGCGCAAACGCACCGATTCAAAAATCTGTAAAGAAAATGTAGTTGTGGCTTCGCCGATCCGCACGGCCCGCTGACCGATTGGTACATTCTCGAGCACGAGAGGCGTTTCACCCCTCAACAAAGTATCCAAATAGACCTCTTGTCCGGGCGGATTGCTGGTCACGATCAGAGTGCCGGTCATGGGCAACATGCGCGCATCGCGCCGCTGGCGAAACGGCCGCGGGCGGACGTCCGTGGTCATGTTGCGAATGCGTATCTCCACGAGCTGATCGCTATTGATCGTGATCTTGTCGACGTAGGCGTGAAATCCATTTTTCTCAATGCGCAACGTATACACGCCCGGAGAATGCTGGCCCGCCAGGTCGCTCAACTCCTCTTCATTTAAGTAAACTTTGATACCCTGCTCCCAGTTCACAACGCGATAGAATCCCTTTTGAGCAAGAGCCGGGAGGTGTCCTAGAATTAACAAAGAAATGAGAATGGCGCAAAAGCGATGACCGGGAACGGGTGAAAAGAAGCTGGTCCCACGGTGGCGGGACGAAGGCGTAAAAGGTCGCAAGGTGAGATTCTTCAAAAGCTTGCAAATCTGGTGGCGCGTGCATGGCGTCCCGGCCCCGCATATGCAGGACACGATTCCTCGTAAAGCATGCCCTTCAGTTTTGTCGAAAACCGCGCACGAATTCGACGGCGGCTCGAATCTCCGCTTCTGAAAGGGTGCCGCCGAATTTGGGCATGCGAGTATCTCTGCCATCGATGATTGCCTGGGTCAGTTGCTCGTCCGTGCGGCTGTCTTGCCACACCGGGTCGGTCCAATCGGGCGTGCCCGGGGCTAGGCCGTCCCCCTCTTCCCCGTGACAAAATACGCAGCCATTCGATTGAAACAAAGGTTTAAAATCAACGTGCGGCGCTGGTGCAGCTAAGGCTGGTTTTGCGGCGACTGCTGCTGTCGCCGGGGCTGTTTGCGAAGATTTTGCCGCAGCGGTCTCAGCTTTGCCGTTTTCTTTCACGCCATAAAGCTTGGCCATGTAGCGGCCGATGAATTCTGCCTCGTCATCATTAATCCAACTGCGGTGTCTCGTGGACATGCGTTTGACCAAAATCTTCCATTCATGCTCGGTACGGCGTTTGTTGAACGCCCGGTCAAGGTTGTGGCATCTCGAGCATTTCGTCAGCAATATATTTTCTGCCTGCACCGGCGAGACCTGCTCGGCTTTCTTGATATTTTGCCTCTCGCTCAAGAAGTGCACCGCTTGTTGAATTTGGTCCGCGCTGAGCCAGGTGGGATCGCGCTCGGCCATGCGATTGACCGTACCCAGCCAGTCTTCCGGCGTTTTGGCGATCATGAACACGCGCGTGAGATCGTGGCATTTGTTACATTTTTGAATCACGATCGCGCGCCCGACCTCAATGTCCAGATATTCCGCCTGCGGGTTGAACGTGCTCACATAGGTGCCCGTGACTTTCTTGATGAAATAATAGCCGCCCATCAAGCCGACAAATGCCGTCGAAATCGAAAAAATGGCAACGCCCAGCGGCAAGACATAGCTGAAAGCCTGCGGATAATAACGCACGATGAGAATCTTGACGAACAAAATCGGCAGGATCGAAAGCGCGAGCGTCGCGTGAAGAATAGTGCGCGTTTCGAGCGGGGCATTGCTGTGCGCAATGCGCTGAATCATGACATAAGCCAGAACAAAATAGATCAGCAAAAACATCCGCCCGTTCCAACGATGCATCAGCGTCATGGCCTTTTCGTTGAAACGGGGTCGCTCGCGACCGGTCACTTCCAGCATCAACCAAACTTGTACGGCTGCCGAAATGACAAAGAGCAATCCCAACGTCGAGGTGAGTTGCGGGCTCATGAAGGTTCCTCCTCACATACTGGATGATGTTGGGAAAATACGGCCATTTTGCCTAGAATGTCAAGGGCCGGGTAATCTTTGCTTTTTGCGCATAGATTTCCCTTGGAATGGAAGATATGCCAATGAACTGCGAGCCGAACCCATGTGCCATCTAAATACGGCACAAATCTGCTCATGCGGACATACAAATTGGTAAATTGACGGGTATCCAAGGAGGTCAAATGAACGTTTTGGTGTTAGGTATGAATAGCAATGAACTGAAACGCATTAAGAAAAGGCGTGAAGCATTGTCAATTTGGGCAGCTGGTTTCTGCACCGCTGCACATTAGCCCGTAATTTATTCCCTAAGAAAAAGCAGATGATGACAGTAGGGCAGAGCGACAAGGCCAAGTTCGCATTCCACTCCCTACTCAATTCTTCTCTCCTCGGTGGTCATCACAACGGATGTGTAGCAGTGCAATCAACACGCCATATCTTGGCGTGGACAAGGCTGTTCCCACCTCATCAACATTTCCATAGTCAGAACCAGAAGATTGCTTGATCTCTGAGCGCGCCAAGTTTTGTCTTGTCGAAGCTGCCACTTTGCAAGCCTGCCGCATCAGGTCAATGCTTTAGTTCGCAATTGTTGCGGATGACTGACAATGACACGTGCCTGCCGTGCAATCAAATCAAGGTGTGCTGAATGAGCTCGCTACGGATTCTGATATACTGCCATGACCAGTCAGGGCTCAGCCATACGATGCGGAGCATGACGATAGCCTCATACCTTGCCGAGCATCTGGTAGACTGTTCGATTCTAGTGTTGACGGATCTTTCCATTATCGGCCGCTTCAAGTTTCCGCAAAACGTGGATTACGTTCATCTGCCGGGAATTGTCGGCAAATCCAATTTGCTTCAACATGCGAACCGTCTGAATCTCGAGCCAGGCGACACGTTGACCATCCGCCGCAAGATTATCAAGGGCGCTGCGAAGACTTTTCAACCGGACTTTTTCATTGTCGAGCATGAGCCCTTTAGGCTTCAGGACGAAATGCACAATATCCTGTCCTTCGTACGAGACCAGTTGCCGAAGGCCAGGCTGATCTGGGGCTTGTCCGACGTCCTTGGTGATCCGGAGATGATATGTCGTGATTGGAATCGGGAAGGATTTTATCGCGTGCTGGAACAGTATTGCGACGAAGTCTGGGTTTATGGCGCGCAAGAAATATTCGATCACGTCAGCAACTATAAAATACCGGTGGCGGTGGCGAGCAATTATTACTACACCGGTTATTTGCGCCCGCCTCGCACCACCTCCAACGGGGTTCATAAAGATATCGCCAGATTGAATCACAACAAGAAACCCTATGTGCTGCTCATGACCGGCAGCGGGACGGAAGGGTTCACACTCATCGATAATTATCTCCGCGCACTCGAGCGCCTTGGCGAGGCCGCGCAGTTTCAGAGCCTGATCGTCACCGGACCCATGATGCAGACTCGCGACAAACTCTTGTTTAAGGAACGTGCGCATAAATTGCCGGGCGTTATTTTTCACCGCTTCAGCAAGAATGTTTTGCAGTACGTCAAGCATGCTCGCATGGTGGTTTGCAACGGAGGATACAATGCCCTTTGCGAGATTCTCTCCTATCGCAAGCACGCGATTTTTGCTCCCCCGCTTGCCCCTCCCAATGAGCATTTACTCCGTGCCGAGATTTTTCAAAATCTCGGCGTGATCAAGCGCCTGCACCCGCGAGAATTGTCGGCAGAGCACTTGAGCGAGATGATACAGTCGGACTTGTTTGGTAGCCCCGCGCTGGCTCCTCCTCCGGTGGGGGTACAAATACCTTTCAACGGGTTGGATAAGATCGTTGAGCGCATTGAAGTCCTCGGTGGAGCGAACTTTCGGGCCTTGCGCCAGGCAGTTTGAGAAGAGGTCATTGCTCAAGAAACCGAAGAAAGGCCTCGCGCTGCAGTTCAATGTGTGCGAAGCCTGGTATCCAGGGATTAACTCACGAGATCTCCCATGACGCGCACTGCCGCTGTGAAGATATTGATTTACTCTCAAGACGGCTTTGGCTTGGGCCATTTGCGGCGGAATCTCAATATCTGCCTGCAAATCATAAAACGCTGCCCTCGTGCCTCCATCCTGATTATTGCGGACTCCCCGGTCGCACCTTTTTTTAAGCTTCCGGCCCAGTGTGACTTTATCAAGATACCGACCATCGTGAAGGTCGATACCGGAATTTGGCGCCCGAACCGCCTTCCTATGAGCTATCAGGAGGTGCTGAAAATCCGCTCTGAGATCATTCAGAGCGCGGCGCTGGGCTTTCGACCGCATTTTTTTCTAGTGGATCATATGCCGCACGGGGCCCTGGGGGAATTGGCCGGGCCCTTGCAGGCGCTCAAAGAGCAGTGTCCTGAAACCAAAATCGTGCTGGGCCTGCGGGACATACTGGGAGCGCCCGAAACCATACAGAAGCAATGGAAAAGTGAAGGTGCCTTTGATGCGGCCATGGCTTTTTATGACCATGTCTGTATTTATGGATGCGCAGATGTTTTTAATTCAACCGATGAATACCAATTCCCGCCGGAACTGGTGGCTAAAACGCAATACTGCGGATACGTCTGCCGCGAAGATGTCAAAACGCACGCCGAAAATGGTTTCTTGACCAGCTTCTTTCGAGAACCCCGTGAAAAATTTGTTTTGGTCACCGGAGGGGGCGGCAGCGATGCCAGCTATTTTATGGATGCTTTTCTTGATGCGGTTCGCCTCCTGGGCTCGCGCGTCCCCTTTAATGCCATGGTTTCGACTGGCCCTTTCATGCACGACGAACAGCGCCAGCTTCTCAATCAAAAGGCCAAAGACCTACCGGTCACTGTGACGAGATTGGGACAGGACAGCATACGCTTTCTCCGGCGTGCCGATCTGGTCATCTCCATGGCCGGATACAACACCATCTCCGAAATCATACGCTTTCGCAAGAAGGCCATCATTGTTCCGCGCCCGGGGCCGAGCGCGGAGCAAACCATGCGGTGTCGCATCATGACCGGGCGCGGCCTATTCAGCACCATTCATCTGCAAGATTTGGCCGCGGAAAACCTCGCCGAGCAAATTTCACAAAAGCTCGAAAATGGCAGCGGCATGAACGAAGCAATGATTCCGGATTTGAGTGGGGCCTCGAATGCGGCCATGCTGATGTTGTCCGCGCTTTAAAGCGAAGCATGAACGAACGGCATTGAACAGGCACGTGTGTTTTCATCCGTATGGAGGAAAGTTTCATGTATGAGTTCACCGGTTTTAGCGATTGCAAGGCCGGACTGATGGTGAAGATGAAGGGAAAGCGGGATGCTCGTGGCGCGTTAGTCGCGCACTCGATCACCTTAAACGATCGGGCCGAGGAGGCCGTCATCGAGGACTCGATTCAGAGCATCGACTATGAACAAAATACATTGCGTATCCTCGATTGTGAAATCGCGATACCCAACGCCATTCAGATCAAAGACCTGCAGCGCAATGCGATCGGTTTGCAGGACCTCAAGGCCGGAAATCGAGTGAAGCTCATCGGCACATATCTGGTGTCCAGTCCACTTGTGCCGGAGAAAATCAAAATGAAAGAGACCGGAGGCTTCAACGTCGCGGAATTACAAGGCGTGATCGAGAGGATCGATTTCGAGAAGAAGACATTGGAAGTGCTCGGTTTTGTCGTCGTGGTTGATGAAAGGACCGCGTATTACGGCGGTTAGACCGTGGAAGTTCGAATTCAACATTTGGTTGCTCATACACCTTCACGTCAGACACACTCGGCGCGAGAGCTGCCGCATTTCAGCCCAGCCATAACATCAGGGAACTGCAACATGACCGTGGCAACAATAACCGATGCGAGTGAACGCGAAGATACGTTGCGTGCCATCGAGTACGCGTTGGATAAAAATCGGATGAAAGCTGTTTTCGCCGCGAAGCTCTGCCAACGGTTTGGGAAAAAACTGAATATCAACGGCTTCCACCTCGAAGTCATCCAACGCCACACCTATCGGTGCGTGCTGCGTTACCGCATCGACGCCTTTGATCCGGATCGGGCGCAGGAAGTGCAGTGGCGCGTGATCGGCAAAGTACTCCAAGCCGATCTAGGTGAGATTGTGTTCGACAATATGCGGCAACTCTGGATGAACGGCTTCTCGCGGTTGGCCGTAGACGGTATCTGCATACCCGAGCCCATCGAGTTCATGCGGTCCATCTCCATGCTGCTGCAGGAAGAAGTGCCCGGGCTATCGGCTAAAGTGCTTTTGAAACAGTCGGCGCAACAAGAACACTTTCGCCAGCTGGCCCGTGCTCTGGCGAAACTGCACAAGTGCCCGATCGTTCCCAGCCGGGTTTTCAAAGTGCGAGAGCATCTGTTGCGTTGCCATCCGGCGCACGAACTATTGGCGCTATCCTGTCCGGAATTGGCCGGCTCCATCAACGACCTTGTCGAGCAGGCTTATGAAATCGAAGCGGCGTTGGGTGATATTGCGTTGGTGCCGGTCCACGCCGATTTTCATCTCGGCCAGGTGCACCTGGAGAACGGCCGGGCCTGGCTGATCGATTTCGATGTGCTGAGTTACGGCGACCCCGCCACCGATCTGGGCAATTTGTTGGTGTTTTTGAAGAGTAAAGTCAGGACACATGCCGGGATGGGTGGTATGATCCAGGCATTTCTCGAAGAATATTTTTCCTCAATGGATCCAGGCATCGCCGCCAGGATTCCGCTGTATGAAGGGTTGAGCTATTTGCGCCGCGCCTGCAAGTGTTTGCGCTTGCAGGAGGAGGGTTGGCGGGAAAAAGCCGGGCAAATGGTCGCACAAGGTGTTGCTGCCCTCGATCTCATGGCGTCGCGGTGCCGCTTGGAAGACCGGCGTCGCGCTTTCATCGATGAGGCGGTGGCGGAGCTGATCAACGCTGAGGTGCGGGACGAGGTGCCCAGATCATGAGTTTGTTCAACAACCTCTCCAAGCTGCGCCAGATGGGCAATAAAGTTGAACGCGAGAAGCTCAACCTCGAAGGGCTGGTCAGGATTTACAAAGTATTCGGCCGACACTACAGGAAATATTGGAAAATCCTGGCCGCCGCCTATTTGTGCCTCTTTGCGACGATTGGCGTGACGGTGCTGGCGCCATGGCCGCTGAAATTGATTTTGGACCACCTCATTCTGAAGCAGCCACTGCCGGTAGCTTTTTCCTTTCTGAAGCCGCTTGACACCGGCAACCCCAAGCTGCTCTTGCTGCTGCTCGCGCTGGCCATCATTGTCATTGCTTTTTTGGAAGCAACGTTCTCCTACTTCAACAAGTTCTGGATCTCCGCGACCGGCGATCGCATGAACGCGGACATTCGCGAGCGGGTATTCGCGCATCTGCAAAGACTGTCCTTGTCTTTCCACGAATCGGTCCAATCCGGCAATCTGATTTACCTCCTGACGGCCGACGTGAAAGAGATGAAAAAAGTGCTGGTTGATTTTCCGCAGGATTTGACCAATCGCGTCGTGAGCTTTGCAGTCTATGCCGGTTTGATGCTGGCATTGGATTGGCGCCTCGGGCTTGCCGGGCTGTGCACGATGCCGTTGATTTATTTTTTCACCAAATACTTCGGTGGCGGCATGCGGACGGCCATTACCCAAAAGCGCAAGCAGGAAGGAAAAGTCGCTTCCATTATCGCCGAAAACGTCACCGCCATGGCGTTGGTACAGGCTTACGGCCGCGAGGAAACGGAGCGCGCCCGTTTCACGCTCGGCAATCAGGAAAGTTTGAAAGCGCAGCTTCGTGCCTTGAGCTTGAGCCGGACGTTTGCACGCATTGTTGAATTCCTGGTGGCCCTGAGCGCCGCCGGCGTGCTGTATTTGGGCGGCCGTTACGCGCTCGCCGGCGAGTTCCTGCCGGGAACCTTGGTGGTGTTCATGGCCTATATGCGCGACATCTACGGCATATTCGAGAAGTTCAGTGAGCTTTTTCTCGGCATGGCAAAATCGCAGGTCTCCGGCGAGCGGTTGCTCGAACTGGTCGAAAACGACATGATCGTGCAGGATGATCCGGGCGCCGTGCCGGCGCCGCCTTTCCGAGGCCGCATTGAATTCAAGAACGTCAGCTTTGCTTATAATCATGGCCGCGAGGTTTTGAAGAATCTCAATTTCATCGTCGAGCCCGGTGAAACCGTGGCGCTGGTCGGCCACAGCGGCGCGGGAAAATCCACGCTCATCAGCTTGTTGTTGCGTTTTTACGACCCCCAGCAAGGACAAATTTTAATCGACGGCAGCGATCTTCGCAAGTTCACCCTCAAGTCTTTGCGTGATCAAATGACCATCGTCCTGCAGGGCGCGAAGCTGTTTCGCCAAACAGTACGTGAGAATATTGCCTTCGGCAAAACCGGCGCATCAGCCCTTTCGGGCGCGACCGACGACGAAATCATCGAGGCGGCAAAACTGGCCCAGGCGCACGAGTTCATCATGCGCATGCCGGAAGGCTACGACACGGTGATGTACGAAGGCGGCGATAATCTCTCCGGCGGCCAGAAACAGCGCATTAACATCGCTCGCGCCATCATTCGCAACACGCCGTTGATGATTCTCGATGAACCTGTGACGGGTTTGGATGCGCGCGCCGAAGCGCAGATTAACGCGGCGATCCACCGTCTGACGCGCGGCAAGACGACGTTCATCATCGCCCACAAGTTCTCCACCATCGCCGCCGCCGAAAAAATTCTGCTGCTCGAAGACGGCCACGTGGCGCATTACGGCGCGCACGAGCAACTCATACGACAAAGCCCTCACTATCGCGAGCTGTATGAGTTGCAATTCGCCCACAAAGGGCCCTTACCGGGCTGGCAAAAAAAGCCGCCGGCGGTGGAGGCAGCGTCTGGTGGAGTAAATGGCCAAATCGAGCCGCAGAATGCGGCAGCGATCGTCGCTGTGCCTTTAACAGGTTGCTGAAAAAATCTTTTCCGATGTCATGCCCACGAAAGCGCATAGGCGTCAACCAAAGGATTTGGATACCGAAAGCCCCGAAGGGGCGATATGCAAAAGCTTGGGGCAACGCCCCAAGTGGGGGCAGGCCCAATTTTTGAGCCCCAACGGGGCGAAATGGAGAGGCTTTGAATCGTCAATTGGTGTCATCACGATTTGTTTCGCCCCTTCAGGGCTCAAGAAACGTTGTGTTGCGCGTTTACCCAGGGCGTTGCCCTGGGCTTGGCTTATTTTGCCCCTTCGGGGCATGTGGCTCATTTCTTCGATTGGGTTAGGTTGACGCCTATGCGCGAAAGCGGGCATCCAGAAATCCAAGTAAATCATGGATTCCCGCTTTCGCGGGAATGACAATTGCCAGCCAATTTGGCCTTTTTCAGCATCCTGTTAAGCGTCGGGTGATCAGAAACGATCGTGCTTGAATGCGCTACCACAAGCTCAATTGATACCGAGACACTTTAATGAGCAGTAAGGAAAAATCCAAAACTTCCCAATCAAAAGCGGAGCGCAAGCGCGTCAGCCTCCACACGCTCGTACGATTGTACAGGGTATTCGGACGCCATTACAAAAAGCACTGGAAACTATTTGCCAGGGTGTATTCCGGCTTGCTGCTCACCATTCTCATGGCGCTGGTCATACCCTGGCCGCTGAAACTCATTTTGGATTATGTCATTCTGCAAAACCCGCTGCCGGAACGGGCGGCTTTCGTAACGCAATGGCTCGGCACCGATCCGCTCGTTCCGCTCGCGGCACTGGCGCTGGCATTCTTGCTGCTGCGGATCTTCGAGAGCTTCGCAAACTCGGTGCACAAGGTCGGGCTGCTCAGCGCCGGCGAGATGATCGCCACCGATATTCGCGAGCGCGTCTTCATTCATCTGCAAAGGCTGTCGCTGTCTTTCCAAGCGTCGGCGCGCTCGGGCGACCTGATTTACCGGCTGACCTCGGACATTGACGACACCAAAACAATCCTGGTGCAGTTGCCGGACAATTTCATCTATCGCCTCGTCATGGTCTTCAGCCACGTGAGTTTGATGGTGGTGCTGGAATGGCGGCTGGCACTGCTCGCGTTCAGTATCATCCCAATCTTGTATTTCGTCAATCGCCGGATAGGCAGCGACGTGAAAGAAGCCACGGCTAAAAAACGCAGCAAGGAAACCGAAGTCAGCTCGATCATTGCAGAAAACGTCACCGCGATGGCGCTGGTGCAAGCGTATGGCCGCGAGGATTTGCAGCAGGCCCGTTTTGCTTCGGAGAATCGCGAAAGCCTGCATTCCGAAATTGAAGCACGGCGGCTTGCCAAGTTGTTCAAGCGTATCAGCGACAATCTGGCCGCGCTCGGCACCTGTGCCGTCGTCGGTTACGGCGGCCTGCTGGCGTTGGATGGTTTGCTCCTGCCAGGAACGCTCGTCCTTTTTGTGGCGTATCTGCGAAATCTTTATCGACCGATCGAGAAGTTCGCCGAGATGATACTTGATGTGGCGAAGGCACAGGTTGCCGGCGAGCGGCTTCTGGAGTTGGTCGAATGCGACATGGTGATACAAGACGCGCCGAACGCCTCACCGGCGCCTCCGTTCAGCGGCCGCGTCGAATTTCGGGAGGTGAGTTTTGGCTATCATCCAGGCGTCGAGGTTTTAAAGAATCTCTGCTTCGTGGCCGAACCGGGAGAAACCATTGCCCTGGTCGGCCACAGCGGCGCCGGCAAATCGACTCTCATTAGCCTGCTCTTGCGCTTCTACGATCCACAAAAGGGGCAAATCCTGATCGATGGACGCGATCTGCGTCAAATCGTCCTGAAATCGCTGCGCGATCAGGTGACCATTTTGATGCAGGAAGCCAAGCTGTTCAACAAAACCGTCCGTGAAAACATCGGCTTCGGCAAGGCCGAAGCGACCGAAGAGGAAATCATCCGCGCCGCTACACTGGCGCTCGCGCACGATTTTATCATGCAAATGCCGGACGGTTATGACACCGTCATAGAAGAAGGCGGAGAAAATCTTTCCGGCGGCCAAAAACAGCGCCTCAACATCGCGCGCGCCATCATTCGCAATACCCCCATTTTGATTTTGGATGAGCCCGCCACCGCCCTGGACGCCAAATCCGAGGCGAATATCCATGCAGCCTTAGATGAGCTTACGCATCGGAAAACGACTTTTATCATCGCGCATAAATTTTCCACCATTGCCAACGCGAGCAAAATTCTGATGTTGGAAGATGGGCAGCTGGCCGCGCATGGCACACACGAGGAATTGCTGCGCACCTCGCGGGAGTACCGTGAGCTCTACGAGCTGCAGCAAAGGCCGCCGCTTGAATTGGCAGCCACTGCTCGCGACGAAGAGAGCAAAGCAGCAGTTTTGTGCAAGGAGCAGGATTTGGTGAGTTAGCCACTGCATTTCACGCAGACAAATCCTGATCCAATAAGATAGACCACACGCAAGCATTTCGAGCCGCAGCGATTTCATTACAGATCTCAAGCAACTTTGGCACGTGCAACTTTGGAGTATGGAAATGACTGGGCTTACATCGTCGTATAACGCCGGATCGAATTTGTTCGATGATCCCGCACTTCCGAATATCGCCACCGTGATGGATGTCGACCGGATGGCAGAACACTTCACGCGACTTTTTCGCGCCTCAGGTCTTGCAGTGGAATGGGAAGTGGCGCAATGTGGAATAGAAAAAGTCTACTACCGGCCAGGCAAGCACTGCGGGGTGCTGTATCGTTTGACCCTTCGTCATTCTTCCGGTAAGGAAATCGACGAGTGGATCTTTGGCCGAACCGTGCCACACGGCACGGAAGATGAGCGCTTCGCAGCCGCAGTCGTGGGGTTGAAGCATTTCCAAGCGGCGCGCGATCTCCTGAAATTCATGCCGGCGATCAGTTTCTGGGGCGACCTGAACATGATTCTCTGGCTTTTTCCGCTGGATCCGAAATTAGAGACCTTGCCGCAAGTAATCGATCCGGCCTTTGTGCGGCAACAAGTAGAAGCCAACCTCCCGCTTTTCGGCGTGAGCGAAAGTGGGCCTGCTGCCAAACCGGCAGCGTGGAGCTGCGGCGAGATTCGCTACGATCGCGTCAAATACATGCCGGGCAAACGTTGCGTTTTACGCTATCATGTGAACCTGATCTCTCCTTCCGGTACCTCGCACGAAAAGACTTTCTATTGCAAAATTTATCAGGATGAGAGAAGCCGCTACCATTTTGATATAGTACAATCGGCTTATCAACAATTGACGGCCCAGACGGACGCCGTCAACATTCCGCGACCGCTGCTACACTTTGACGGTTTGCACACTTACTGGCAAGCAGAGTGGCCGGGAAACGCCGTTATCGAGGTGATGGATAAATATGATTGGCAGGAGTTGTTTCCAAGAATTGCCAACGTGTTAGCGACTTTCCATCGCCATCCTGCCAACGGCTTTGACACGGCTCCAAATCTCGACGCCGTGTTGGCGACGGCGGACGAGGACGTGGCAAAGCTCGTCAGCCGACTTCCGCACCAGCAGCACTTTGCGGCAGGCGTGCTCGAGCGTCTCAAAGTCGTGAAGCGGACAGTTTTGGAGAAACAAGAAATACCACAAGTGCCGATTCATGGCGCGTGGCGGCTTGAACAAATGCTGGTGCGAGACCACGAGCTGGCGCTGGTGGATTTCGATGCCGTGAGCATTGGCGATCCGCTGTACGACCTTGCCGAGTTCGTCGCGTCTTTGCAATTCTTGGAATTGAGCCGTGGCTGGCCCCGCGAGCGTCTGGCCGCCGCAGCCGAAACGCTTTGTCGCAGTTATGCCGAGCAAGTACCGTGGCCCTGTGATCGCCGTCGTGTGGCGTGGTACGCGCTGGCCTTTTTGATGACAAAATTTTACTCCACCACTAAAAATCTCGATCGCCGCGCCTTGCAACAACTGGATCTGGCCGGCAAAAAAATTTGCGCAGATTGGCTCAAGATCCTGGGCACGGTGTGAGCCGCAATAGCCATTAACTCACCAAACGAAGAAGTATTCTTATGAGAAACGGCGTCATTCAGGACGATACTCTACCTCAGCTGCAGAAGGCGACCGATCCCAAGATTATGGCCGCAGCATTTGAAGCATTTTTCAGCGACCAATATCCCGGTCGCGGTCTGAAAGTGAACGATTGCCAAATCAGCCGGGTTCAGCACAGGCCGGGTAAAGAGTGCAACATCACCTACCGCTTGTCCGGCCACGATTGTGACCGCCGCGCGTATGATCAATGGATTTTCGCCAAGATGCTGGCCAGCGGCGGGGATCACAACCTGGCGCCAAAGGAACAGCCATCGCAATGGCCGGGATGTGATTTTTGGAAACCCCTCAGTTCGTGGCGGGAAATGAATATGCTCTTGCACGCCTTTCCGTATGACGTCAAGATGCCATATCTCGGTCAGCTACTGGAGCCGGAGTTTGTCAGGAAAGAGATTGAGACGCGGCTACCTAGCTTTGGACTCACGAATGCCTGGACTTGCCGTGAAGTGACTTGCCACAAAATCAAATACATGCCGACGCGGCGCTGTGTCCTGCGCTACGATATCGTTTTCGCCGACGCCGCCAACCGGCAACGGCAGATCGAGTTTTATAGCAAAACATACAATAGCGCGAACAGCCGTTACGTTTACGACGTGCTCTCGGCCGTCTGTGCGAGCCCGGCGTGCCGCAGCGGTAAACTGAACATTCCTGCCCCGATTGCCAACCTCGATAACTCGAATACGCTCTGGCAACATGCTTGGGCCGGAACGAAGTTCGGTTCCGTTATGCGCGAGCGGGGCTGGGCCAGTCTCCCGCACTCCGGTTTCATGCCGAAGATCGCGACAATGTTGGCGGCCTTGCACCAGGTCGAAATTCCGGATGTGTCTCTCCTGGACGGCCCGACGACCGCCCAGGCGATTGAAAACGCCTATGCAGATGCGGAGGATATCGCGCAGTTCCTTCCGGAGCATCGCACGATTTTGGCGGAAGCAGCAAAAACTCTGGCGGACATGGCGCCCAAGGTCGCCGTTCATTCGACGCGCGCGACGATTCACGGCTCGTTTAAAGTTGCGCAACTGTTGTGCCGCGAACAAGAGCTGGCCCTGGTGGACTTCGATTCGATTTCCCGCGGCGATCCGCTTTATGACCTCGCGGAGTTTTTTGCTTCCATTCTCTATTTGATTGTCAGCGATAGTATCCCGGCTGCGGCGATGATCGCAAGCGTCGAGAGCTTCTGGTCTGCTTACCAACAACAGGTTGCCTGGGCGTGTGACCGTCGGAGCCTGGCATGGTATCTGGTCGCTTTTCTTTTGGGTAAAATGCACTCTTCGCTCAAACGATTTGAATCGCAAGCGATTGAGAATATGCCATTAGCTTTCGACTTGGTAAAAGAGTGGTTAGCGGTCGTGAAGCGTAAGGCGTAAAACGTAACGCGTAGGACGAAAAACGTAGGAAGCAAAGAGAAAGCATGATTGACTTGGATCACACCAAGGCGCAAATGCTGGCCGAAATCAACGCCTCGGAAAAGACCCTGGCAAATTGTTTGAGCGATCCCGCTGATCCGCTTTTTACTTCTCTGGACGAGGCCTGCCTCGTTGTATGCGGACATGCACCCGACCATCTTTTGCCGGTTCTCAATGGTGCGCTTTCAAAACGATTTGCGGATGTTCCGCCGGAACAACTGATTCGCGACCTCATCTATCCCCTGAAGAAAGGCCTTGGCAATGCTTATAAATGGGGCAATCAAAAAAATCCGGCCAAGCGCATTACCGTGGAAGCTGTGGCCACCCGGGCCGGGGCTCTGCTTGCCATCTCCGACGAAGGAGAAGGATTCGAAGTCGAGGGTATTCTGCGCCAGTTTCGCAGCGATGAAGACTATTTTACGCACGGCGGCTCAGGGTTTGTACATTTTAACCGGGCGAAATCCCTAATCAGCTATGCCCACGGCGGCCGCACACTGCTGATCCGTTTCTTGCGCGCTCAAACGTCTGGAAAATACCTTGTGGCGGAACAAAACACCGCCTTCGGATTGGCAGGCGATGAGGAATTCATGAGCTCCATTCTGGCGGCGGAGCTTCCCCATTTCAAGAAAAATGAAGCAGTCCTGGAGTCTTTGCGTATCCACGTGCCCGAGGAGCAATCCAAAGATCGGTTCGAGCTCAAATACGTTTTAGGGTATCGAAAGGACAAATCAGAAAAGACGAGCACAATCATCCTCTCCGGAAGATTGTTGCCGCAGCGTGCGGCAGAGACCGATTTCTCCACGGCCAGGAAACTGTATATGGGGCGGTCCCTTGGGAAAACCGGCATCCGTATTCCCAAGCCCGTGGCGACTCTTCAGCATCCCTCAATGGCGCTCTTCAAGTTCGATCCCTCCACCGACCTGCAAGGCTATCTGGAAAAAGTCTTTGACTTCCAAGAAGCGGCCAAGGTCATCAAGATGGCTGCTGCGGGATTGCACGCGCTGCATCATAGCAGGATTGCTCCCGACGCGGGCGAGGCCGTAGTGGATAGGCTCGAGCGGCATCGCCCGATCGTGGAAACAGCCATAGCCAGATTTGCACAAGCCAGCCCGCGACTAGCCGAAAGGGCCCGGCAAGTTTTAGACCGGCTGATGGCACGCGCTGGCGTGCTCAAAGAGTACGAGCAGGTGCCGATTCACGGCGCTTTGGGATGGGGGTCCATTTTATACAGCGAGGGGAAATTTTATTTTTGTCATTTTGAAGACTGCCGGCGATCTCATCCTGGATTCGATCTCGGCGGCTATCTGGCTGATTTGTTGAGATTCTACACACTGCGCAAAAAAGCAGATCCGGAATTTTATTACTCAGGCCGCGAGGTATTTCTGGAGACTTATTTTGCCGGTGCATCCGCGCCGTGGCGCGAAGATTTGTCGTTTTTCATCGCGGAGGCATTGCTCCTGCGCCTGCCTGCGGTTCTCGAACAGGCGGGAAAAAAGTGGGAATCCGGGGTAGATGCGCTAATGAGACGATGCGAACAAGCCATATGAACATAGCCTATATCAGCGCCGATTTCGGCGTTCCTATTTTTGGTTACAAAGGCGCCTCCATTCACGTGCGCGAGATGGTGGCTGCGTTTCGGAAAGCCGGCCATGCGGTTTGTATCATTTCGCCGGCAATTGAAAATGCGGAAAAGGAGAGTTTGGGTGTAAACGTCTCCTTGCTACCCGTTCAGGCTGCGGAGCGGCATCTCTTGCTTTCCCAAGAGCTCAAAACACTCGACGGGTTTTTAAATTTGGAAACGCGCGTCCGGCAGGAGCTGCGCAATTTGCTCTACAATCTGACGCTATATGAAAAAGTCCGCGATCATCTGCTGGCCAACCCCGTGGATCTCATTTACGAACGATACACTTTGTTCGCTGCCGCCGGGGCCCGGCTGGCGCGTGAGCTTGGTGTGCCGCACATTTTGGAAGTCAATGCGCCGCTGGCGTACGAGCAGGAAAAAACGCGCGGCATGGAAATGAAGGAACTGGCGCGTGAAACCGAGCGCCGCATTTTTCGCGAAGCCGGTCGGGTGATGGTCGTCTCGCGGCAATTGCGGGAATTTGTGGTCTCATGTGGCGTGCCGGAGTCGCGCATTCATGTTTTGCCCAATTCGGTCGATCCGCAGCGCTTTGCCCAGGCGCGCGGCGATCGCAGCGTACGGATACGGCACAAGCTTGAGGGCAAACGGGTAATCGGATTTGTTGGCAGCCTCAAGCCATGGCACGGAACTGAAACGCTACTTGAAGCCTTCCGTGAATTGCACGCCACGTTGACAAATGCGCATTTGCTGATCGTCGGCGACGGGCCGGGACGTCCGTCTTTGGAAAGCTATGCACAGGCGCACAATCTGAACGGCGCAGTGACGTTTACCGGCAACGTGCCTTATGACGATATTCCGCGCCACCTCGCGGCGATGGATATTGCGGTAGCGCCATATTCTCCCAGCGAGAATTTTTACTATTCGCCCATCAAGATATTTGAGTATATGGCGATGGGCAAACCGGTCGTGGGCGGAAGAATCGGCCAGGTGGAGGAAGTGATAACCGACGGAGAGACCGGCGCACTATTCGAGCCGGGAAACATCGCTCAGCTTCAAGCCGTGCTCGCGAAGCTCGCGAATGATCCCTCACTCTGCCACCACCTCGGCGAAAACGCCCGCGCGTGGGTGGAAAGGGAAAGAACGTGGGACAACAACGCGCAGCGAGTCGTCGAGATTGCACGTACGGTTCGGGATGGATTGGTGGAGTGATGGAGTGATGGATTATTGGATTGCTGGATTGGTGGATTGATGGGTGTCTGATCACCGCCGTATATTGAGAGCACTACTCCACTACTCCAGTACTCCATCACTCCAGTAATCCATCAATCCAATAATCCATCGATCCGTCAATCCATCAATCCAAGGATCCAGCGGAACCAACTTGGTGAAATATGAATGTGAAAACCTGCATCGTTACCGGTCAATATCCTCCGCAAGTCGGCGGGGTGGGGCATTCAGCGCATCGGGTGGCCAATATTTTGGCGAGCCGGGGATTGCGGGTCCATGTCGTCGCGCTGCAAAAGCATCCAACGCAGCTGCCGTTTGATGAAAGCTTTACGAGCGTGCAGGAAGGCGAAGTGCTCGTGCATCGGGTCAAAGTTTTCCACCCGAAACGAAACGAAGGAGCTGAATTTTCTGAAGGCGACGTTTTGACGCGTTACAATCGCGAGATGTTTCACGCGTTGGAGTATTTTCAGCAGCGCTATCAATATGATGTCCTGCATGCCTTCTTTCTTTATCCCGCCGGATTTATCGCTGGGTTGGTTTCCCGGTTACACGGCGTGAAAATGATTGCCTCGATTCGCGGCAATGACATCGGCAAATATGCGTTCGATCCGCTGCGCCTGCCGTTCATTCGCTCGTCGCTGGAAAACGCCGATTACGTCACTTCCGTCGCTTCGAGCTTGACGGATCTGGCCGGCCGCGCCCTCGCACCCATTGCCGGTAAGGCCAAAACGATACTCAATTCGGTCGATCTCACACGGTTGCGTCCGCAAGTCCGTCCCGAGCTGAATCTTAAAGGAACCGTGGTCGGCACTGCCGGTTTGTTCCGTTATAAAAAAGGACTGGTCTATCTTTTCAAAGCTTTAGCCGAAATCGGCAGCCGTTTTGACTACAGCCTCTTGCTGGCTGGAGATTTTTTCAGCGAAGAGGATCGGCAGCCGCATTTGAAATACCTGCAAGATTTCGGCTTGGACAGTCGCACCATCATTACCGGGAAAATTCCTCCCGATCGCATGGCCGACTATTTACAGCTCTTCGACATTCTGGTATTTCCCTCATTGTTCTCTGAAGGCTGTCCGCTTTCCATGCTGGAAGCGATGGCGATGAAAAAGGTGATCATCGGCAGCCGCGCCGGCGCGATTCCGGAAATCATTCGCGACCACGAAAACGGGCTGCTGGTCAATCCAGGTTCCTCGGAAGACATCGCGCAAGCCCTCGTCAAGGCGGTGGAGAATCCGGCGTTGCGAGAACGCCTCGCTGCCAACGCTGCTGCAACCGCGAGCGCGATGACACCCGAACGGGAATTTCGCGAGTGGCTGGAAGTTTACGAGACAATTTTAAACTTGAAAATTTCGCCGAAATGAATAAAACGGTCAGCCCCAAGGCCTCCCAACCCCTGGCATTTGATCGACACTGGCTCAAAGAAAACCTGTCGCGCTATTTGTGGCATGAAAACGAAATCGCAAGGGTCATCGATCAATTGGAAATCCTGTACATTGGCGAGTCGTTCCAGCGGATGGCGGTGCTATATCAAATTGAATTTCACCATGCGGCTCAGGCGGCGCGGCGGCAGCTGTATGTCGGATATGTCGTAGCGCGTGATCGGCTCGCGGCCGACCATGAGGAGATGGTGGCGAAAGCCAGAGTGCAGCCACCTTTCGGCCGCGCGGTCGCACTCGTTCCGGAAGCCGCGATGATTTTGGTGGCGTTTCCCAACGATCAGATCTTGCACCTGCGCACGGAGGCGGAATTGCAACCATGGCTGGCAACGCACCTGCGTGAAATTGCAAACGGTGCGATCGAGGACAAGACGTGGGAAATTCAGGAGACCAAAACGGAAATTCTGCGTTATGTTCCTGAGAAGCGCTGCACCATGCGCTGCCGGATCAAGATAAAAGCGAAAGGGGATCTATCAAAGGAAATCTCGTTCATCGCCAAACAATTGTCGGATGCCGAGAAAGCCAAAAGGCAGTACGACGATCTTGTCGCACTGCGCCAAGCTTGGTCCGGGAATGGGGTTGCTGCATCGGCGGTAAATGCCGGGAGCAATCCGCCGGTGCGCGTGCCGCAGGCTTTAGCTTGGGATGAAAACAGTGCCACGGTTTTTCTCGAAGAAATTTCCGGCAAAAGTTTGGAGCGCGCGCTTGCTGAGATCGACCTGGCGCGGGTGATCCCGGCCGTCGGCGGGATGCTGGCAAACTTTCACGGCGCGCACCAACGGGTCCAGAAAAGTGTTTCGCGTGCGGGCGAGCTGGCCGAAGTTCATGCCGTCATGGAAAAGATCGCCGCGGCCTTTCCGGTTCTGCAACCAAGATTACGGCGGCTCTTCAATCAACTCGAGATGGTGCAGTGGGATACTTCGCCCACGACCTTGTTGCACGGCACGTTTCGCTTGAACCATATTTTCATCCAGCATGATGAGCTGGCGCTGATCGATTTCGATAGCTTGCGCATGGGCCATCCGGCATGTGATCTGGCGAATTTCCTTTCCTCCTTATACTACATTGAGGCGCAGGAACGCCTGGAGCTGTCGCAGCGGCAGAATGTTGCGCGCCATTTTATTGAAGGGTATGCCGCGAAGGCGCCGTTGCCGGTGCAGCCGGAGGCGTTGCTGTGGTTTCTGGCCGATTTGCTGATTAAAAAACAAGCGCACAAGTATCTCAAACATTATCATGAGGATCGTGCGCAAAAAATCGAGCGCATGCTGACGCTGTCCGAGGCCGCGTTGGCCGGCTGCCGAAATACGCCGGCTGAAGCGGATCTTGGGGCGCTGTGGAAGGTTCTGCCGTAAAAGTGAAAACGCGCATGACATCATTTTAAATGCTGAACACCTTTTTCAAAATTTTCAAAAAGCGGCGGAATGAGATTCGTATGGGGTTGATTTTCCTGGGACTGATTCTCATTCCCTGTGGATTCTTGGGTTATTTTAGCTGGCGCGCCATTGAGAACGAAAAACTGCTCTCGAAAGAGCGGCTGCAGGATAGCTACGGCCAGTTTGCGCGTTTGGCGGCACGCGAAATCGACGACGAACTGGAAGAGGTCGAGAAGCGCTGGAACGCGGCGGTCAAAAAAAAGCTCGAGGACGAGGGCCAAGACCCGGCCCTGAAAGATCTGGGTGAACTCACGCAGAAAGAGCCGCTCATAGCCGCCTGCTTTTTGCTTACCGCGCCGGGAAAGGTCGCTTATCCCCCCGGCCTCAGCCTGCCTGAAAGCGGCGCGGCGCCCGAGTCCGTGGCGGTGGAAAACGAATCCCTTCTCCGTGAGCATGAAGTCTTCAACAAACTGGTGACGCGCGGCGAGGAGCTCGAGTACCTCGCATATGATTTGAACGGCGCGATTGCCGCCTATCGCGAGGTTTTGGCGGTCATATCCAATCCGCAATTGCGCGGTATCGCCGAGAGCTATACCGGCCGCGCCTTGATGAAGCAAGGCGATTGGACCACGGCATTGACGACGTTTCAGAACTTGCTGGCGAATTACCCTGAAATCCGCGATTTGAATAAAATGTATCTGCGCTTTCCGGCGCAATATCAAATTGCCGTGGCCCTTGAAAATCTCGGGCGTGACCAGGAAGCGATCGAGGCGCTGTTCCGATTCAATCGGGACTTGTTGGAGCGCAGCGACGTGATCAGTCCGCTGCAATATTCGTTCTTTGCGGATCAAATCCGGAATTTGGCGCCGCGACTTTTGTCGTCTCCGGAATTGCCTGCCGCGCAACGCTATCAAAAAGAGCTTGACACCCTCGCGGAACAGAGCAAAAAGCACATCCGCGCAAAGTATTTTGTGCAGATTTTGGACCGCAAGCTGTACGAGATGGTCATTGCGCGAAAGGAGTACAAAAACAAGTTCCGCTACGTTTCCGAGGAGGCGGACGGCGACCCTTTTCTGCTCGCCTATCGGGCGCTGCCCGATCCCAGCGGCATTTACACCACCGGCCTGGTCGGCTTGCAAATCGATCTGGAGCAACTCAGCCAAAAACTGTTTCCGGCGATTCTACGCAATTTGAAATTCAGCGATCAGGTGACGCTGGCTATTCTCAATGAGTCCGGTGATTACGTCATCGGTACGGCCAGATCATGGGAACAGCCGATCGCCGTGCGGACATTGGATGAGCCGTTTGAGTTTTGGCAGGTGGCGGTTTATCTGAACGAGGCGCCACCCGCGTCGCGACAATGGAATTTTCGCACGACGCTGTTGCTTTGGCTGATTTCACTTTTGTTGCTCAGCATCTTGTGCGGTGCGTACATTTTCGTCCGGCGCGCGTGGCGCGAGGCCTATCTTTCGCGGCTGAAATCGACCTTCGTTTCGAATGTTTCGCACGAGTTGCGCACGCCGCTGGCTTCGATCAAGATGCTGGCCGAACTGCTCGAGATGCAACTGGCGGGACAAGCCACGGCTGTTTCTGAAAACTTCAAAACGCGGGCGGAGAACTATCTCAGCATCATCGGCCGCGAGTGCGGCCGGCTTGGCCGGTTGATCGAGAACATGCTGGACTTCTCCAAGATCGAGCGCGGCGTCAAGCAGTATAATTTTGAATATGAAGATCCGGCAACCATGTTACGCATGGCGGTCGATTCCTTTCGCCCCGCCGCGGAAGAACAAGGCTTCGCGCTCGCGCTGGAAATCGCCGAGCCGCTGCCGGAATTGCGCGCGGACGCGGACGCGATTTCGCAAGTGATTTTGAATTTGTTGAGCAACGCGGTGAAATACAGCGACGCGGTGAAGGAAATTCACATTCGCGCCTACCAACAGTGCGCGCACGTCGCGATCGAAGTGGCAGATCACGGTATCGGCATCGCTGCGGCAGAAATCACGAAAGTATTTGATGATTTCTATCGCGCCGATCAACGGCTCAACTCTCAAAAACAGGGCGGCATGGGCCTGGGGCTGACGCTGGCGCGGCAAATCGTGCGTGCGCACGGCGGCGAAATTAGTGTTCGTAGCGAAGTGAGTAAAGGCTCGACTTTCACTTTTACACTGCCGATTCCGGAGCCCGTTGTGACGAAGTCGCTTTTACAAGAAGAAGCACAACTTACGATTCACACCAGCCGCACCCTCGAGGTCGAGTCATAATACAGCGGCGTGCTCGTGCGATTGCGCCCGAAGGTTTGAGCAATCCTGACTTTAAGCCATTTACTGCATGTCTGTTAGCAGTTTTTGGTCGTCGGAATAAGCCTACGGCCTTTTTACGCTGAGCAGCTAAGAGACTGCCCGAGAACCCTCAAATGTCATCCCGCAGGGATCTTGGTTGACTCAGGCACCGTACCGAGTTCAGCCTATGCTGCCGAATAAACCAAGATGCCTTCTGCATGACAAAATGAGGTTCTCGGATTGGTTCTAATTGAACTTACGGCAAATCAAATGAAAAAAATCCTGATCGTCGAAGACGACGCAGCCATTATGCTGGGTCTGGAGGGCGCGCTGCAAGATGAGGGTTACGAAACGCAAATCGCGCACACGGGTACCGAGGGCCTGCGTCTCGCCCAAGAAGGCCAACCAGACTTGCTCATCCTCGATTTGATGCTGCCGGGAATGAGCGGTCTGGAGATTTGCAAACACTTGCGCGACAAAGGCGTCAAGACGCCGGTCATTATGCTCACTGCCAAATCCGAAGAGAATGACAAAGTGCTCGGCTTGGAGTTGGGCGCGGATGATTATGTGACCAAGCCCTTCAGCTTGCGCGAGTTGCTGGCGCGGGTGCGCGCACATTTGCGCCGCGAAGACGCTGTCAGCGCAGGGACAGATGCCATTTCGGCAATATATTGCCTCGGCGAAGTGGTGGTGGATTTCAATCGGCACGAAGTCTATAAGTCGGGCAAACTGCTGGAGCTGACCAACCGCGAGTTTCAGCTGTTGGAATATTTCATTCAACATCCGGGCAAGCTGATTACGCGCGATCGCCTGTTGGATTGCATCTGGGGTCACCAGGTCTATCCGACGACGCGCACGGTCGACAATCATGTCTTACGGTTGCGTAAACATATCGAGCCTGATCCGGAATTTCCGCGCTATATCAAGACGGTGCGTGGGGCCGGATATTTGTTCGAAAAAGCGGAATGAGTCCAGAACAGCCGAACGACCTTTTGCAAAACAAGGCGCCATGAATATGCAACCGACAACGAGTCACGAACGACGGGTCTCGCATCGCAGCACGGCCAGGCTCGGCGTCCGCATGCACGGCGTCACTTTGACGCTGGAGTCGAATCACGAACCGTTAATCGCCTACGCCGCCGAGCATCTTAACGGCCTGGCTGGCACTCCGGTGAAAACTCCGAATTTAGTGGTGAGATGCGCGTGGTCGCAAGGCGAATGGGAGGCGCAAGCCAATCCGTTTCCAGCCGACGGGGCTTTGAATGTAATCGGCAAGCGCATGCTGGGCAACGACCACGAGCTGATTTGGCTGAACACGCTGCGCATGCCGGGGCTGCAGCTTCGCTTCAGCCGTGAAGACGACACGCTGATCTTCGACGTGGTGTATCGGTATCATTCGCAAAAAATCGACACGACGCCGGACTACGAATATACAAAATACTTCAGCTTGATGAGCTATTTGGTCTATTTCCCGCTGATGTGGTACCTGGAAAACTCTCGCGGCTGGACGATTTTGCACGCTTCGGCGCTGGCGAGTGCGAAAGGCGGCATCATCATTGGCGGCCTTGGCGGCGTTGGTAAAACCACCACCTGCGTGGCGCTGCTCCAGCGCCCCGATGTCACACTCGTTGCTGAAAACTTGATTTTCACCGACGGCAATTTCATTTATCCGTGCAACGAGCCAATCCGTCTCGACGCCGGCAGCCTGGCCATGCTGGGAGAACGTTCCCAAGGTCTGATCCCGATGGCGTTTCCGGAAGGACTGAAGAAAAAATGGTTCTTTCATCTGCGGACGAATGAGCAATCGCAGGCGGTCAAACCTGCTGCGCTATTTTTGCCGCAATTTACGGCGAGGCGGTTTGTAACGCCGATCAGCTCCGAACTGGCCGCGGAAAAAATGGTGGCTTTCAATCGCTTGACGCGCGAGCTGGATGATTACGGTTGGTATGCGGCGGCGCTGGAGATGCATTGGCCCAAAATTGGCCAAGCCAGGAGCCGTGTGGAAGTATTGCGCCGATTCGCCGAGAACGTATGTTGCTTTGAGCTGGGCATTGATCGAACGGCCGGCGTGGAAGCGGTCGTGGAAGATATCTGTCGAGGCCTGCAATAATCTCGCAACTTCGTCAAGATTGCAAATTCCAAGGTCAAAAAATTCGCAACTACTCCGCGCCTATTTCCTGTAAACGGATCGAACGGATAAGGCGGATTTCGAAAATCCGTTTTTCAGAATAGCTATCCGTGCAATCCGCTTAATCCGTTTACATTTCATTTTGTGAGTTGAATCGTTACCACCTTAATTTTGCCCCAAATTTGGCTTGCAACGAAAGAAGAACCGCAACGAAAGAGAAAAATCATGAATGGCTTCTAAGTGTGAGCCGCCGGTTTGGCGGATTCAGGCGCAGATCGATGCAAATAAAACCCACTATTCTAAAGGCATTTTCGTTGCGGTTCTCTTTTCGTTGCAAAATTTAGGTACCAAGAATTCAATAAGGAACAAGTTCGCCCATGCACTTCCCTCTCGAACAGACACCTCAGAATGGCGGCCTCCCGATCAAATTCTTTTTGACGCCTGAGTTGATGCCCGACGCAGAGACGGTGGCGCAATTGGAGAATTTGGCCCGCGCGACGGGGCTGGCCCATCATGTCGCAGTCCTTCCTGATGTCCACCGCAAAAGCCGCAACCTCAGCCCGACCGGCACCGTGGTCGCCGCGAAAAATGCCATCGTACCGCGTGCGGTCGATACCGGCATCAACTGCGGCATGCGTATGGTGCGCACCGATATCGACGTGCGCGCTTTAACCGCGCCGGTGCTCGATGCGATTTTTGACGAGCTGCGCCGCACGATTCCGGTTTTGGAACACGAACACGATGCGCTCAGCGCGCAAGAGGTTGCAGATATTCTTGTGCAAGGCGGCCGGTGGAGCCAGAAACGATACGGCCTCAGCGAGGAGGAATTGAATGGCGTGGAGAGTCGCGCAACCATGCCGACGGACACGACGGATGCCGCAGCCATTGTGGCAAGCATGCCGGAGCAGGCGATCAAAAAGGGTCTGCGCAGCTTCTGCACCATCGGCGACGGCAACCATTTCCTCGAGCTGCAGGAAATTATCGAAGTATTGGATCGCGACACGGCCAGGCTCCTTGAGCTTTCCGAAGGCAAAGCGATCTTCATGCTTCACACCGGTTCTCGCGCGCTGGGCAGCCGGATGATGAAACTCTATCTGGCTGAATTGGAGGAAAAATTTCGTCCGGCGCAGAACGGAGCGCCGATCTGGTCGATGCCGGCGGATTCCGAGGAAGGCATCAGATATTCGCGGGCAGTTTCGGCGGCGTCGAATTTCGGTTTTGCCAATCGCATCGCGCTGACCGAGAAGCTCCGCGCCGCCGTGCGCAAGGGGTTGTGCGACGAATCGTTGCAGATGCCTCTGCTTTATGATTGCGCTCACGTCAGCATCAAATTGGAAGTATGGAAGACCGGCGAAAAGCTGTGGGTGCATCGCCATGGCGCCAGCAGCGCTTTGCCGCCGTCGCGCTGCGCGGGCCATCCGGTATTTTCAAAAACCGGCCAGCCGGTGCCGATTCCAGGGTCGATGGGGCATCATTCTTTTATCGGGGTTGCCGATGAGAGCGCGGTCGAGACGTTCTGCTCGGTCAATCACGGCGCCGGCCGTGTGATGGACAAGCCCGAGGCACTGGCGCGGTTCACCGAGCTGCAAGTCCAGCACGAGATGGAGGCTAAAAACATCCGGCTGTATCGCTACGGCTCGGACAATATTGCCGAACAGGCTCCCAGCTCGTTCAAAGATATTTCCCAGGTTATTCACGCCATGTCGGCTTTAGCGCTGGCGCGGCCCGTGGTGCGGGTCCGTCCAGTCGCGGTGTTGAAAGGTTAAATCGCAGGAACAGCTCGTGACTGCAACTTTTAGAGAAACTCAATGAGTGGAATTTGCGGCGTTTTTACCTCGTCACCTGAGGCGATCAGCGAGGCGGCGGTGTCTGGCATGCTGGAAAGCATGAAACATCGCGGGCCGGACGGTAACAATGTCTATGCGAATGGTGGGGCCGGTATTGCCCTCGGGCAGAATCATCTGAACGCTTTTGCCGGTGCGGCGGAAACTTCTGCCCCGGCATTCGGGCGGACGGACGATTTTGTCATTGCGCTCGAAGGGTGCGTTACTAATCGTGCGGAACTATTCCAGGGCCCTCCACCTCACCGGCTCAATCCGGATGTCGAAGCGGTGCTGGCCGCATACCAAGCTCATGGCGTGGATTGCTTATCCAAGCTGGACGGCCCCTTCAGCGTTGCGCTCTGGGATAAGCGAGAGCGCCAACTCCTTCTGTCCAGGGACAAATTGGGCGAGAAGGCACTCTATTATTTTATCGATCCGGCGCAAAAGTATTTTATCTTCGCTTCGGAGATCAAAGCGATCCTGGCTCACCGCAGCGTCCGCGCCGAACTCGATGCAGATAGTTTGGCGCTCTATTTTGCCTTCGGTTACATTCCGGGCGCCAAAACTTTGTTCAAAGACATCTACAAATTACTCCCGGGTGAAAGCCTGCAGATCGGGCCGGCGATTCAACCCCAGAAAAAAAAGTATTGGCATCTGCCGCCCATTGCGGGAAGCCGGCCTCAATTCCGTGCTGACCGGCTCGGCGGCTGCCGGCGCTTGCGGGGTGCATCGCAAATTCTTGGATCCGGAAAAGCGCGCCGAATTGGAACAAAAAACCCGCGAATGCAAGACCGACGAAGAGCGTTACTATAAGCTGCGCAGCCGCCTGTTTAAGATCGAAGAGCAGAATGAATTCCTGCTTGAGCCGCCGCGCGTCGGCAAACCGGAGGTTTTGGAGGTATTGCATAACTATATCGGCGATATCAAGAGCAGCGATTTTTTCAGACTGTTTCTATTTTCCAATTTGATGATTACTTCGACGGAAAAAACGCTGCGCGTGTTAGACAAAGCCGGCATCCTCGCTTCAGTGGAGCTGCGCTCGCCTTATCTGGATCGCGCACTGGTGGAATTTTCCACCCAGTTGCCATCCTCCTTCGATGGCGGTAAAACTTACGTCAGCCTGAAGACCCATTTGAAGAAAGCGTTCGAGCACATTTTGCCACGACCGGTTCTGGAGCGGGCGGTGATCGGTTATCCGAGCTACTATTGGCACAACGGCGAGCTGGCAGAATTTCAAAACCGGCTCTTCACTCGCGAGGTTGTTGCTCGGAATGGCATCTTTAATTTTGAAGGCGTCGCGCGGATACCGGAGAAGGGAAAAAATAACCAGGCGAAATCCGGCGGCAAGCATAGTTTGGCATTGACGCAGTTCGGTCTGTGGTATGAGATCTACATCAAGCAAAACCCGGAATTTACTTAGATTTTACCTGATGGAGGCGTGATGATGACAATGGCGCCGTTGGATTATCGTATATTCTGCTATCGCAATTAACCGTAACTCAATACCCCGTACTTTTTCAAGGAGTTTGTTGATGAAAGGACATACTGTAGTTGCGGCGGCTCTGACGGCCGTTTCCCTGCTGGCTATGACAGCGCCCGGCCGGGCCCAAGCCAAGATGTGGATGACGCCGGCGGAGGTTCTGGCGGCGCTCAAGCCTGGCCAGTGGGTCAAAATGGAAGGCACCCTCCAAAAGGATTTTTCGGTCTGGTGCACCGAGGTCAAGATTCTAACCGGTGATTTTCTCGATGACGAGTGGAGTATCTGCACGCTCGTCAAAAAGATTGATTCGGAAAAACAACAAGTGGAAATCATGCAGTTGCCAGTCAGCGTTCAGAAGGATGCTGAGTATCAGGGAGAACTCAAAAGTTTTGCCGACGTGAAAGTGGGCATGCTCTTGGATGTGGACGGCACGTATTTGAAGGATGGGACTTTCCTGGCCAACCAAGTTGAAGATGAATCTTCCGAGCTCGAAGAAAAACCCGAGAAAGCGAACGAGGTTGACGTCAAGGGGAAGGTTGACAAGATCGACGCAGCCGAGAGCACAGTGACCATCATGGGCATTACCTTTCGCATCACTGAAAAAACCAAAAGTCGATCGGTCATAAAGTAACATGAAAAGCTCAAAGCGCCATCAGGCCAACACCTTGACTGTTTTCCTCTTGCTGACGATGTGCATCGCCGGCCGGACTCTTGCCAGACATGAAGATAGTACGGCGGCCATTGCTTCCGGCTCTCGCTACAAGCCGTTCAGCGAAGCGGAAGTGAACGCCGCCGTAAAGAATCCGCTGGCACTGGATCAATGTATCGGCATTGCACTCAGCAAAAATATCTCCCTACGGATCGCGCAAGGCGACCTCGCGAAAGCCGAAGCGACGCACGCCGGCAGTAACGCGGCGTATTTTCCGGTGTTTTCCCTGCAGGGTACCCAGGAGAATACCATTGAAAAACGGCCGGTTAATCGTCTCAACCCGACTGACCCGGCCGAATTGAATTTCGAGAACCGGGCGATAGTGGCCACGGTTCAGCAAACCCTCCCCACCGGCGCTGTGCTCGATCTTTCCGGCGACCTCAGGCGCGATCTCAATTCGCCGGACAAATTCGGCGCTGCCCCGACCAGGACGAAGAATCGCATTTACTCGGCGCAACTGACGCAGCCGCTTTTGCGCAATGCCTGGGCGAATGCGGTGCGCAGTACGATAACAACGGCGCGCTACGATTCCCGGATGAAAGAAAAGCAGCTCCTCTACACGATCTATCAAACGGTATTCGCGGTCAAGAGCGCCTTTTACGAGGTTTTGTATCAGCGTGAATTGATTCGGGTGAACCGCTCGGCCCTCGAGCGCGATTCGACACTGGTCGTGGCTTCGGAATCAAAAGTGACCGCGAAACTGGCGACACGCCGCGACGTTTTGAGCGCCGAGATTCAGCTCGCCAGCGACAAAGCCTCGCTCATTAAGAGCCAGAGCGAGTATGAGCTCGCCCTCGACGCGCTCAAAGAGGTGATGGGTCTGCCGATAGAAATGCCCATGGCCTTGGCGGGCGTGGAATTGAGCGATGCTCCGGTATCGCTCAATGAAGAGCGCATGCTCCGGCAGGCATTGCAAAATAATCCCGCGCTGCACAACGCCGAAGTTGGGATTGATCGCAGCCAATTGCAGCTCAAAGTGGCAAAGAATCAGTTGTTGCCGCAAATTGATATTATCGCCGCTTATAACGGGAGCTTTGAAAGAGATACCGATCAAAACATCGGTATTTACACCACCGGTTTTGTAGCAGCCGTGAGCCTCAATTATCAATTTCTAAATCGTGCGGCCGCTGTCAATGCTGAAAATGCCAAGATCGCGGTGTGGCAGCAGCAAGACAACCTGCTCAATTTGCAGCGCCAGCTCACTTTGAGCGTGCGCAGTATGATCCGAAGCACTTACAGCAGTATTGAAGCGATCAATACTCTGAAACGCACCATCGAGGCAGCGGGACAGAAAGTGGAATTTGCTTCGGCCATGTTCAACCTCGGCCGGGCCTCGAATTTGGACATCACCGATGCGCAGGAAGCCCTGTTGAAGGCGCAAACCCAATACCTCCGTGAATTGGTCGACTACCACATTCAACTGGCGATGCTGGAAAGCCTCACGGGCCAGCCAGTGACACGGTAATTTGCTTGTACAAACGACTTTATAAAACTGGTGGAGCTTATGAGTATTTCTTCAATTCTGCCTAATTGGGCCAAGAGATTTCTGGCAGATAAAACCCGGCGGAGAACGACGATGATTGTTGTGCCCGCAATCATTGTCATGCTTTTGGTTGGCAATACGCTGCTGGTCTCCGATAGCGATAGCGGCAATATCCCAACTGCCAAGGTCAAATTTGGCCAGGTCACAATCAAAATCGCCGAGTCCGGCGAGCTGCGTGCGCAGGATCAAGTCACCATCAGCGCCGTCAATGATAAACAACTTATTTGGATGGCGCCGGAGGGCCAATGGGTTCAAAAGGGAGACACGCTGGTCAAGTATGCCTCTGAAAAATATGTGATCTCAAGCGGCGAGGCATCTTCTGCGCTTCGGGTGACGAAGGCGGATTTGACCAAATCCTTGAGCGACCTGGAGGCGCAACAGACGAAAGAAGAAGCGGCCCGCAAAAATTACGAGTCGCTCCCGCCGTTGGCGAAAAAGGGCTTCGTGATGGAGAGCGAGGTCGAGCAGGCGCGTTTGGTGTTCAGCGAGTTGAAATCCAGGACCCTGGCTTTTCACGCAGCGGTCGATGCCGCCCGCGCCAACGTGGAACGCGCGGAAAGAGCGCTCGCGCAAGAGCATAGAAAATTGCGGGAAGGCGTGACGCTGGCGCCGCGCGCGGGTCTGGTCGTGTATGCAACCTACGGCGATGCGGACAGCCAGAAAAAAGTCGAAACCGGCATGACGCCGTTTGAAGGCATGGATCTGATGTACTTACCAGATGTCTCTTCCATGCGGGTTGATACCGAAATCAGCGAAGTCGATCTATCCAGGGTCAAAATCGGCCTGCCCGTGGAAATTCGCTTGGGTGCGTATCCGGATGCCGTCTTCAAGGGAGAAGTCAAAACGATTGCCGATTTGGCGCGACGCAAAATCAGCCGGGTCACGGGCAAGCCCACCGGCGCGAAGGTGTTTTCGGTGGCCGTTAAGGTGCTCGATCAAGACATTCGCTTAAAGCCGGGGCTTACCGCCACTCTGGAGATTATCGTGAACCAGCATGACAACGCCTTTTACATTCCGCTCGAGGCTGTTTTTGTAGATGAGCAAGATCAAGCTGTCGTATATCTGAAGAAAAAAGGCGGAATTGAAATGCGTCCGGTCGTCATTGTCGATAGCAACGACCGCGTGGCGGTGGTTAAAGAAGGTTTGCAGGAAGGCGAAGAGCTCTTGCTTGGACGCCCGGCCTCCATTTGAGTTTGAGACTTTGCCCGGAGACATTGCGATGCTCGTTGAAATAAAGGATTTGGCCCGATCTTACATGATGGGTGAGACCGAGGTGCAGGCGCTGCGCGGCGTTTCGCTCAACGTGGAGCGCGGAGAATTCGTGGCGATCATCGGACCTTCGGGCTCCGGGAAATCGACGTTGATGCATCTGCTCGGCTGCCTGGATCGTCCGACTTCTGGCCGCTACCGGCTGGATGGAATCGCGGTCGAAGGCCTTCAGGATGAGGAGCTTTCGCGGCTGCGCAACCGCAAGGTTGGGTTCGTTTTCCAGACCTTCAATCTGATTTCTCAGCTCAATGTTTTGGAGAACGTTGAGGTGCCGCTACTCTACATGGGAATGGCGCGCTCGCAACGACAACAACTGTGCATGGAAAAGCTGCAGGCGGTGCGATTGGGCCATCGCAGCACCCACCGCCCCAACGAGCTTTCCGGCGGCGAAAATCAGCGCGCCGCCATCGCGCGCGCCCTGGTCACGAACCCCGACATTATCTTAGCCGACGAACCGACCGGCAGTCTCGATACCAAAACCGGCACCGAGATTATGGAAATCCTTGATGATTTGAACAAGAAGGGCACAACCATTGTGCTCGTCACGCACGAGCTTTCCAAAGTCAAGTGGGCCCGGCGCGTGATCTACATGCAGGACGGCCGTATTTTGCACGAGCTGGTTGGCGATCAGACACATCGATTGGTGGACTTGTTTCAGGGATTGCCACAAGCATAGAGGGATTGATGGCGCGAGGAAGTGTGGCAGTGATAGATTGTTGGATTGTTGGAGTAATGGAGTAATGGAAAAACAATACTCCATTACTCCAATAATCCAACAATCCACCTGCGTGAACCTCAAATTGACATTAGAATTTTATGGACTATTCTGAAAGCTTGCGCATCGGGGTCAAGAACATTGCGGTCCATAAGTTGCGTTCCTTGTTGACCACGTTGGGCGTTATTTTCGGCGTGGGCGCCGTCGTCGCGATGCTTTCCATCGGTGAAGGCGCCAAACGCGAGGCCATCGAGCAGATAAAGCTTTTGGGAACCAACAACATCCGGATCAATCATTTGAAGCTCACTGGAGAGCACGCAGAAGAGGCGGAGAAAAATGCTTCCAACGGGTTGAGCTATCTCGACGGCCAATTGATGCGCGCGAATTTGCCCAACGTTACCGGTGTGACGCCTTTGAAATTCGTCGAGATCGAAGTGACGCAGGGCAATAAAGAATCGAGTGGCCGCGTCGTCGGGACGGATGAGACGTATGAGTGGGTGACCAATTTTCATCCCAGCGAAGGCCGTTTCATCACGCCGCTTGACGTGCAAGAAGCCAAGCGCGTGTGTGCCATCGGCACTGAGATTCGCAGCGAGCTTTTTGGTTACCGCAATCCGATCGGCCGGCGGATTGAAATCGGCGATAGCTGGTTTACCGTGGTGGGCGTGATGGAGTCCAAAACGGTGAAAGAAGGCAAGGCTTCGGTCATCAAATTGCGCAATATTAACAAGGATATTTACATTCCCATCACCACAGCGTTAAAACGCTTTACGGATGACGATCGCCCCGATTTGGTCGAGGAAATTGCCATCCAGGTCAAGGATGAAACTCAGGTGGTGACGACCTCCGAAGTTGTGAAGCGCATCCTCAATCGCACCCACAATGGCGTGAATGACTACGAAATCATCATTCCCGCCGAGCTTTTGGCCCAGAGCCAGAAAACGCAACGCGTCTTTAATATCGTCATGGGCTCGATCGCCGCGATTTCGTTGCTGGTCGGCGGTATCGGCATCATGAATATCATGCTGGCCAGCGTTACCGAGCGCACCAAAGAAATCGGCATCCGGCGCGCGCTCGGCGCCACCGAGCGGGACGTCCTCATCCAATTTCTCAATGAGACGATTTTAGTCAGCGCTACCGGTGGCATGATCGGAGTAGTTTTGGGCGCCATCATGGCCAAAGCTATCAACCTGTTTGCCGGATGGGATACCGTCATTTCACTTTACAGCGTGGTTATTTCATTCGGCATCTCCGCGCTGGTCGGCATTGTCTTCGGAATCTACCCGGCGCGCCAGGCAGCAAGAATGAATCCGATTGCCGCATTACGGTTTGAGTAGGCCATTCGCCATTGTGACTGTTCAGTTGAAACTTGATTGGCCACGAAAAGCCGGTTAAGGGCCTTTCGAGGCCCTTTTTTTTCCGACCACTTGTTTGCATTTATTGGTCTATGCATGTACTTATTGCCATATTTCTATTAGCAAGGTACTAGGTTTAGCTCATACCAATTTTCAAACAATTACGCTATCGTAATTGTGAAACAATGTACTTAGCTACTTTCCCACCTTAAGAAAAGAGCATATCAACACCTCCTCCCTGCTGTGACGTTGTTAACTTTAATGTCCGGTTCAACCAACCTACTGCCAGTAGAAATATTAGCCGCTGGCTTTGCATGATCATAGATCCGGCCTGCGATTTTTCGATATCGTTCATAGACACCCCAAGCCTGTAGCGAACTAAAGCCAAAACGAGCGGAGGCTCCAAATGAGATTGACCCTGAGCCGATCATCCAAGATCAGTCGTTGGGGGATATTTGCAGAATCCCGCAAATTTCAGATTCTGCTATGGGCATGTGGTTGGATAACAATAGCGCCGAGCATTCAGCCCGCGCAGGGCCAGGAATGCTCGTCTCAACCTGTCGCTGTTGGCTATCGTGATTTCAATTATGGATCCCAAGTTTATCAAGCGCCAACCGCTGAGAAACCTGAGCACAAGCTGTGGTGGAATGACGGGCTTTGGTGGGGAAGCCTATGGGATTCTAATTCTAACAGGTACCGGATCCATCGTTTCAATGTTGCCAGTCAATGCTGGACCAATGTCGGTCCGGATATTGATGACCGCTCACTGACGCTTGCCGACGTGCTATGGGATGGCCAGCATCTCTACGTCGTTTCCCACATATTTATGACCGGCAGCAACGGGCCTGGAAGGCTCTACCGCTACAGCTATAATACCATTTCACAAAGCTATAGCCTGGATGCCGGTTTTCCGGTCAATGTCAATAACGAAAATTCAGAGACCTTGTCGCTGGCCAAAGATTCGGAGGGCCAGCTTTGGGTAACCTGGCAGGCCGATGATATGGTGATGGTCAACCGTACCCTGGGCAACGATCTCACCTGGGGCACACCATTTCAGCTCGCGGTGCAGGGCAATGATATGAATTCTGATGACATCTCGTCCATTATTGCTTTTGGCGGTAACAAGGTGGGGATAATGTGGGGTAATCAAGAGGATGAAGCGATGTACTTTGCTGTTCATCTCGACGCGGATCCGGACGCGACCTGGCAACCACGGGAAACTGCTTTGTCCGATGCGAACTTGCTGTTTGCCGACGATCATATTAATCTGAAAAGCACCATTGACGGCGCGGTGTATGCAGCAACCAAGACCGGCGTGGACAATTCCAATGATCCCAACATTTATCTGCTGAAGCGTGGCGCAAATGGCATCTGGTCGAAATATCTGGTGGGAACGAAAGCTCAAAACCATTCCCGGCCCATTCTGCTGATCGATGAGCAAAATCGCAACATCTACGTCTTCATGCCGGCGCTTGACGAAGTCCCGCGACCGATTTATATGAAAAGTTCAGATTTGGATAATATACAATTTCCCGCTGGCTTCGGAACCGTTTTCATTGAAAGCGCTTCGGATGAACTCATCAATAACCCGACCAGCACCCGGCAGAATGTTAATGGTACTACTGGAATATTGGTCCTTGCCAGCGACGAGGGCACCCGTAATTATTTTCACAATTACATGAGCTTGAATGGCGGTAGTCAGCCTCCTCCAACAGCGCCGAGTAACTTGACCGCTTCGGCAATCAACAATAATCAGATTGATTTGTCGTGGGCTGACAATTCCAACGACGAGGACGGTTTCAGGATAGAGCGCAAGAAAGAAGGTGAAACTTCCTTCACGGAGATTGCGACAGTTGGCGCAAACGCGACGAGTTACTCGAGCACCGGCTTGCTCGGCAATCTCGTTTATTTCTATCGCGTGCGCGCCCATAGCGACGCCGACTTTTCAGCCTATTCCAATGAGGACAGTGCATTAACCTTGATGAAAGGACCTGCGAATTTGGTTGCCACGGCCGTCAGCAGCAGCCAAATCAATTTGACGTGGAGCGATCAAACGAGCAACGAAACCGGTTTCTCCATTGAGCGCAAGATCGGTGCTGCCGGCAGCTATGCGCAGGTTGGAACGGCCGGCGCAAACGCGACGAACTTCCCGGATAATGGCCTGACGACGGGCACGCAGTATTTCTATCGCATACGCGCCCATAACGCCACCAATGTGTCGGCCTATTCGAACGAAGCCAACGCCACGACGTTCAGTGGCCAGCCCACGACGCCGGACAGCTTGAGCGCGACGGCGGTGAGCAATCTCCAGATCAATCTGGCGTGGAAGGACAAATCTTCCAACGAAGATGGTTTCAAGATCGAGCGCAAGCAGGGCGCTTTAGGCACGTATGCTGAAATTGCGGCGGTGGGGCCGAACGTAACGAGCTATGTGAACGCCACCGGTTTGAGCGGGAATACGAAATACTTCTATCGCGTGCGTGCATATAGCGCTGCGGGCAACTCGGCCTATTGCAACGAAGCGAACGCAACCACCCTGCTCAAAGCCTCGACCAATTTGGTGGCCACCCCCGTCAGCAGCAGCCAAATCGATCTCACCTGGAC
>JBOHQX010000229.1:0-11037 GCA_050732395.1 bacterium
GCAGCAACGCCGACAATTGCGCGGCCGGCTCGTGGCTCTCCGCCTGGCGCAATTGCCAGGCCGAGCGCACCGCCGCAACCAGTTGGCGCAACTTTTCTTTTGAGCAAGGCACGCGAAACTGCTCCACGCGATCGGCAGCAACGAGCCAGATCAACAATTCCTTGTGCGTGAGGAAATACTGCAGCACCGCCTGATCTTTATGCAGATGGTTTTGGACGGCGTGCAGATCGACGGGCTGCACGCTGAAGAAGCTCGCCAATTCGGGATCTTCCGCGAGCGCGTCCTGCACGATTTTTCGATAGTCTTTTTCAGCCTGCGCCAGCTCCGCCCTCACTCGCGCCAGTTCTTTTGGCCGTGGTGTCTCTTCGGCCTCGAGCTTGCGCAACTCGCCACGCCATTGGCTCAACACTCTCCTCTGGTCCGCTGCCTGGCCGCCGCTGCCACCCCAAATCAAACGATGGCGCTCTTTCTTCGGCAAAATATAACGCGTGGCTAGGAGATTCACGAAGCGGCTGGCGTGGCTGCGCTCAACATAAGAGAGAGAAACTCGCGCCAGCGAATCCGTTGCGCCGTTGGAGACCCTCAACTCCGATAACAATGACACCGTGTTTTCATACAACTCGCGCTGCTCCTCCGCTTCGGAAATGCTCTGGGCATTGCCCGAGCCTTCAGAATCGCCCGGCAGGACCTCGAGTATGGCAATGGCCTGGTCGTACCACTGCTGGGGCGAAGTCTGCGCCAAAGGTTCATCCGCAGGGGGCACATAAGAGCGGCGCAGCGTGCCCAAAGCATGCGCCACGCGCCACGTCAATTCGCTGAAGTTATCCGCGAGGCAGGCCTCGAGCGCCAGGGTGAGATGCTCCCATGCGGACGGATAATCTCCTGCCAGCATCAGCAAGCTCGCGAGATTGCGGCGCAACATCACTGCTTCACGGGGCAAGTGAAAGGTTTGCGCCAGCGTTAGGGCGGTATCGTAGGCGGCGCGCGCTCTGGCCAGGCTTTGCATGGCCAGCAACGTGCGCTGTATCTGTTGCTGCAAATCTTCGCGCGGCGAACCGTTGCTGGCCTGCAGGGAGTGCGACGAGGCGCCGCTCCAATTTTGATGCGCGGAATAGTAATAAAGATTGCCGAGCGTGTTGAATACCGCCAGCCTTTGCCGCGGCGACTGCAGAGACACTGCGGCAAGAGAGGCTTGCGAGACCTGCAGCAGCGAATCCAGCGGAATCACGAGTGGAACTGCCTCTTTGCCCCAGCACTGTTGCAGCATGGCGAGGTTGCCGAGATTGATCAAATTGATGATCTTGCCGGCATGCAGTTGCTGACGGTCGCACAGGCGAAAAGACTGCAGAAAGTAGGTGCCGGCTTTGTGAAAATCGCGCAGGTTGTACCATAAGATGCCGAGATTGTTCAAGGCCACGGCTTCGCCGGTGAGATATTTGCGCTGCCGGAAGCTCGCCGCTTTCTGTTCCAGCGTTTTGATGGCGCTCCCATATTCCTTGCGTGCAGTCCAGCTCTCTTCGATGATGCTGAACACCAATTCCTGTTGCTGCTCATAGCTCAAGCCTTCCGAGCTGGATTCTTCGCCGGCCGGCTCAACCGTCCACCAGAACACCGGTAGCCCGAAGAACTTGACGCGCAGCTTGTTTTTTGTCGGTTCAGGAAAACTGCCCGACCCGGCTTGTTGCATCAAGCTCAGCGAACGCTGGCCTTTGTCAACGGCGTCATCGGCTTCACTGAGCTGTTGACGGTTGGAAGCGATCTGGCGCCAGGCGCTGGCGATATCATTCGTACGATTCTCGCGACGGCTGGCGTTGATGAACTGGCGGTAATACGTGATCGAGCTCTCGTAGTCTTGCTCCTCCTGATAGAGCAGCGCCAGGCGCAGCAAATTGCGCAGCTCGGTGTCCACTGCGCGCAATTCTTGCGCCAGCACGGTGGCCTGCTTCAGAAATGGGGCGGCCTCTCGCGCCTTGCCCGCCACCCAGCCGGCATGGCCGATGCGCTCGCAAATCAGCATTTTCTGCCTGAGGTCCGTGAAGGTGCTGTCGTACTGCAGTTTGACGCGAAAATAACGATAGGCATTTTCAAAGCTGAATTCGCCGAGATTATAATGATTGTTGCCGAGATTGAGTGCGAGCTGCGCTTCACGCTGCGGATCGGCTGTTTCATCATTCAAGGCGAGGGCAACGGTGAGCACTTCGATCGCACGTTCATACCAGCGTTCCCGGGCTTTGGGCGGGCGGAACGTGACCGTGCGACGGACGTTGTCGAGCAAGCGCGGCAAAGCCAGTGCGGCCTTTTCGAACATTCCCTTTTTACGAGCTCGTTCCTTTTGCTCCAATTGCTCGAGGCCTTCATAGTTGAAGCTTAAGGTCAGATATGCCGGTACCAGGCGATAGTTCAGCGCCAGCGCCCGCTCGATCAATTCTGCGGAACGGCGCAGCAATTTCACGTCGTTCTGGCCTTGGTAAGAATATGCCAGGCCCAGCGTGTACACCAGGATTTCGTTGTCCGGAGCACGCGCAGCGGATTGTTGATATTCGGCTGCTGCTTCTCCGATGCGGCCGAGGGCGTTCATGGCTCCAACGTAGCCGCGGTGGGCTTCGATATGGCGAGCATCAAGCTGGCGCGCTTGCGAAAAGAGTGACAACGCCAGCTCAGGGTCCTGCGCCCGCACCACCAGGTAGCCGCGCCGCACCAGGGCGTCGGTCAATTCGGCCTGAGCCGTGAGTACCGCGCCGCCTGCGCTGGTGTCCGCCACGTGCTCGAGAAACTTGGAGTAAAGCTGCACGGCGGCGGGAAAATCGTTACCGGCGATTTGCACGCGCATCAAACGCAAGACCGTTTCAGCTTTGAGCGCTTGCAGATAAGGATCGTTTTGCGTCTGTAGAAAACTCAGGAGTTCGCGGTATTCATTGTCGGCCAGCACATTTTCCACATCGCGCGCCAGACGCTCGGCGATCCGAAAACGCGCCCCGCAAGCGACCACCGGCAGGGTTGCATATTTCTGCACAAACCGTTGATAGGCCGCCAGGGTGTCCGCCGTCAAACTGCTCCGCGGCGCAGCATCCAACAAATGCTGAATCGCCGTGGTGCGCCACTGCAAGTGCTCGGGATAATTATTGACAATGGCGACGAAGCTTGCTTCCGCCTCTTCCGGACGCTCAAGAGCGAGGAGGATTTTTCCCGCGCCCAACCATGCTTTATAGCAGGCTTGCTGCACTTCGGGGAATTGCTGTGGCACCAATTGCAAAGTTCGCAAGGCCTCTTCGCGCTTGCCCGTGCTTTGTAGAATGAGGCCGGTCTCGAGCCTGCAAAAAGCCCGCACTGCTGGCCAGGTCGAGGCGCGCGCAAAAATTTCCTCGAGGCGTTGCGGCAAGCGTGACAGCCTGGCCAGCTCATATTCGGCGAACAACCCGGCTTCGAGACGGTCGCCATGCTTCTCCGCCACCTCCTCAAATGTTTCCCGCGCCTGCGCCGTATCCTGCAAATCCAGATAACGGCGGCCGATTTCCAGGCCTGCGCGCGCCAGCCACTCGGCCGAATCCGGAAAATAAAAGCGCAATGCCGAGAAAGCGAGACTTGCTATTTCCGGATCGGCAATTTTTTGCGCGTTGGCAAAAGCTTCCCGGGGTGAAGAAAACCGTGGCACCGGGCCGGATTCGGGCAAGCGCCAAAGATCGAAATTGCCGTAGTGATCCGCCGCATAATAGACCGCACCATCGCTTCCCCAAAATGGAAATAATGCATTTTCTCTTGCGGGGGTGAGCCGCAATTCGTGGCTGGGCTGATTGAGGCTGGCGGTAACGCCTTCAAAAGCGACGGCACGCAAGTGCCCCCGGTGTCCAGCCGGATCGAAATTCGTGCCCGTTGCGACCGACCTATCGAAGCGCTGTACCAGAAGCTTTTGTCCATCCTTTGAGAACGAAGGAAAAAGGTTGTCGCCTGCAAAAGTGATTTGCCGGCGCAAATAATCGGCTTGCGTGGTATCGCTGTTGATGAGAAAGATCTGATGACCTTCACCGGCGGCAGCGGGGCAGGAAATAGCGAGAGTCCTGCCCTCAGGCGACCAGGCCGGCTGCGTGCCTCCGCGTCTGGTGAGCGCGTAAGTTTTCTTGCTTTTCAATTCATAAAGCCAGATTTGCTCTGTGCCTGACGCACCAACGCTGTAAGCGATCCGCTTGGCGTCCGGCGAAAAGGCGGGGTGCGACTCACGCACAAAATTTACCGTCAGGCGCTGCAATTTTCCAGGCGCAAAGCCGTCTTCACGCGGCTCGAGCTTGAGCAAATACAGATCGCCTTCGGCATCATCGCGCCGCGAGACAAAAACAAGGGCTTTACTATCCGGCGACCAAGAGGGGCTATAATCATCGCTGGTGTTCGTGGTCAGCGCGGTTGCCAACCCGCCTGCAGCCGGCTTCACCCAGATGTCATAATTCTTGTTCTGCCGCGAGACATACGCCAGCCACTTGCCATCCGGCGAAAGCGCAGGCATGAGATCGGCTTCCGGGTGGGAGGTGAGGGGGAAAGGCTCGGCGACCGCGGAAGCGACAGCATTCATTTTTCCGGTGAGAGTAGGGAGGGGGCGAAGAGGGGACTGTGCAACGGACGCTGGCGTGAGCGACAAATAGACAATGCAAGCAAAGCAGCAAATGAATTTATGGCAAGCCGGAGAGGCCATGATGAAAGGGCAAAATGATTTTTGACAAAATGATATTTGCCGAGCGGCTGCGAGGTTCTGGGAAAAAATAAAATCGCTGCGGTCAATCAGGAGATATTTAAGAATATTTTGCACGCTTTGTGCGCATGGCACGGCTGCAGCTGATGGTATGCTGATCCATATCTATGATGCAGCGAAAATCCTGCAATATCTTTGGGATTGGCTCCGGTAAGTTCAAGGTAGATATCTCCCCTCGTTCTCACTCCATTCAAGCTTCGAACTCTCTTGCATAAAAACGTCCGGCTGCAAGATTATACTTAGCGCCAAAATGGAAAGCAAGTAGATTGATGATCGGCGTAAGCGAATAAGAAAGGGCCATTTATGTTGTCCAGGTCTTCGCCTGAAAGGCTACCAATCTTTGCCAGAGAAACTTTGGATACCTCAACGCCGCACGCCCACCAAAAGACTTCTCCTTTAGGACGTCCTGAAGACAAAGGATATGCCGCGTCCAGCAATCCATCGGGAGCTAAAATATGAATGCCGAAGCCTTCGATATCACCATCGAAACGACCCAGACATTGGATACCATGCTCCATCAGATTCTCAATCAGGCATTGGTTGCGATCGATGCCGATGCGGGGTCGTTGATGTTAGTTGACAACAAACAGGGTATTCTTCAAATCAAGGCGCGGCTGGGACGACCACAACCGCGAAGGAAGACGGAAAGGGTATTCAAAACGAATGGAGAGAGTATTGCCAGTTGGGTGGTGCAGAACAAGCGCGCCTATTTATGCCCGGAGGTTGACAATGATCTTTCATTTGCACCCTCGCGCTCTGGTAAAAACTTTTCTTCTTTGTTGTCCGTTCCAGTAATATATAATGATAAAGTCCTGGCCGTCATCAATGCGGATGCTGTCGAAAAGAGGCATTTTGGTGAATCGCATCGCGAAAAACTGGAATGGGTCGCGCGGGAGGTTGCCGCTCCCATTGCTGAGCGCATTAGTGTCCTGGGCGCGATCGCTGAAGTAGGTTACGGACTCACACGTCTTCCTAGAGAAGGAGGCGTGGAGCTAGTGTTGAAGAAAATCGCAGAAGCTGCCGTCCGTTCGTTGGGTGCAGACGTGGTTACGCTGTATCAATACGTGCAGCAAAAGGATGAATTTCCCGTTGAGGGAACAGGCCCAACCACTGCAGGCACCATCGGTGATCCCAGCCCAATGCGCCGCAAGGTTTATGAGATGGACGTTCCCTGGACAGTCGTTCATGAGCGCCGCTCAGGATTTTATTCGGACGTTCAGGAACAAGATTTCTTGACTGGTAAAGTCAATCGTCCTGGTGATACACATCGCTCACGATTTAGCGAACGCGAAGGCATCAAATCAATGGCGGCTTTACTTCTGCCTTTTCGAGCGGCGGAATCAAAAGATGAAGAGGTAGTTGGTGTGATGTTCGCCAATTATCGGACACGCCATGAATTCAATATTGATGAGATTTCAGCATTGGCAACCTTTGCGGACTACGCTGCGGTAGCGATTTTCAATGCCCGGCATGAGGAACAACAGCGCACCGAGCAGATGAGAATGGAACAAATGAGGATGCAGGAGCAACGGCGTGTTGAACAAATGACGATCGTGGAAAGCATCTCCGCGAACTTCGCCCATCGGATGAGCAATCTCGCGGGCACGAGTCGCGTAGCTGCTCAAATCTTACGTGAACGTATCGGCTTTGTCGACGAATCCTCACTCCGGCATCTCAATCGCATCGAACAGGAAGCTGATGTGCTCTTTGAGCTGGCGGAGCGGCTGGCGCGACGCTTCAAGGAAACCGGCAAGATTTTCGAGCTCACACCTGTTGATATCACGCATACCTTGGAAGAAGAATTGCGGCAAGTTTCAGTACACACCAGGCGTATCATCATCTCCAGGAAACTTGCCCAAAACCTTCCCAAGGTAGAGAGCGTCGAGTTTCAGCTTCGCCAAGTAATACACGATATCATCAACAACGCTATCGAAGCAATGAAAGAGCAAGATTCCGGGAGGTTGGAGATTCGTACCCGCTGGAACCGCAGAGTGAATCAGGTGGAATTGGAAGTTTCAGACAGCGGGCCTGGCATTTCTGAAGAAATTCGCGCTAAACTGTTTGCACCGGGAGTCACCACCAAGAAAAACAAACTCGGAATTGGGCTTTGGTGGTGCCAAACGTTCATGCAAGCCACGGGCGGCGACGTCGTTTTGAAAGACACAAGAGAGGGAGCTGGCACCACTTTTCTAATAAAAATACCCTGCCAGGAAAATGAAGATGCCATTCTCGTAGAGGAACCCTTGACTGCCAAGGAAGAAAAAGACGTCCTCATTGTTGATGATGAGAGACACTGGTGTGAACAATTATCGGATATCATGATGACGGATGGATATTCTGTGGCGACCGCTAACAACTATGAAGATGCCTTCGAAGCGCTCATGTCCGTTCATTTCAGAGTGGCTATCTTGGACATTAGACTGGTCGACGCTGACCGAAATAACGATGATGGCTTGCGCTTACTTGCTGATATCGACAAAGCGAAAATGAACACTCAGGTGGTTCTCGTTACGGCCTATGGAGAGGAGCGACACAAACAAATTGCCAACCAAAGCCCGAAACTTCTGGATTTCATTAATAAGAGCAAATTCAGCGTTTCGCAATTTCGCCAGCTCATCCAGCAAGCCTTGAGCTGAGGGAAGGGTCAAAACAAAAAGCGAGAAGCAGAATCACTGAGAGGCAAGCCATGCCGATGCGAGTTTTGGTGATTGAGGATGAAGCGAATTGGCAGGAGTTATTCAAAGATCTATTGTTGGAGATAGGCGGCGAAGTTGATGTTGCCGAAAGCTTTCAAGAAGCAGAGGCATTGCTGAAGCGTTCACCCTACGATCTCATTTTGACAGATGTATGCCTCGATCAAAAAAATTCACGCTGGACTGTCAAAGTTTTCTTTATACTCTGCATCACCGGCTAACAACGCTGCCTGTCGTTGCCGTTACCGGTAAGCGCTTGATGCCTCCTGAAATGTGGACCCTGTCGCAGTCGGGCGTCGTTGACTTTATCTATAAACGTGAGTTTCGAGTCACCGATTTCAGGCGGTGCATACAGAATGCTCTGCGGAAACCTTCTTCCTCTGCACGCCTAAATTCCAACCCGTACAAGTATGATCTTTTCATCAGCTACAGCCATCGCAATAAGGACTGGGTCCAAGCTTGGTTGTTGCCCGAGCTGGAAGGGGCAGGTATAAAAGTCTGCATAGATTTTCGCGATTTTCAACCCGGTGTGCCGATGCTGCACGAAATGGAGAGGGCAGTTATTCAGAGTCGTAAAACTTTGATTGTGCTTACGCCTGACTATCTCAAAAGCCAACCTGCCGCCTTCGAGACCATCTTGGTGCAAGCCACCGATCCGGCCGCTCAATATCGGCGCTTGATTCCGCTTTTACTCGAGCCATGCGAGTTGCCCCTCCGGATTCGCCAATTGGCGTATATTGACTTCACGGCCTCCAGTGAGGCGGCGTTGCAATTGCAGAGATTGATTGAGGCGATCAAAGGCGATCCCGAGCCCTTTTTGTGTTAGAGTTTTGCCTTCTCGTTTGCACCTGCATCGTTACCAAATCTTCAAACGACGCGCGAGCCGATTTGCTCATGGCACGATTTTACGAGACAATTCGTGACTATTCCATGCATGCCGGTACTACCCCGCCAACGCCTCGCGAATGCCGTTCACCGCCTGTCGAGTGCGCTCTTCATTCTGAATCAACGCAAAACGCACGAAACCCTCGCCATAGTCGCCGAAGCCGACGCCGGGCGACACCGTGACTTTTGCGCGTTCGAGCAGGAACTTTGAAAACGCCAGGGAGCTCATGTGGCGGTGTGACTCGGGAATGCGTGCCCACACGAACATCGTGGCCTTGGGCTTGGGAATCTTCCAGCCGATCCTGGTCAATTCATCACACAACACGTCACGGCGGCTGCGGTATACTTCTGCAATCTCGCGCACGCACTGTTGCGGTCCCTCGAGCGCGGTAACCGCGGCGATTTGTAGCGGCTGAAAAATGCCGTAGTCGAGATAGCCCTTGATTCTTTCCAGCGCTTGCACCAGTGCAGGATTGCCAACCACAAAACCGATGCGCCAGCCCGCCATGTTATAACTTTTCGACAATGAAAAAACTTCGACCGCCAATTCCTGTGCGCCGGGAACTTGCAGGAGCGAAGGCGGCTGGTAACCGTCGAAACCAATATCGGCATAGGACAAATCGTGAATCACCAGCAATCGATATTCGCGTGCGAGCGCGATCACTTTTTGGAAGAAGGGCAAGTCCACCACTTCGGTGGTGGGATTGTGCGGGAAGCCTAACATCAAAAAGCGCGGGGCCGGCCGTTCACTCCGAATCGCGTTCTCAAGGTTCTCCAGGAAATTCTCGCCGGGCAGAAGCTTGACCGGACAAACGCGCCCGCCGGCAATCACCGGCGCGAACAAATGAATCGGATACGACGGGGAAGGCACGAGCACACCCTGGCCCGGCTCCAATACCGCCAGCATCAAATGCGAAATGCCCTCCTTTGCCCCAATCGTCGCCACCGCCTCGGATTCGGGATCAAGATTGACCTCGTAGCGACGGCGGTACCAGGCGCATATCGCCTGGCGCAAATCTGGAATGCCGCGCGACACCGAGTAGCGATGGTTGCATGGATTGTCAATTTCCTCGTGCAGTTTTGCCACAATGTGCGCCGGCGTCGCCCCGTCGGGATTGCCCATGCCGAAATCGATGATATCTTCCCCGGCCGCACGCGCTTTTTCCATCAGACCGATCACTTGTTTGAAAATGTACTGCGGCAATTGTTGCATGCGGGGGAAATCGGATAGTGTCACACGCACGGACATAAGAACCATCCTTTCTCTTCGGATCCTCAGGATTGTCCAAAAAAAAACCGCGAAGGCGCGAAGGCCGCGAAGTTCAGTTGATACCGTATTCTTCGCGTCCTTTGCGTCTTCGCGGTAAAAAACTGTGTTGTTCAGTCAAAAAGCGAACGCCATAGCAGAAGTTTCGCCCACGACGCAGGAGAAATACCGGCAAAAGGAGGAATTTGGCTAAAAATGTTGTAGCGGAAAATGGGTCGGGCGAAGTCTGACTTGCGCAGCAGAGAGCTTGATGAATTTGAAGGATTTCAGGCGCAAGTCAGACTTCACTCATGCGTTGGCCGGAAACTCTCAAGGCGGGTAACATACCAATCTGGAAAGCCAAATTCGCGGGCAGGTTTGACAATACGGTCGAGGTAATCGTTTGCGGCCGGCCGGGTTTCCATCTTTGGACAGATGTAACACAACGCTGGCAGCCACTTCCCCTCCAACGTCTCAACCAGAACGGCTTCGGGCAAATAGACTTCTCCGAGAACATCTTGGGCATGCGCATAAAGCCGCGCCAATTCCGAATGCGTGGCCGTCGCAACAATGCCACAAACGCTATGTTGCTCAGACCGAAACAAATTCGCGCGCGGCTGAATCCGGATATCGAAGCCGTGCAGCTTGGCGACCTCCCAATGCTCGGGAATGAAATCGACTTCTTTGAGGACGTCGAAGTTCATGTAGGAGCCGTAGAAGAAGGTCCAGATCTTTGTTTCCATCATCATTCGACCAATATTTCTTTAACAGAAAACTCAGGGATCGGGTGTTCATTTCACGAAATAACTTTTTGGCCATCAACTGTGGTTTGGATTTGGCAGCTTGGTCTTGCTATCTACTTTTGCCTGCTTAAGCTGTTCTGGGGTTATTATAGTGTACCTAAGTGCACGATTTCAGAATTACGATGACGAATTTATGGGAATGGTCATTTGTTACTATTGCGCAAGAACCGGGTAAATCCCTGGCTTACAAAGAGAATCAAGCTTTAGTCGTTTATCCCTGCGGAGTAAGAACTTAATGCTCGCTGATCTTGCAAATTACGACACAGCTGGGCTAATCGAAGCCGTCGTCGCAATACAAGGAATTTATTGAAATCTGGCTCCGATGCTATCATCAACACAGCAAAGGTCGCCGGAAGCCAACCGCGAAGCGGTGACATGATTATAGACGACAGCGGTAAATATTCGCAAACCCCGAAGGGGTGAAATATGGACATTCACAGATCAAGAGAGTTTACAACTATGTCCTCCATCAGGAGGAACACCACCGAAAAAAAACATTTCGAGAAGAATATCTGGAGTTTCTTGAGAAATTCCAGATTCCCTATAACCTGGCTTCGACAGCGATAGGGTAAATTTTCATCAGAATTGTACGATTGGCGTAGGGTTCAGCATCTCAAAACCCCAAAACCTGTAGGCACACGTTTTTACATATCTACTTGATTTTACAAGATT
>JBOHQX010000230.1:0-3446 GCA_050732395.1 bacterium
ATCTTGGTTGACTCGGGCACAGTGCCGATTTCAGGCCTAGGTGCCGAATCTACCAAGATGCCTTCTGCATGACAGAATGAGGTTTCCGGATAGGCTCTAAGCCATACGGCCACAAAAGTCAGAAAGACCTCAAAAAATTTATGTTGCCAACGGATTTATCAAAAGGATGAACGAAAGCTTCAAACAAAGCCATTCAATATCTTTTTCCTCGATGCTGTTACATTGAATGCTTTATGCGTTGGTCGTTTTTAATCCGTTGGAAATTTTTTAAAACTTCTTGGTTCCGGATTTTGCTTTTTGCATCAGAATTCGATCTCCATTTTCTCTCTCGCCAGAAAAGCACTGGGAAATTTTTTCCGGCATTCCTTTTCAACTTGCCGAAGAAACGCGTCATCATGATCCGGATCGTGATGAGTAATCGCCAATTGTTTGACGCCGGCGCGCTCCGCGACTTCGATGGCCTGTTCCCAACTGCTATGGCCCCAGCCTTTTTTCTGCTTGAGCTCTTTCGGCGTGCATTCGCGGTTTGATTTCGGGAAAATTATTAATCAACGACTCATATATTTTGGGCTTTCGGCTTTCTCGCCTCAAAGATCGAGCGGCGTCCGCTGGCCAAAACCTGTTCGCTGTTGACGGAGGCGAAGAGATGCATCAACCCGGCCACCACGCCGGTCCAGCCGGTTTGATGGCTGGCGCCCAGGCCGGCGCCGTTGTCGCCGTGAAAATACTCATAGAACAAAACGTGATCCCGCCAATGCGGATCGTTTTGAAATTTCGCCGAGCCGCCGTACACTGGACGATGGCCGTTCTGGCGCAAGAAAATTCCCGCTAGCCGCCGGGTAATTTCCTCGGCGACCTGGTAAAGCGTCATCTGTTTTCCCGATCTGGTGGGGCATTCGACTTTGAAATCATTGCCGTAATAGACATAAAAATTCAGCAGCGCACGGATGATGAGCGCGTTCATCGGCATCCAAATCGGACCGCGCCAATTCGAGTTACCGCCAAACATGCCGTTATTCGACTCCGCCGGCAAATACGCCACGCGGTGCTCCTGTCCGCCGGTATGAAACACAAAAGGATGCTGGGCGTGATAGCGCGACAGCGAGCGCAGGCCGTATGGGCTGAGAAACTCATTTTCATCCAGCATCGCCGCCAATACGCGGCGCAGCTTTTTCTCATCTAAAATGGCCAACAAGCGGCGGTCGCCGTAACCCGGCTGGGCCGGATAATGCATATTGGCCACGAGCTCGGGGCGCTTTTCTATAAACCAACGGGCACGGGCGCGAATCTCCGGAATTTTTTCCAAAACCTCAGGCAAGAGTACGGTGGTGGCGCACAACGGCAGCAAGCCGACCATGGAGCGAACCTTCAGTCGTTGCGCGCTTCCATCTGGCAGGCGCAGCACATCATAAAAGAAACCGTCATGCTCGTCCCACATTTCGTCCTGATGCTCGCCTACCCGATCCATGGCCGACGCGATCCAGATAAAATGCTCGAAAAACTTCAGCGCCATCTCCGCATAAACGGGATCGTGCAGCGAAAGCGCCAGTGCGATCTCCAACATGTTCTGGCTGTACATCGCCATCCACGCCGTGCCATCGGCCTGCTCCAAATGCCCGCCGGTGGGCAGCGGCGCGCTGCGATCAAAAACGCCGATATTGTCCAAACCGAGGAAGCCGCCCTGAAACACATTCTTGCCGGTAAGGTCTTTGCGATTCACCCACCAGGTGAAATTCAATAGCAATTTCTGAAAAGCATGCTTGAGAAAAGTCCCGTCGCTCTCGCCGCGGTGCAGCTGGTCATGGGCGTAGGTGGCAATGGTGGCCCAGGCATGCACCGGCGGATTCACGTCGCCGAAATTCCATTCATACGCCGGAATTTGGCCGTTGGGATGCAGGTAATGCTCGCGCAGCATCAAATCCAGTTGCTGCTTGCCGAAATCGGAATCCATCAGCAGAAAGGGGTGAATATGAAAAGCCAAATCCCACGCCGCATACCAGGGATATTCCCATTTGTCCGGCATCGAGATCACGTCGGCATTCACCATGTGAAACCATTGATCGTTGCGCGATGCCGGGCGCTTCCGCGGCGAGAGCGGATCGGAGCCACGCTCCGCGAGCCATTCTTCGATGTCATAGTTGTAATACTGTTTGCCCCACAACATGCCGGCCAGCGCCTGGCGAAACATATTGCGCTGATCGTCATTGAATGACGCCGGCGTGATCGCCTGATAAAATTCCTCCCCTTCCTGTTGGCGCGTTTTGAAAATCTCATCAAACAGGCCGCCGAAGGGATTGCCGCTGGACGCAATATTACTCAAACGCAATCGAATGGTTTCAGAATGTCCGGCGCCGATCGTGATTTGATAATGCGCCGCGGCTTTGGTGCCGGTTTTTTCCGGATTCACCGCGCCTTGCCGGTTATGCACGATATAATTGTTGATGCCGTCTTTAACGTAAGGCGTGCGATTCGCCACGCCAAAGATGCGCCCGGTGTTGGTTTCGTTTTCGGTGAAGAGCAGAGGTGTGCTTCCTTCGGCATAAAAATAACGCGCGCCTAGCTCAGGATGCGAAGCTTCGATTACGCTGAAGTCTTGGCCGGGCTCAAGCCCCTGGCGGGCGCCAGTTTGTTTCATCACCGGTTTCACCGCGTTTTCATGCCAAGACCAGGTGTTGCGAAACCACAGCGTGGGCAGCACGTGCAGCATGGCCGTTTCCGGCCCTCGGTTATGAATGGTGATTTTGATCAAAATATCTTCCGGCGAGTCCTTGGCATACTCGACAAAAACATCGAAGTAACGATCTTGATCGAACACGCCGGTGTCGAGCAGCTCGTACTCAAGTTCTTCGCGGTTGCGCTGTTGGTTGGTCGCGACGAGATTATCATAGGGATATGCCGCCTGCGGATACTTGTAGAGATACTTCATGTACGAGTGCGTCGGCGTGCTGTCGAGATAGAAGTAATATTCCTTGACGTCTTCGCCGTGATTGCCTTCGCTGTTGGTCAAGCCGAAGAGTCTTTCTTTGATGATGGGATCCTTGCCGTTCCACAAGGCGAGGGCGAAGCAGAGCTGTTGTTTGTCATCCGAGATGCCGGCGATGCCGTCTTCGCCGCGGCGATAAGCGCGCGAACGGGCTTGATCGTGGGTGAAATAATCCCACGCGTTGCCGCCTTCACTGTAATCTTCGCGCACCGTGCCCCATTGCCGCTCGCTGAGATAAGGGCCCCATTTTTTCCAGCACACATTTTGTTCCCGTGCTTCTTGTAAGCGTAAATATTCTTTTCCCATTTGTACCTCGCACTGCATTTGATGTTAGGTGATTAAGAGCCTGTCCGAAAACCCTGAAATGTCATCCCGCAGGGATCTTGGTTGACTCGGGCACAGTGCCGATTTCAGGCCTAGGTGCCGAATCTACCAAGATGCCTTCTGCATGACAGAATGAGGT